>JAJDDX010000495.1 GCA_029260055.1 Phycisphaerae bacterium
GCTTGCCCATGCCACCCATCTATTGAGCGGGGTCGGAGCAACGGGCTTCATCTGGCTTGCTGCCGGTAGCTGTGTCTACCGCCGCCGGCTTTTGCGCTTCACCCGCGCACCGGACATTCCGATAACTACAGCGATGACGACGCTTGCCGTGCCAACTGAGCTTCCCTCGCGCGCTGAGGCCTCGCACACCGTGCAGGTTGACGCAGCGCATTACGGCGAGAGCTACATGACGCTGCCGAGGATCATGAGCTGCTGGAAGCAGGCCAAGCTCGTCGCCGCGGGCGGCGGAACCGCGTTGGAAGTTGGGATCGGAGCCGGCCTCACCGCGTGGCTGCTCGAACGTTGGGGCATTACCGTTCATTCGATCGACCTCGATCCCGCACTCGCGCCGTCCGTTGCCGGTGACATTACGCATCTACCCATCGCCGGCGGTGCGGTGGATACCGTGCTGGCAGCGGAAATACTCGAGCACCTGCCGTTCGAGGAGTTCGTGTCCGCCTTGCGTGAACTCGCCCGCGTGGCGCGCAAGCAGGTCATCATCACGATTCCATGCCGCACGATGGGTGTATCATTCGGTGTGAATCTACCGCTCATCGAGCCGCTATTCGCGTCGGCTGGGGTCCCTTGGAGAGTCACACACCGGTTCGACGGCCAGCACCACTGGGAGATGGGGCGCAAGGGCTTCTCGCGGCGACGCATCCGTCGGCAGATCCACGAGGCGGGGCTGAGCATCGTACGCGAGTTCCGCCCGCCACTGAGCCTGTTCAACTACGGGTTCATCCTCGCCACGTGAAGCGCGAGACCGCTCCTGTGTCGTGGTTCGCCGAACCTGCGTCGGCAGTGTTCCGAGCCGCGACCGTCACGGAGCGATTCCCCGCAAAACCGAGACCGGCCGCTCCCTCACGGTCGCGGTACTGAATGTCGCACTCCTGCTGAGACACGACGCTAGAACTGGAAGTAGATGAAGGGCGTGGTGCTGCCGCCGATGACGACGAACAGCAGCAGGCATCCGGTGATGACGCAAGCCTGCATAGGGGACGGCATGCGGAGGAACGTGTCGCCGAGCTTCGCGACCCACGCGCGCGGCGTCCATTCGAGGCAGGCGGCTGTCAGTAGCGCCGCCCATGCCAGCGGCGTGACGCTCGCGGCCGCCGGGGCGACTGAGCCGAGTTGGCGGAAGAACGCTATCGCTGCGGTGAGGTCGACCGATCGGAAGAGCACAAAGCACGCGGCCGCCACGTGGAACGTCAGGGCGACGCGAAGAAGCCTTGCCGGAGTCGATTGTGACGAGCGATCGGCGTCGATGCCGGTGAAGCGATGGAAGATGCGTCCGGCGCCGAGGAGCGATCCGTGGATGGCTCCCCAGATGAGGAAGGTCCACGCGGCACCGTGCCACAGTCCTCCCAGCAGCATGACGATCGCGAGGTTCCGCGCCGTCTTGTGGACCGACCCCTTGCCGCCGCCGAGCGGCACGTACAGATAGTCCCGCAGCCAGGTCGAAAGCGAAATGTGCCAACGTCGCCAGAAGTCCCGCATGCTGGTAGCGCAGTATGGTCTGTTGAAGTTGATGGGCAGATCGAACCCGAGCATACGGGCCGCGCCGATCGCGATGTCGCTGTAGCCGCTGAAATCGTAGTAGATTTGGAATGCATAGCCGTAGGCCGCTAGCAGCAGGTATGCTGAGCTACACGCCGACGGATCGGCGAACGCCTTGTCCACGAGCGAGAGGGCCAGCAAGTCCGCGATGCAGATCTTCTTGAACAAGCCGAGCATGACTTGCGCCAAGCCTCGTTCCGCCTGACGATCGTCGTAGCGGCTGTCTCGTTCCAACTGAGGTAGAAAGTGCGATGCGCGCACGATGGGCCCCGCGACCAACTGCGGGAAGAACGACACGAACAAGGCGAAGTTGAGGAAGCTGCCGGTCGGTTCGAGCTTGCCGCGGTAGATGTCGATCGTGTAGCTGAGCGTTTGGAACGTATAGAAGCTGATGCCGACCGGCAGCAGAAGCGAATGGTACAGGTACGTCGCGCTGCCGGGAGCCACATCCAACACCTGCGTCATGCTGCCGATGAAGAAGTTGTAGTATTTGAAGACGAAGAGCACGCCGAGGTTTCCGGCGATGCTGGTGATCAACAAGGCGCGTTTGGTGCGGTGTCGCTCGGCCTTGAAGATCGCTCGGCCCACGAAGAAATCGAGCAGCGTCGAGCCGAGGATCAACCCGGCGTAGGCTGCGTTCCACGACATGTAGAAGTAGTAGCTAGCCACCAGGAGGAACGCGACGCGTAAGACGCGGTTTCGTCGTAGCACCCAGTAGAGCGCCAGGACGGTCAGGAAGAACAGCAGGAAGTGGATACTGTTGAACGACACGTCAGTCGGTCCCTCGTGCGAGTCGCGGTTGGTCTGTGCGTTGAGCTATAAGGTCCGCGATGAGTTGGGCGGCCAAGCCGTGCCCGGCGTCGTTGAAGTGGATGGCATCGGCGAAGTAGGCGCCGCGTTTCGGCAAAAGCAGGTCGAGGTCGACGAGGGGCAGTCCGTGGGTCTCGGCCATGCGACGCACGGTGCCGTTGTACCGATCGTAGGCGTCGTTGAGTCCTGCCAGCGACAGCGTGGGGTTGTAGGCCAAGGCGGATTGGGCGAGGTCGTACTGGCTCGAAGGCGCCTCCTCGTCGCCAAACGCTCGGGCACAAGTGCAGAGTACGAGGTCGATGTCATGCTTGCGGCATAGGGCGATGAGCTTTTCGAGCCGTCCGGCGTACTCATCGATGCCGCGCCGGTCGAGCCGGTCGTGGCGGCGCTGGTGCAGTTGAGTCGTGCGCAGGGTCGTCGTATTGACCCGGATCAGATTGAGCAGAAGCGAGTTCTCGTACGCCAGCGCGGTCAGGCCCGTCTCCGCTCGTGCGGACGATCGGTGCGGCGGGAACTGGCGTCGGGCGTGCGCCGCGAGGTCGACAGCGACCGAGTAGAGAATCACGATGTCCGGGTCGAACTCGAGGACGTTCTCCTCCAGGTGCTGTATCGACGAGGTCAATAGGTAGCCGGGCACGCCGGCGTTGATCGCGTCATATTCCGCAGCGCCGGCACGTTCGGTGAGCAGGGCGGCCGTCTTGGCTACCCACACGGCTTCGTCGCTGCTCGCTTCGACGCCGAACGTGGTCGAGCCGCCGACGGCGGCGATGCGCACGAGGCCGTCCGGCTTGACCTTGGGTATCTCTCCGCCCCGAAAACCCCACCGGTTGACCGTGAGCGTGCGGTCCTTGCCGGACAGCGACGAGCCGGGTCGCGGTCGTCGGCCGAGCACGGGGTCGCGCTCGAAGAGATCCGCGACCGGTCCGGCAGTGCCGTGGCGGTACCAAGCCCGCCATCGCACGGCGCCTTCGGCCGCGATCAGGAGTGCGCAGACGCAGAGGATGGTGGTCCTTGTCTTGTGTCGCACCCGTGGCGGTGTCACATCGCGGGCCGCTCCGCGGAGAGGGTTGCGTGTCGCCTCCGGCCGCACGCCGTCTTCGGCGACCGTGCCCGAGGCCGGCTTCGTGACGGGTGGTGCGGCTGGCATATGAATGACGACTCCGTTCGTTCGTTTTCCCGGACGTCACCGGCGGAATCCGCAGCCCGGGCGCGGTACGGTGGTTTATCGGATGATCGCCGGGGCCACCGAAGCCCAGCCGGCGCGCAGCCGGGCCGTTGATTATCGGAACTTGCGGGTGGAGCCTTCGCGGGCGTCTGATACTGCCGACGGCCTGTCACACGCCCGCCTCGCAGGCACGTTTCCGGCAGACTTTATCGGCCCGTGCAGCCTTCAGTGCTTCTGGCGTTCGGTCGACAACACATTCGAGGACTATCCTCTAGGAGCGATAATCCGGCGCCGTCGGTCGCTACAGGCGGCGTGCGCCGGCCCTGACTACCGGTATGTGGCCTCTACGCACAATCTTCTATTTCTCGATCTTCTGGATCGCGTGCGCTCTGTCGGTGTTCAACCCGATCTGGGGCGTCGTGAACTACATGTTCGTGTACCAGATGGACCCGCGTGGTACCTGGTGGGGCAGGCCGATCTCCGACATCGGCGTTCGCTACTCGCTTTACGCGATCGGCTTCACGATGCTGGGGTTGATCTTCAGCCGCCGGCGCGTGCCTGCCGTGAAACCATCCTTCACGCCGTGGGAGTTCGGCCTGATCCTGCTGCTCGCAGTGGCGGCCGTAAACAAGATTCTCGACATCGACGTCGCTACGCAGTCGGTCTACTCGGAATACGCGTTCGAGAAGCTGTGGAAGATGTTCGTCTTCGTCTTCATCCTCGGACGCTTGGCGACGACACGCGTCAATCTGCGGATCGTGATCTGGACGCTCATCCTGGGCAGCCTGTACCTCGGATATGACGCCTACAACGCCCCCGCGTGGTCATTCGCCCAGGGGCGTCTCGAGTACATCGGCGGCGCGGATTTCTCGACGACCTCGGGTTTTGCCGCCCACCTGACGGCGATGTTGCCGATCATCGGGATCGGTTTCCTCACGGCGAAGAAATGGCAATGGCGCGTCTTGGCGGCGGTCGCGGGCGGCTTTGCCATCAACGGGGTCATCATGTGCCGGACGCGGTCGGCGTTCATCGGTTTGGTCATGGGGACGCTGTGTGCGTTTCTGTGGGCCCCGCGTGCGCGTCGCTGGCGGATCCATGCACTGCTCATTGCCGGCGGCCTGACAGCGTACACCTTGACCGACGACTCGTTCTGGACGCGCATGTCCACGCTTACGTCTCAAGAACAACTTCAAGAGGACCGAGCTACGGTCACGCGAATCGCCATCTGGAAGACTTCGATGCACGTGTTGGTTGACTATCCCTTTGGCGTCGGAATCGGTAATTTTCCGCGCATCATCGGCGAGTACAATTACAACGTGCATAGGCGCACGTCACACAACACGGTGCTGGTCGCGTTCGTCGAGTTGGGCTTGCACGGTGGTCTGCTGTTTCTCGTGATTGCAGCGGGGTCCATGTGGTACGCGTTTAGATGCCTGTCGCTCTCGAGGCTCACCGATGACCCACTCGAGACACAGTTCATAGCTTACGGCTTGCTCGTGTCCTGCGTGACGTACTTCGTGACCGGACTAGGGACGGAACGCTTCCTCTGTGAGTCGTTCTGGTGGGTGCTCGCTTTGCCTATGTGCCTTTACCGTGTCCTTCTCAGAGAGATTGCCTTGGAGAATGAGCTGCCGGCGCTGGTGGAAAACGGATCGGAGCCGGATGGCTCACCCTGTTTGCTCGGAGCGGACTATGGCTAGCTCTCGGCGGCCGACCGTCGTTCACGTACTGAATTCGCTCGACGGAGGCGGGACCGAACGCATGTTGCTTGCGCTCTGCCGTCGGTTTGATCCGTCGCGGGCGAGGCATGTAGTCGTGACGCTTCGTGAGCCGGGACGCCCCGCAGTCGATCTGCCGGACCATGTCGCTTGTCGTCCGATCGGCGCGATCGGACGCTGCCGAACGGCAGCGCTGAAGCTCGCGCGAATCCTTCGGGACTACTCACCCGGGATTGTCCATGCTCGAAACACGGGTTGCTGGTTCGATGCGGCCGTTGCCGGTGCGATGACGCCGGGCATGAGCGTGGTACTCGGCTTTCACGGCCTGGATACGGGCGCGAGATTCAGTCGGCGGCAGCGGCGCCTGGTACGGCTCGGGAGCGCGCTGTCGGCGCGGTTTACGAGCGTATCCGAGGCGGGGAAACGTGAGCTTCACCGCCAGGCGGGTGTCGAGCTCGACCGAATCAGGGTCCTGCGAAACGGGGTCGACCTCGGGCGTTTCCCGCGGGCCGAGCGTCAGCGGCGACGCGCGGAGGTGCGCTGCCGCCTCGGATACCGCGACGGCGAGGTCGTGATCGGGGCGATCGGTTCGCTGTCGCCGGTCAAGAGGCACGACCTTCTCGTGCATGCGTTCGCGCGAGCGGTATGGTCGGTACCGCAGCTTCGTCTTCTCGTGGTGGGCGATGGGCCGATGCGGCGACACCTCGATGGCATCGTTACCGCTTGTGGCATCGGCGATCGCGTGCGTTTCACGGGACGGCAGACGGATGTGGCGGCGCTGCTCCACGGCATGGATGTCTTCGCGTGCTCGAGCGCTTCGGAGGGGGTGAGCAACGCGCTGCTCGAGGCACTTGCAGCCGGGCTTCCGGTCGTCACGACGGATGTGGGTGACCATGGTACGATCGTCCGCGATGGAGTGGAAGGGATCGTCATTCCGGTGAGTTGCGAAGAGGCTTTGGCCGGCGCACTGGAGCGCATGGGACGCGATGCGGGGCAGCGGACGGAATATGGTGCTGCTGCCCGGTCGCGAGCGACGGCGTTCGATTTCGCGCAGAGTGTCGGTGCCTACGAGTCGTATTACGCAAATCCCGCCGGAGTCGCCTCGGCGCCGCGTTTGTCCCGGCGCGATCTAGTGGTTCCCGTTTCGGCGCCGGCCGCCGCGGAGTGCGTGTAGGTCCGGTAAGGGCGGCTTTTCGGAGCCGCGCGTCGGGTCAGTTCGCAGGCCGATACGCGGTCGTCCTTTGGCCTCAAGCGCCACTGTGTCCCGTCCGAAAAACAACTGCGAGCGGATCGTGCGCACGCCGGGCGTGCGCCGAATGTCGATGCTGGCCGAGTCGCATCACATGGTTCGTTTGAAGCGGTTGTAGCGGGTTGGAATAACCGGCCTCAGGCTGCGTCGCTGAATGCCGAGCGACGCCGATGGGCATGATGGGACTACATAGCCAGTGACCAAGACAAGCTCAACGGTTGGGCAGGCGCGATCGAGTGGCTCGGGGCATTCCCGTTCCGAACACGGCGGCGACGACGAGCGTTCATTCGCTGAGATTCGGCGCATTGTCAGCGACGTGCTGCGTATTCTGTCGCTGCATCCGTGGGCCTTCTTCGTCCCGTTCTGCGTCGTGTCGAGCGCGGCCTTCATCATCAGTCTCTACTCGCCGCGGACGTACACGGCCTCGACGAGCTTCGAGCGGCGGAACGATCCGGTCGCGGCCACGCTCAACGTATCGAGCGGCGCGGCAGCCTTCTCGCATTTCCGCAGCACCATGGTCCAGGACCTCACGTCAGTGAAGTGTATGGGCGAGGTCGTCGAGAACCTCGGCATGGCTGATCACTTAGAGCGGGATGCCGAGGGTGACCTGACACCGGCATCACTCAGGCGACGGGATTCGCTCGCACGCGCGCTGGGCGGTCGGCTCAAGATCACGACCTCGGCGCCTTCCGACCTGCTCGAGACGGTCCACGTGACCTACACCGGCCCCGACAAGGACATCGGCGGCCGGCTCGTCGACGAGGCGAAGCGCACCTACATCCGCCGTACGCAGGAGTGGATCCGCGAGTGGCTCGTCGATCAGCGTGAGTATTTCTCTCGCGAGTACCTCGCGGCCAAGCAGGAACTTGCGTCCGCACGGAAAGCCGACACGCTCCTGCGCCTGGAGAACCCGTTTGTCGATCCGACGGACCCGGGAGCGATCAACGTCAAAGTGTCGCAACTGGAAAACGAGCGTCGTGAACTGCTGCTTCGACGCCGAGAGCACGAAGCGGACCTGTTGGCTCAGCAGCAGGTCGTCGCATCGTTGGAAGTTCCCCTGACGCCGATGGAGTCCGACGACATGGTGGTCGAGGAAGGGCCGCCGGTGACGCTCAGTCCGCAACTCGCGCGGTTGACCGAGGATATCCGGAAGGTCACGAGCGAGATCGATCGTCTTCGTAGCGAACGCGGCATGACGCTGCAACATCCCCAGGTCGCCGAGTTGATGAAGGATCGGAAACGCCTTGTCGATGAACTCGAGGCGCATCCAGTCAGCGGACCGCGTCACGTAGTCGCGAATGTGCCGATCTCGACGAGTCCGTCGCCGGCTGTCCGGGTCCCGAACATCGCTCAGCCGTGGCAGATCGACCTGCGGACGGCTAAGGTGCGGGAACGGGCGTTGAAAGCCAAGCTCAAGGAACTCGACCGCACCTTCGAGGCGAACACCGCGCTGGCTGAGAGGCTGCGCTCGGCCAAGCAGAATGTCTTCAAAAAGCAGGAGGAGTTTGCCGAAGCGCAGGACCGCGTGGCCAAAGCGCGGACGGACTTCCGCCGCAACGAACAGAAGCTTGCGGAGATCGAACCGGCGATCAAACTGATCGACCAGAATCGACTCGTCCACTTTGCCGCGTCCGCGCCGGCCAGAGGCGGAAGCCTGCCGATTCTGCCGAAGGCCCGGAGCATTCTGCTACTCTCGATACTGATCGGCGTGGCGGCCGGTATCGTGATCGTGGTCCTGGCTGAGATCATGGACCACGTCTACCGGACATCGGGGCAGGTGGCGAGGAGTCTGGGGCTGCCGATCCTCGAAGCGATTGATGAGATCGTGACGGCAAACGATCGGCGTCGTCTGCTCGTCCATCGCATGGTGGTTGGTCCCACCGCGCTCGGGATCGGCCTGATCATCACCGGGCTCACCGGCGCGATGGCCTACCTCAGCCTGACCAGGCCTACGACGTATGAGAAGCTCCGGAAGATACCGGAGGCTGCCGTCGAGTTCTTCGCGGGCGATGTGCAGACGGGCACGGATGTCAACGTGCCGCCCAAGCTCATCAATGACGTGTCATAGCCTTCCTGTCGCGCAAACAACTCACGAGCATCACCGACCGAGCGATTATTTGCCCTTTGAGCCTCCCTGGGGCTTCTTCGCTTTGCGCCTGACGCGGCGATTCCCGTCACCTTTCACAAGTGCGGCCTGTTTTTCGGTCACCACGGGGAAGTAGACTCGAACGGTCGTGCCGTGGCCGATCTCCGATTCGACCGCGGTCATGCCATTGTGCTGCCGGAGGATCCCCAGGACTGCCGCGAGCCCGAGCCCGTGTCCTTCCGGCTTTGTGGTGAAGAACGGGTCGTAGATGCGCTGAACGATGTCGTCACTCATGCCGCAACCGGTATCACTGACGCGCAGTTCGACATAGGCACCCGGTTCGCTTCCGTGCGGCACGCAGCGGGAGATCTGCCGTCGGTTCAGCGACACGACACTGGTCGCGACGTGAACCACGCCCTGCGTGCCCATGGCCTGCTTGGCATTGAGGCACAGGTTCAACAGGATCTGCTCGAGCTGGCTTCGGTCGGCGCGAAGCGTGGGCAGTTTCGGCGCGAGCTGCAGGTCGAGGTCAACGTCCTTCCCTATGGACGCCGCCACGAAGTCCTGCGCCTCTCGGATGACGGTGTTCAGGTCGGTCGGCTGCGGCTTGTGACGTCCCGTTCGCGCGTAGGCCAGCAGGTGCTTGATGAGCTCACTCGCCCGCGTGCCGGCGTCCTCGATCGGTTGGACGTACTCCAGCGCCGAAGCCGGGAGTCCCTTGATGTTCCTCAGGAGTGTGGCGTTTCCGAGAATCACCATCAAGGCGCTGTTGAAGTCGTGCGCGACGCCGCTGGCCATTACGCCGAGGCTTTCGAGTCTCTGGGAATCCCGCAGTTGCGATTCGATCGCTTCGCGCTCGGACACGTCCATGGCCATGGACGCCACACCGTGGATTCGACCGGTGGAATCGCGAAGCGGTGTGTTGAACCACTCGCAGGTGATCCTCGTGCCGTCCTTGCGGAGGTTGTCATTGATCGAATGGCTGGATTCGTCACCGGCCAGAAGCCGCGTCCATATCGTAGCAACCGTCGATATGGCATCCGGGGGCACGACGAGTTCGTCGCTGCGACGACCCGCGGCTTCGGCCTTGGTGTAGCCGAACGTATATTCCGCCGCCGGGTTCCATTCCTCGACGCGGAAATCGGTGTCCCAGACGATGTAGGCCAGCGGCATCCGCTGGATGTGAAACTGCAGTCGCTGCAGGGCGTCATAGAGTTGCTCGACCATTTCGCGGTGTTCGGTCACGTCCAGGATGACCGCGGTGACGAGCGACTCCGCGCCGTTGCGGCTGATGCTCAGCGCGATCTCGATGCAGACCCGCGACCCGTCCTTGCGCGTCGCCACGGTCGAAATGCTGCGGCCGTACGAGTCCGCCTGCGCCGTGTCGATGAGCCGCTTGAACCCCGCGGCATGCGCAGTCCTCTGGGCGGTCGGGATCAGCGTACTGGTTGGCATTCCGACAGCCTCGGCGGCCGTGTATCCGAACACATTCTCGGCAGCCTCGTTCCATGACGCGATTCGTCCATCTTCCCGGGCTACGACAACTGCGGGCTGAACGGCACGTGCTATTCTATCCACCGGCGAAAGTGCCGCGCCGTCCGGGTCGAACCGACTTGCCGGAGATGTGATGTCGCGAAGGGTCGCCTGGAAGAGGCCGGCATCGAGGTCGACGATCCTACAGTCGATGGCTCGCTGCGTGCCGTCCTTGCGCACGATCGCGCGGTTTCCCGGGCACTCACAGGCCTGCGCCATCTCACGGAGGGTGGGTTGTGCTTCTTGCTCGTCGGACGCGGCCGCCAAGTCGCCGACTGTCATTCCGCAAAGCTCTTCGTGCGAATAGCCGGTCAATTCACAAGCGGCCGGGTTCGCATCGACGAACTGCCCGTCCTCATGGATCAAGAGCACGGGGTCCGGCGTTCGCTCGAACCAGGCGCAGTAGTCGACTTTGTGGCGTGCCGCGTCGCATGGCGCACCTTCGGTCTTGGTCGATCGGCGGCGGGGCTGCTTGGGAGCCTTCCGGCCTTGTCGAGTTGCTTTCTTTCCAGTTGCCATGACACCTATATGATAGCTTCGTGTGGGCCCTTGGCGACCCTCTCCAAAGATCGGCGGGTGGCCTAGGCCGTGGCTGCATGGTGCGTGAAGACGCCGAAAAACATGTCGAGATTTGCGAAAATGATTGTTTGCCCGCCCTGCATGCTTGTGGTAGGCTTTTGGAAACCATAAAGCCTGCATGGAGGCGGGCTTCCGGCGCGCCGGGACCTAGGATCGGCGGTCCGAATGGGCACACGGAGGTACCCAGACCGATGTTCCTTAAACGCGTTACACTCTCAGGCTTCAAGAGCTTTGCCGACCGGGTCGACTTTGACTTCGGCCAGGGCGTTACGTGCATCGTGGGCCCGAACGGGTGCGGGAAGAGCAACGTGCTCGACTCGCTCAAGTGGGTGCTCGGTGAGCAGTCCGCCCGATCCCTCCGCGGCCGGCAGATGATCGACATGATCTTCGCCGGGTCGAGCACCCGGCGCAGCAGCAGCGTCGCGCAGGTCGATCTGGTCTTCGGCAATAGCGACCGGACCCTGGCGCTCGACCAGGACGAGGTCACGGTCACGCGAAAGCTCTACCGGTCCGGCGAGAGCGAGTACCTCCTCTGCAATACAACCGCGCGGCTGAAGGACGTTCGTGAGCTGTTCATGGATACGGGTGTCGGGGTCGATGCCTATTCCGTGATCGAGCAGGGGCGCGTCGACAGCCTGCTTCAGAGCAGCCCGATCGAGCGGCGGATCATTTTCGAAGAGGCCGCCGGGATCAGCAAGTACAAGGCCCGCAAGCGTGAGGCGGAGCGCAAGCTCGATCGCGCGTCTCAGAATCTGCTTCGCGTCGAGGACATCATCGAGGAACTCGAACGGCGGCTGCGCAGCGTGAAGCTCCAGGCCGGTAAGGCGAGGAACTTCCAGCAATACGAGGCTCGCCTCAACGAACTCCGTTCGGTGTTCTCGCTTGCCGAATACCACCGGCTCACGCAGACGCGCGAGCAACTCGCCGGCCAGGTCCGGGAGTTGAGTGACAAGGTCACGTCCTGCAAGACCGAGATCGGGCGGCACGAGGCCCAGGAGGCCGAAACGGCTGATCATCTCGACCGCCTCGTCGAGCAGATCGCCGCTACGGACAACCAGTTGGTCCAAGCGCGTTCGAACCAAGCGGCTCAAGACGAGCGCGTCGAAGCCGGCAAGCACCGAATCGAAGAGCAGCGCACCATCGCCGAGCGGTCGAAGGAGCGGCTTTCTGCGGACAATCGACGGCTCGATGAGAGTCGGGCGGAGCTCGCGGCGGTCGAGGAATCGGGCGTCGAATTGCAGCGGCAAACCGAGGAACTCCACGCTCGGATCGACAAGTTCAACGATGACGACCGAGATTTGGCTCGCGATCTGGCCCAGGCCCAGGCCGTCCTCGAAGAGGAGAAGGCCGGCATCATCGACCTGCTCCGGCAGAGCGCCCAGGTCCATAACGAGATCGTGCGGCTCAACAGCCATCGTGAATCGTTGGTGGGCCAGAAAGGTCGGCTGTCCGCGCGGGATGCACAGATCGCCAGCGAGCTCGAACGCCATTTCGAGCAGAAGGCGTCGCTCGACGGTCGCGTTCGTGGGCTCGAGTCGACGATCGCGGAGCAGACCGAAGCACTCGAGGTGAAGAAGGCGGAGGCCGCTCGTATCGACGGCGTGCGGCAAAGGCTGGTCGATGAGCTAGCCTCGCTGAAGGAGAGCCGCAGCGCCCTGGCATCTCGGCGGGAGCTTCTGGAAGATCTGCAGAGCAAGCGAGAGGGGGTTGGCGCGGGTGTGCGGCAACTCCTGGAGGCGGTCGCGGCGGCTCCGGATCGTGAGGAGCAGGAGCCGGCTGCCGACGCGGGCGAGCTTCCATGGAACGCGACGCCTCGCGAGCCCGAGCCTGTCGAAGCCATTGTCGGATTGGTAGCCGATCTGGTCGACGCGGACGTGGAGCATGCGCGGATCGTGGAGGCCGCGTTGGGCGATCGCGACCAGTATCTCGTCGCGCTGGACAGCTCGGCGCTGCTCGCGCTCGTGAATGAGCACGGACCGCTGGCCGGGCGCATGACGGCGCTTTGCATGGACCGCTTGCCTCCCGTCATCAATCCGCGAGATTTCTCCGAATGTAGCGGTTTTGTGGCACGAGCGATCGATCTGGTTCGCGTGCCGAGCCGGTTTGACACGTTGGCCGGGCATCTCTTCGGTAAGACGGTTGTCGTCGAGGACCTTGACGCCGCGTTGGATATCGCAGCCGGTGACAATACGGGTCATCGGTTCGTGACGGTGGCCGGCGAAGTGGTGGAAGCGGACGGTCGGATGAGTCTGGGGCCGGCCACGGCCGGGTCCGGCATGATTTTCCGGCGTAGCGAGCTGCGCGACATCGAAGCTCAGATGGTCGAGTTGGACGGCCGCCTCGATGCCCTGGCGGGTCAGCTCGATCGCACCAAGGCCGAAGCCAGCCATCTCGATACGCTTCAACAGGAACTCCGTGCCGCGATCTATGAGTCGAACACGGCCAAGGTCGAAGCGAGAGCCGAGTTGCAGACGGCGGTTGAGGCGATCGAGCGGCTCTCTGGTGAGCAACCTCTGATTGCACGGGAAGTCGCCCTTATCGAGCAGCAGATCGAAGAGGTGCTCACCAAGAGCGAGCAGAGCGGGAAAGCGCTCGAAGCGCTGGAGCGGCAAAACGAGGAGCGGGAGAAGCTGGTCGTCGCTCGCCAGGACCACATCGAGGAGGTTGCGGCTTCGCGTCAGCAGGTCCAGGCTCAGTTGACGGAGGCGAAGGTGGCGGCCGGGCAGCTTGCCGAGAAGCGTGCAGCCGCCGCTGACACGGTCAACGCGCTTCGCCGCTCGCTCCAGGAACTAGAGGCTTCCGCGCTGGCGGCGGAGCACGACATCGCCCAATGCCACGCCAGGATCGAAGATGCCCAGCGCGTCATCGCCGCGGGGAAAGAAGAACTCGCCTCGCTGGCTACCCGAATCGTGCAACTCGACGAGGAAGCGTCGGGCCTCCGCCAGAAGCGTGAAGACCTCCGGGCGGAGCTACAGGACCGCGCGCGGGAGCTCAAGGCCACCCGTGATCAGCTTGAAACTGCGGAGTCATCGCTCCACAGCCGCGAGATGTCGCTGGCGGAGACCAACGTCCGGCGTGAGGACCTCGTTTCGCGGGTACGGGACGAACTCGAAATCGACCTCGTGGAGCGCTACGGCGAGTACGAGTACGAGGAGCAGGATTGGGAGCAGGTCGAAAACGAGATCGCCGAACTGCGGCAGAAGATGACGCGCCTGGGCAACGTCAACCTCGGGGCGATCGACGAATTGGCTGAGTTGGAGGAACGGCACGGCTTCCTCACAGGCCAGCGTGATGACCTGAATACCTCCCGACGGCAACTCGAACAGTTGATCGAGAGGCTGGATGGCGAGTCGAAGGAGCGATTCTCGACGGCTTTCCAGCAGATACGCGAGAACTTCCGGGCGCTGTTCCGCAAGCTGTTCGGCGGCGGCCGGGCGGATATCGTGCTCGAGGACGAGGAGAACCCGCTGGACTGCGGGATCGAGATCGTGGCTCAGCCGCCCGGTAAGGACCTTCAGGTCATCTCGCTCATGTCTGGTGGTGAGAAGTCGCTGACGGCGATTGCGCTCCTGATGAGTATCTTCAAGTGTCGGCCGGCGCCGTTTGCCATCCTCGACGAGGTCGACGCGGCGCTCGACGAAGCCAACAACGACCGCTTCAACCGCATTATCCAAGAATTCGTGAGCGAATCCCAGTTCATCGTCATCACCCACTCGAAGCGCACGATGAGCATCGCGGAACAACTCTACGGCGTCACGATGCAGGAACCGGGCGTGTCCACACGCGTGAGCGTCAAGCTTGCGGACGCGGATGTAGCCTAGGCTGCGGCGCGCGGATCACACACACTACCGCTACTCCAGCGTCGGCGCGGCGGGCCGGCGAGGAGTGGCCCGTTTTTTTATGTACAAATTGAACGTTCGCGTGGGAAGCCCGGCTATCATGGCCGGTGGCGTTCCGGACGCAGCGCGCCGTCGCGGCCAGGGCCGCCTACAGGGTAACGTCTTGCTGATCGGTCCGCTTCAAGGAGCTTGCCTATGTCCCGCCCGGTGCGATTCTTTTCTTTGACTCTGATGTTCGCCGCCTTGTGCCTGGGAGGCATCGCTTGCGGCCCGAAGGTCGTGAGCCACTCGAACGACACACGTTCGGAGCGACCCGCTGATCGGGCTACGCCGCCGGGCGCTAGCACCGACACACCCGCGGAAGCGCCAGCCTCGGCGGTCGCGGCGGGGCCGGCCGTCTCGCCGGAGCGGTTCCTGTCGCACATCGCGATGCTCGCGCACGACGAGTTGGAGGGGCGCGACACGGGTTCCGACGGTATCGACCTCGCGGCCGGTTACGTAGCTGGTCAATTCGCCGCCGCCGGCCTGGAGCCCGGCGGTCCCGGTGGAACCTACTTCCAGCCGTTCACGATCTCCCGTGGCGGCGAGTTGGGCGCTGCGACGACGCTGGTCATCGACGGGAAAGAGGACGAGTTCCTGATGCACGTTGATTTCCTGCCGTTCGGGTTCTCGAAGGACGGCTCGTTCGATGGGGATGCCGTCTTCGCGGGATACGGTATCACGAACGCCGAGCAGGAATACGACGACTACGGTGATTTGGATGTGCAGGGGAAGATCCTGCTGATGCTGCGGCGCGAGCCGCCAGGATGGGATCCGGACGGCGGGTATACCGACCACGCCCGGTTTGACCACAAAGTGGCACTTGCCGCAAAGCACGGGGCTGCGGCGGTTCTGGTCGTGAACCAGGATCCGGGAGAGGACGGATACGACGGGCTCATGCGATTCCGTCTCCGCTCCGAGCGTGAGGCGATCCCGGTGATTCACGTGACGCGTGAGGTCGCGGATCAACTTCTCCAAAAGGGCGGTGCCGAGTCGATCACCGCGCTTCAAACGCGACTCGACGAGCAGGGCTCCGGTGCTTCGGTACTTCTGGCGGGTGTTCGCGTGTCGGGCGAGGTCGTGACTGAATCGGACGATATGTTGGCCCGCAACGTGATTGGCGCCCTTCCGGGGAATGGGCCGCACTCAGGCGAGTACATCGTGATCGGCGGGCATTATGACCACATCGGTGTTCGATACGGCAGCATTCACAACGGAGCTGACGACAACGCCTCCGGGACCGCGGGTGTGATCGAGCTGGCTCACATGCTCGCGGCGACGCCTCGGCGGGATCGGAGCATCATCTTCATGGCTTTCACGGGTGAGGAGATGGGGCTTCACGGCAGCCGCCATTTTGTCGCCGATCCTACGGTCGAGATCGATTCAATCATCGCGATGCTGAACCTGGATATGATCGGCCGCCTCACAGAAGACAACGAGGCGAACGAGCTTGGGGTCTTCGGTGTCGGCACCGGTGCGTCCTTCAAGGAGATCGTGGCGAGCGCCGCTGATGCGGTCGGCATCGAGTGTGCCCCCGAGTCGGGCTCCGGCGGGGGAAGTGATCACGCATCTTTCTATCAGGCCGGCATTCCGTCGCTCTTCTTCTTCACCGGTATTCATGAGGACTACCATCAGCCGTCCGACGACACGGAGAAGATCAACGCCGCCGGCGGCGCGAAGATCATCGAACTCGTCTACCGGGTGGCGACGGCGGTCATCAATGATCAGACGGCGCCGGTCTACGCCAAGGTGGCGGCTCCGAGCAGGTCCTACCGGGCCGGCGGTCCGGCGGCGAGCGGCGTGGTCATGGGCATCATGCCTGACTTCGACGACGACACCGTGGCCGAAGGGTGGCCCATCGCTCGCGTTTTCGCGAACGGTGGCGCTGCGAAGGCGGGGATGAAGGCGGGGGATCGCATCATGGAGATCGACGGGTCCTCGATCAACAGCTTCGCCGACTTCCGCACGGCGACCGCCGAGAGGAAGCCGGGTGACGTGGTCGGCGTTTCCGTTCTTCGTGGGGCGGAGCGGCTGACGCTACGGGTTGAACTATCCGCCCGCGGCGGCTGACGCCGGCATCGGTTGGCCGACGAACGGACTGCCTACAAAAAGACCGCCCGACCATTCGGCGAACGAATGGTCGGGCGGTTTCGCTTACGCTGGTCAGTCTTGGTGACGGTCTCCCGTCACCGGTCCCGACGGCTCGATACGCTTGGCGTTACCTAGCCTTTCTTCTTAGCGGCCGGAGCCACCATCATCTTCTTGGGCGAACCGCTCTTGCCCTTGATAAGGCCGTCGAGCTGCCCTCGGAGTAGCTTCTCGAGGTCCGCCTTGGCGCCAATGTTCACGTGGGCGACCTTGCCGTCCTTGCCGACGACCATCATGGTCGGATAGCTGGTGGCCTTGAACTGCTGGCCGATCTTGTTGCCTTCATCGATTGCGATTTCGAGTCGTGCGCCGGTGCCCTTGTAGACATCGACGGCATCCTCAGGTGCAAACGGCTTACGCATCGTCTGGCTCATGTTGACGAAGCGGACGCCCTTGGCCTCGTACTCCGCACGAATCTTCTCGACGTTCGGGAGCTGTCGCTTGCAGAAGCCACAGTTAGGTGCGACGAAGTTGAGGACCGTGGCGGGGTGCTTCCCGAAGTCGGCGCTGGCAACCGGCTTTCCGCCGACCGTCGTGAGCGTGAACTTCGGGGCTGCCTTGCCCTTCATTGCTTCCGCGGGGCGCTGCCGCGGCTTATTGGCGGACTTACTCGCGAACTGCGGTACCGGCTTGCCGGCGATCAGCGCGTCGAGTTGGCCCTTCATGCGGGTCTCGAGATCGGCGAGGTTGCCGATGTTGGCTGCGGCGACCTTGCCGTTCTTGCCGAGGATCATCATGGTCGGGAAGCTGGTGGCCTTGAACGGCGGGCCGATCTTGTTGTCCGGATCGTAGGCAAGCTCGCCGCGGAATCCGAGCGTCTTGATCTTCTCCTGGACCTGCTCCAGCGTGTACTTCTTGTTACGCATGGTCTCTGCGACCGCGACGAACCGCACGCCCTTGGCCTCATAGTCCTGGCGGATCTTCTCCATGCGGGGGATCTGCTTGCTGCAGTAGCCACAGTTGACGGCAAAGAAATCGAGCACCGTGATGGCTTCCTTTACGGTGGCGTTGCTCAGCGGCTTCTCACCCGTGGTCATGCCGTCGAACTTGGGCGCAGGCTTGCCGACCAGCAACTCGGCCGGGCGCTTTTTGGCGTTCGCCTGCCTGGCCCGCGATCCGCGAATCGGGACTTTCAGTTCGGGGAATTCCTTGTCGTCGGTCTTGATCGTCAGCGTTCGTCCGGTTGCCGGCGGCTGATAGGCGGCCGGGAACTCGACGCGCAGGTCGTAATTCTTGCCCGGCTTTCGCTCGGCGACGGTGACGGTGACCTTCGGGTCATCGATGGTGGCGCTGAGAACCTTGGCAGGCGAACTGCCGTAGTTCGAGAAGCGGACGATTCGCGTCGTGGGCTTCTTGGCGGAGGCGCCTGCATTAGCGGATTGGGGGAGGCTGAGCGTGGCGGGCACCACGTCGAGCCGCTTCGGCACGGTGGCCGTCGCTGCCACCTTGATTTCCTTCTGCGAAGGGACGTTGGTCTTCAGGACGGCAGCCGAGCGGATCGACCCGGTGGCCTTCACGCCGGCGACGCTGACCTCAATCTCGTACTTCTGTCCGGGATCGACCTCGACGAGCTTGTATTGGAACGGGCTGTCGGCCGGCACGTCGAGTTCGAGTTCCAGCGGCTTATCCGTGTTGTTGGTGACGTTCAGGACGCGCTTCGACGCCTCACCGCCGTAGACGCGGCCGAAGTTCGCCGCCGCCGGCATGATGTCGACGTAACGCTTGCACTCACCCTTGAGCTGAAGCCGGACCTCGCCGTTGATCGGGTCGTCCGACGTGACCGTGATGGCTTTCTGGTACTTGCCGCGGAGCTTGTTGCTGTCGATCGCGAACGGGAAGCTACCCGTCTCGCCGGGGGCGATCACTTTCGGATGTTGGCCTTTCACCGTGCATCCGCAACTCGGGCGAACTTTGGTGATATTGAGCGGCTTCGTGCCCTTGTTGGTGAGTTTGAATGTGTGGTTGAGCTTCGGGCCTACCCAGGTAACGCCGAAGTCGTGGACGAGTTCGTCGATGCTGAGAATCGGCTGGTCAGCGTTCGGATCGACCGCCTTGAGCGGTGTCGGTGCCGCATGGCTGCCCCCGCTGGGCTTCATCGCCGGGATCGGACCCTTCCGCGACTTCTTGGCTGCCGGAATCGGCTGCAATTTGCTGGCCTTCGCCTTCTGCTGGCCGAAGGCGGGGGCGGACCAGATGATCGCGACCGCAGCCGCCAGAGACAACGCCGCCTTTATGTTCAGGCCGGCGACCAAACTTGTACGTCCGTTTGCCATCATTTCAAAATCCCTCTTCAAAGAACTCCTGGAACGCAAAAGGGCTGAGTATCCCGAATCGAATCTCGGCACCGTGGGGGCGGGCCTTTCGTTCCCGAACTGCCTTAGCCTGCCGGAAGGAACCCGAAACATCCCCACACTTGGCTGCTGTTTATACTGCATATCGGAAGGCTCATTCAACTGGGCAACTCGTTTGTTACGGCAGCGTTACGGGCGGGAAACGGCAGTCGGATGGCGTAAAATCACAGGCTTGTCGTGCGCCCCGCGGCGCTGGAATCTACGGTTCCGAGCGTTAGGTTTGCGATTCGCGCTCCGAGATGCCAGGATAGGCGACGTGGAAGCGAATCGGAAAGTCTCGACACGACAGCGCGCGATCCTCCTGGCCGGATCAATCGGCCCGCTCGGTCATTTGCCGGCCTCGGGGACGGTCACGGTGGCCGTCGTGGGTGTGCCCCTGTTTGGGGTCATGTCGACGCTGCCGACGGCTATCTACGCCGGCGTGACCGTTACCTTCTCGCTGGCGGCGGTCTGGCTGCACGCCGTCGGCGACCGGATGCTGGGCGAAAAGGATAGCCGAAAGCTCGTCTGGGACGAGTTGGCGGGCTTCATGGTGGCTGTGGCGTTCCTTCCGTTCACCTGGCAGATCGCCGTCGTCGCCTTCTTCGTGGAGCGTTTCCTGGACATCATCAAGGTGCCGCCCGCCAATTGGATCGAGCGAAAGTGGCCGGGCGGCTGGGGCGTCGTGGGCGATGATCTCGTGGCGGGGCTCTACACGCTCGGCCTGCTCCACCTCCTCATTCGGCTGGCTCCGACGTGGTTCGGGCTTGCGGGCTAGCGATCCGGGCGTCACGTCACGGGCCCCCAGCCGCGCCTCGGAGGCCCTCCGTCGCGTTTCGGCACCTGGGCACCTGGGCGGCTGTGACGGCAGACTTCCCTCTCCGCAAGCCGCTGCCCGCCCAGATGCGTTTCTTGACCCTGACATGCGGCCCGGCGGGCGCCAACCCGTAAAAGTATCCGGACGCCGCGCACCGACCTCGGCGTCTTTGTGGTGCCGAAAAACGCTGTCAGGCCACGTCCGGTAGGCGGAGCATTTTCGTCTGATCGAGACTAAACGCCGGTATGCCCCCGCGCATCTGTAGGGGTGATGCCGGAAGGCGGTGGCGAGCTTGGCCGACACGCGAATGAACGACGCGAATCAAAAGAGCGTTTGTATGGCGGATCGGACCGAGCCTGGAAAGCAGAGCCGCACGGCACGCGAGGTCTCGCAGCCGATGCGGGACCGCCTTGTACGGTTGGCTTACCGGTTCCTGTGGAATCGCGAGGAGGCCGAGGATGCGGCGCACGACGCTTTGGAGACGGCACAGGCTCACGAGGGCACGCTACGGGATGCCGACAGTTGGTGGCCTTGGGTCTGTCGCATTGTCGTTCAGCGGTGCCGCCTTCGGGGCCGGCAAGTCCAGCGATGGCAGCAACACCGCGAGCCGTACCGGGTCGAAGTCGACCGGCGCTCGCGCGGCGCGTCGAGCGATGACCTGAGTGAAGAGGCGGAAGCCCTCAAGCAGCTGTTGCCGCAGCTTCCGCCGAGGCAATACGAGGTGACGGTGCTCCGGCACTTGCAGGGGATGAGCTTCGAGGAGATCGGTGACGTGCTCGGTATTTCACCCGCGACAGCTCGTGTTCATGCCAAGGCGGCAAGAGAAGGGCTTCGCGACCTGGTGGCACGGTCCATCACTCAGAGGATGAGCGAAGACGCGAGTAAGGACGGTGGCTCATGATCAACTGCGATGAGGCACAATCACGTTGGCATCGCCGCTACGACGATGGCGGTGTTGACGGGGAACTCGAACGACATCTTGCCCAGTGCGAAGACTGCCGACGTTACGCCGACGAGCTGGACGGCATCGTTGGCGCACTGGACGAGTTGCGTGATGCGAGCGAATCCGTTGTCGCGAGCGACGCGGGTACGACACAAACCGGCCCGGTATCGCCGCCGCTGTTGATCCGGCTGGTTCGCCTGACCCGCGCCGCGGCCGTGCTGGCTATCGTCGCGAGCGCGGCGTTCTACTTCGTGGGGCGACAGGCGGATCAGAGGCAGCCTGTGGAACCGGGTCTTCCAGTTGTAGAGGACAGCCCGAGCGTTCAACAACGGCTCGGAATTACGCTTCGCGATGATAGTGCGGAGCAGATGATGGCGGTGGCGCTGCCGACATCCAATCCGGATGTCCAAATGTATCGACTGTATCGAACCTCAGCATCGAAAGCGCCGGACGGTTCATGAGTTGCTCACGCGCGGCACGGCCGGCTGTGCGTGGGGAAGTTTGGAACGAATAACTGAGCGTGGTGGGGCGGGGCGCCGAGCCGGCGAGCGTCGGCGAGGAGCAGCCCGGCCGCCGAGATCGAGATCAAAAAGGGAGATCATCATGGCGAGTTGGAAGATATTCACGATTGGGAGCCTTTTCATCTGTTCGCTGGTTCCGATCTGCGCGGGGCAGGAAGACACGGCGCCACGAGAGCCTCGAG
>JAJDDX010000496.1 GCA_029260055.1 Phycisphaerae bacterium
ATCGGTCCGGCCCCCGTCTCCCTCGACATCGCCGTGCGGGACGGCGTCATGTACGCCACGAGCGTGCCGGGCGGCGCCGAGCGTTGGCACAGAGGCGAGGACATCGGCGGCGCGTTCGTCGACGGCGACGACCATGCGAGACTCTGCGCCGAAACCACCGGCCGCCTGACGGGCCTTGCCTACGTCGACTTGAGAGCTGTGATGCCCCTCGTGCGGGGCCCAATGAGCGAAGCGCTACCCGAGCTCTACAGTGCCCTGCAGCTTGACCGACTCGAATTCGCCGGGCTCATCGGGACGGCCGTGGACAGGCAAGAAGCCCGCGATGCAGCCAACAAGGACCCCAAGCAGCCACCGGCAACCGCGCGCGCACCGCAGCGCCCGGTCGAGCCGGCCGTCGAGCATCGACAGCGCCTCGTCGTAGGGCTGTCCGAACTCGACACGGGACTATGGCACGCGCTCGCGTCAACACCATCGGAGGTCACCTTGGCCCGGTTCTTCCCGCCGGACACGTCCCTGCTCGTTCACGGTTCGATGAAGGACGCAGCCGCCGTCATCGACGACATCTCGGCGTTCGCCGGGGTCATCGACCCGGTCATCGCCGAGGAGTTTCTGCAGGAACGAAGCGAGTTCCGTAGCGAAGTGGGTTTCGACATTCAGTCGGAGTTCCTGGCCAACTTCGTGGGCGAGTGGGCCATTGGCGGCGAGGTCGGCCCGGGGGGCGAGCCGCTGCTGGCCATCCGTCTCGCCAGCGCCGCGAACTTCACGACCCACCTGCACCGATTGCGCGTGGCCTTCCAACTCGAAACGACACCGGACAGTCATCGAGGCATAGCGATCGAACATGCCAAACGGCTCAACGGCCCCTTCTCCTTCGCAGTCGTCGACGACGTGCTGCTCGTGACACCATCCGGCGAACTCCTCGAGGCCGCAATCGACGCCCACTTGGATAAAGTGAGCCTGGCTCGGACGAAAGCCTATGACGAAGCGCGTCGCCCGCTTGCCGGCGCAAGCTCGAAGTTCCTGTTCATGAACGTCGCCGCGCTGCTCGCAGTCGCACGGGAGACCGGCGAGGCGGACATGATCCCGGCGGTGATCGAACGACTTGCCACAGCTCGCGCACTTGGTATCACGATCACACCGCACGATCGAGCCATGGCGATCGACTTCGTCGCCACCGGCGAAAACGCCCCCAAGGCGACCGACGTCCTGACGACCATGCTCATTCCGTCGCTCGAGGCCGGGCGGCGCCAGTCGATGCGAGCGATCTCGATGTCAAACGCGAAAGGCATTCTGATCGCGTGCTTCATGTTCAAGAAGGACAACGACGACCAGTGGCCCCGATCGCTCCGCGAGTTGGCGGCCTCAGGGCACCTTGGCGATCCCGTTCAAACCGCCAGGACCCTGTCGAGCCCCTACCAGCCCGGTGAGAGCCCGACCAAGACCTACTACCTCTACCGTCCCCTCCCAGACCCCAAGGCCGTCAAGGAGCCCTGGTCTCACGTAGTCATCAGTGAGCCGGGGCTCCACGACGGCGGGGCGGTTTTCGGATTCATGGACGGCCACGCTGAGTGGATTACATCTCCCCGAGCGGATGAACTGCTCGAGGCCATGCGCAGCGGGCAGTGACGCTGGTCGAAGGCGCTCCGATGCGGCAGGTGCGCTCCCTGTCACCGCGTCGGAGCGCCGCGGCCGACGTGCTCTGAAGACTCCGATTCCTTGGTTTCTATACGCAGACTGGGTACTCTAAAGCCCACGAAGCTCGGGTAGATCGCCGGGCACCGGTTGTTGCGAATAGATCGGCTCGCACCGCCTCCCCCCACACGGGGCCGGCACATGCGCGCCGACTGCCTCCGGGAGGAACCGACCATGCTGCGCATCGCGATCATTCTTATTTCACTCGCCACACTCGACGCGGCCGCCGCAGAAGACACCCCCTCGAAAGAGCAGATTGCCTGGATCAAGAACCACGCCGTCAGCTTCAAGACCCCGCGGGCCCGCAGTGGCTTGGAAGACCTTGCGCCGCTCGAAAACATCATCGGCGACGCCCGCATCGTCGCTCTCGGCGAGGGCACGCACGGCACGCGCGAGTTCTTCCAGATGAAGCACCGGCTCGTGGAGTTCATGGCTTCCGAGATGGACTTCACCATCTTCTCCATCGAAGCCAACATGCCCGAAGCGTATCGCCTGAACGACTACGTCCTCACCGGAAAGGGCAATCCTAAGGAACTGATTGCGGGGATGTACTTCTGGACGTGGTACACCCAAGAAGTACTCGACATGGTCTTGTGGATGCGAGAGTTCAACAAGTCCGGCAAGGGGCGCATCGAATTCACCGGATTCGACATGCAGACGCCGGACATTGCCATGGAGATCGTGGAGGATTTCGTCCGCCGTGTGGAGCCCGAGCACCACGACGAAGTCAAGGCGTCATACGCCCAGGCAAGGGCGTTTCAGAAGCCGGAGCCTGGCGGAGACTTCGGCATCGTCTCCGGCAAGTTCCCGGTCGACGTCGTCAAGGGCAAGCGCATTCGCTACAGCGGCTACATCAAAACGGACGGAATCTCGCGCGGTTACGCCGGATTGTGGTGGCGCGTCGACGGCGAGTCCGGCGTGCTGACTTTGGACAACATGAACGCCCGAGGCGCGCGCGGCACGACGCCCTGGACACAGTATGAGATCGACATGACCATCCCCCCCGAGGCTACGGGACTGGTCTTCGGCATGTTGATGCCGGGCAACGGAACGGCCTGGTTCGACAGCCTTGCGGTCGAGATCGACGGCCAACCCTACCGAGGTGAACGACCGTTCGATTTCGACTTCGAGGACTTCGATATCGACAATGTGTCTCGCGGCGGCGACGCTTATGATATCCAGGTGGACTCCGCCGCAGCGCACCGCGGTAGACGCAGCCTGCGCATCAAGCACACAGGCACCGAGAAACAAAGCATCGCCCCGGTCAGGGCTGCGCGGATTTGCCGGAACGTCCTCGACCGCCTCGAGTCACGAACGAAGCAATACAGCAAGATAGTGCCCGAAAAGGACGTGGCCTGGGCTCTGCAGAACGCTCGCATCGCCCTGCAAAGCTGCCGGCTGTTCGCCGGCCCATCCTCACGGGACGAGAGCATGGCGGAGAACGTGCGCTGGATACTCGATCAGGCGCCGCCCAACGCGAAGATCGTTCTATGGGCGCACAACGGGCACATCATGAAGTGCGCCGACGCCGAAGGTGAGTACCAACCCATGGGAAGCTACTTGAAGCGTGTCTACGGCGACGAACTCGTCGTCATCGGCTTCACCTGCAACACCGGAAAGTACACGGCAGTCATCCGGGGCGAAGGCGTGCAGAGTGGCAACGACCTGGTGCCGGCCGAGCCCGGCAGCGCCGAGTTCTGCTTCCACCAAACCGGGCGGCCGCGCTTCATTCTCGATCTGCGCAGCGCCTCTAAGAGCGACTCCGCCTCAGCCTGGTTGACTGAGCCGACCCAGTTCCGCTCGATCGGCTCCCTCGCGATGGAGGACCAGTTCTCCCAGATAACCCTGCCGCTCGCCTTCGACGCCCTCGTCTACTTCGACGAAACGACAGCGTCTCGCCTGCTGTTCAAGTAGACCGACGCCCGGGCATAGCCGGTTCCAGCGCCCAGGCATGTTGCGCGGCTAGAGCACTCCTGTTTCAAGTGTAGCGGCGCACTATGTCCCGGGACGCCCGGCGCCGGGGACAAGCCCCGACGCTACATCTGGATTAGGAACGCTTCAAGCACAGGCCTCAGCGCCGAGGCACATTCTCCGTCGAAACACGAGCGTACCCGCCACGAGCACGAGTGCCCCCATGATCACCAGCCCCCACTCGGACACAGCCGGCACGGCAAACGGAGACGGTCCGCCGTTGATGTGGAAATCGTCGATCCAAAGCGTTCCGGCCGTCGCCGTCACCTCGACACGGCGAACCGGCGCCACTAGCGACGCGGCCTGCAACGCCGGCATCACCATGGCCTGGCACGGTCCGTTCGAGATCAGCGTCGACCCGACTTCGTTGCCGCCGACTTCGGCATCGAAGAACCGCATGTCACCTTGCCCCGTCCCGAGTTGGTCGGCGAAAAACACATCGAGGCCCGTCAACTCGCCGGATAACGTGATCGTCAGCGGCGCCGCAGGTGTGACACTGTACGACCTGAGTCCGGACGAATAGCAGTTGCCCTGTCCGATGAAAGCACATGTACCCCCACCGCTGAAGCTCGCGCCGCACTCGGGAGCCATGTCGGGGCACGTTGTCTCGAAGTCGATCGTACAATCCGGCAGCACCTCCGCTTGCGTATTCGCTGACGCGACGAATGCCGCAGCGCATACAATGGCGCGCAGACCTCTCTTGACTGTCATGTGATTCCTCCTCCACCCAAACCGGTTTGAAACTCCGCCCGTAGCGCCCCCAAAGGCCCTCCCTCGACCCTTCAATCAACCACGGGGAGCGAGGATTATTGCGGAAAAACGGCGGGAATTCGGCATGAACGCGGCGAGTTGCGGGCGGCCACCCATGACGCACGCCGACAAAACGCCTTCTTGCTTGAATCGATTCCAGGCGCTCGGTACGATACTAGCTTGAAGGAGGTACGCCTGATGAAATCACATACAGCGGTTGGGGTCTTAGTGTCGTTCGCACTCGCCGGCGTCGCAAACGGCGGAATTGTGGTGCTTGACCCGGGCTTCGAGAGCACCCCGGTAAGCCCTGGTGGATTCGTCACGCCGATGACGGGCCCCTGGCTCTTCACGAATGATGCCGGAGTCGTCAGACCCTACGCGCCCCCGTCGTCCACGGGCGTTTTGAACACTTGGTCAGCGACGTTCGATGCGATTGAAGGCGAGCAGTATGCCAGCACCTATGCAGGCAGTGACACGATCGACCAGGGCATCACGTTTAGCACCGCCGGGGACTATCTGATCTCGGTCTATGCCGCTGCACCTGAAGGAAGCGTCATCATTCATCCGGGTGACGATCCTCTCACACTGCTGACCGGAGGATTCAGATTCATCCTGGACGGAGTCCAATTCGGCGACACGAACATCATCGATCCCGGCACGGACTGGACGACCTTCAGCGCTCCATTCAGCGTCGATGCCGGACAACACCGACTCGGGATCCGTAATACCGTAACCGCACCTTATTTCATCAACTACGATGGCTTCTCGATCGTCCCGGAGCCGGCCACCGGCCTGCTGGCGTGGCTCGGCCTTGGCGCGGTGGCCTCCCGCCGGCGAAGGAAGGCCGGGTAGATCTCGACGGGAGTCTGAGAATCCCTTGCCCCCCGGCGTGCCGACCGCGCTCACCTCGACCCGCGTCGGTGCGCGGCCCGAACGCTTCCAGTCAGCTCGATTCGCCCCACGAGCCGCCGGTCGGAATAGGCGTGATGTGCGAGCCGGATTGGGTCCACGTACCATCCACGCGCTTGTAGATGTCAATCGAGCGCAGCGGAATCGAAGCCGCGTCGCCCTTGCCGTCGCGGTAGTCGTAACGCGCCACGTAGTAGACGATCGCCACATCGCCGTAGACCTGCACCTCCGAGTCGAAGATCTCGTAGCCCGTGCCCGTGAAGTGCTGAAGGGAGGTCTCGGCGTTCTTCATGTACGCCTCGATACCTCGCTCGATGGACGTGCTGGGCCCTTGAAAGCCGATCCAGTCCGCCGTGTGCGTGCGGCGAAGCGCCTCGCGATCCTGCCGAATGAACGCCTTGAAGATGGAGTCAATGTGATCGAGGATCGCCTTCTTGTCGGCGTCGCTAGTGGTACTCATGTCTAGAACCTCCATGGCCGAGTGCCAGCCAAGTACGGACCGCCAAAGCGATTCTAGCCGCGGCGGCGCAGCGAGTCACGGTGGCGCTATCCGGCCGCAGAGAAACGTAGTGTCGTCCCTTGTCGGCGACGAAAAACTGCGTGGGTCGCCACCCACAAGGGCAACGCCGTGAACCGAAGAATACATGCGGGTACATCGGTCTGGGTGCCACGGACAAGCGTACTCGCTTGTCCGTGTCCGTTCGAACCGTGGCCAGGAGCACGGACAAGCTCCATGTGTCCGTGGCACCCGCCAAGCCGAAAGCGTCGGTCAGACGGTC
>JAJDDX010000497.1 GCA_029260055.1 Phycisphaerae bacterium
GGAGAGTGCATCGAGGAAATGGCGAGCGCTGAACGGTTCAACGCTCATTGCCGACGTGATCGCCGGCGTCCAGTTCGCCGACGGAGTCAAAAAGGTCGCCGCCTGATCATGCCGCCGTCCACAACATTTGACCATATCTCCCTGGTACGCATCCGTACCTTTTACGCTCTAAGAACAACCAATCAACACGCTCGAAACGCCATCCAAGACGCTGATGGTTGTTGCTCGTTCGCTGAAGTGGATTCCTAAGCGACCAACCAACGGGCTCTCCGACCCGTAGCGGTGGCCGTGGCCGAATAATGCGACCCAGGGGTCGTACGAGCCGAATCGAAGAAACCGTGTACAACGCAGTGCCCCTTGACCAGCCAGAGGAGACAGGCCTTTCGCCACCGAATTCGCTTTGACGCCTAATAATACCTTCATCCGGGAGTTTCGGGAAGGCACTCCAGCGTCAGGGTGTGCCCCGAGGCGGCCACAAGGGCTGGTAGCAAAGACCTGCTGTTCGTAGTCTGCGTCATGTCGGTAGCGCGCGGCAACGATAGCTTTAGCCGGGTTCGCCGGATAGTGGTTGGAGGTATCGTATCGGGGCGAGGTGTTGAGAGGCAAGGGTGCCGTCGCATCAACACATCGTCAAGACTCGGCAAGCTAAGCTCATACGCCTCGTCGCAGTTCGGGCAACGGCTGACCCTGCCAGTGCGGCAGGCCTGCCGTCCCCATGGTCTTGCCGTTTTGCACCAAGTCGTCTGACTTCGAGTCCCGCTGACCTCTCCGCTTCAAACTGATCCACGGTTTGGATCAGGATTCCGACTTGGATCCTGGAGGAAAGGCGATGACGAAGAAGCGACTCAAGGCGGAAGAGAGCTTGAACAAGCTCCGCGAAGCGGACGTGATGATCTCTCAGGGCAAGACGATCCCGCGTGACCGTTCGCGGCTGGCGTGAATCCTGACATCGGCATCGCCTGCACGCTACGCCCGCAAGCCCTTTCAGGCAGTCCGCACAATTCGATTGGATGACACACATCGCGAGACCGGTCACCGACACGCGGAAGCTGACGGCGGAGTTGGACGCTGACGCACCGGAAAGGAGGGCACGAGACTGCGCAGCGCCGAAGCTGATGCGAAAACGACTGACAGCCGAACCCGACTGGATCAACTCGATACTAGAAGCGGCGAACCGCGCACAGGATTGTGAATGTCAGCGACGTCGCGCGCGTCGTTCGTCGGTCCGTGCCGGCCCCGGAACCGGATAGCTGCTTTGCACTCCGCCGCCCGATCTGTCGGCTCGGCCAGAAGCATGCACGTCCGGATCCAGTGTTGACGCGTGGCCGCTGTCTTCTTGTGGCGCTCGCTGCCGTAGCACTTTCTCGACCATCGTCAGAAAATCTGGCGACTTCGTCAGCTCGTTGAGGATCGCGTCCGCGCTCTTCCGCCGCTTCAGCAGGGTGTGGACGGCCTCATCCACTAGCGGGAATCCGCACCGGCTGCACGTTTCGGCGTTCGGCGTGTTCTCAAGCGCGCAGCGCGGACAGGCTTTCGCTTCAAGCGCCGTGTTCCGCTTCTGATCCTGTTTCTGCATCCCGAACACGCCGAGGATCTGGTCGTCGACCTGACGCCCGCTGAGGTGCGTGTAGACGGCCGCGGTCCGTCCTCCTTGCCGCCATCCAAAGTGCTCATTCATGACCGCCTCGGTCAGCTGGGATGCGTAGTGCGTGGCCAGCGAGTGGCGAAGCAGATGCGGTCGAATCGGTTTCGTGATCCCCGCCCGCTTCGCAAGATGTTTGAGCATCTCATGCGCCCAGTCGTAGGTCAGCGGCTGGTTGGGCATAGCGGCGCGCAAGTGAGTGTCAATCCACACCGGTGCAAGGGTGTCCTTGTTGGGATGGAGTTCGAGCCACGCCGCGAGGGCTGTGGTTGCCCCTGGCGTGAGGCGCACGCGCCGCGGACCGGTCTTGCCGGTGACGGACAGGTGGGCGCCGTAGTCATCGAACGCAACATCCCGCCGCAGCAAGGGCAGGAACTCACCGATGCGACAGCCTGAGCCGAAGAGGCCGAGCACGAATGCCTTGTCGCGCAGCGTGCTCGTAGCGGCTGCGAGGCGGTTGACTTCATCCGGTGTCCAGATATCCTTAGGCAGCATCGCGTTCATCTTCTTCTTGCGTTTGATCCAACTCACCTCGGACGGATACGGCAGGTCGTTGAGCTGGGACGGCGGGACATCAGGATTGCGCAGCCAGCGCCAGAACTTCTTGAGCGTCATCTTGTAGCCTTCGATAGTTTGCGCGGCGTAGCCTCGGTCCACCATGATCTTGGCCTTCCGGATGCGGCGGACGTGTTTGATGCGTTCGATGAGGTCGATGATGTCGGCAACGGTGACCGCATCGAACGGTTGGTGCTCCAGCCAGACCGATACGCGGTACATGTTGCCGAGCAACACGGCGATCCGCCCGGTGCTCAGTTCCTCGGTAATGAGGTTTCGGTGGAAGCTCAGCAAGTAGCCGCGATTCGGCTCGGGAACCGGTTCATTGAACGTCGGCTGCAGGTCATGGCGCTGGGTCTCCGGCTTGCCAGTGATGCGCGCGAGTAGGGTGACGATGGTTCGATCCGCTCTGTAGATATGGTCAGTAGCCATAGGTATCACTTCCTTGACTTGGATCCCCGCGTTAACGCAGTACCGCGGCCGAACAGTGCCGATCGTGCAGGCTGCCGCTGTCAGCAGACGTTCCGCGCGGGAGTACACGAATCCTGGCGTGTATCCGTGGGGCATGTGGGATGCGCTTCGTAGATGTGGCCTTGTGAAGACCTCGCATCCAAGTGACTAGTACTTGGCGCTGCGACTATTTATAGCTATCGGTTGCCGACCCTAAGCTGCGTGAAGAACGCCAGCAAGGAGGCCTGAGCTGCCCAGCTGCGCCACTCATTTCTGAATCACCTTCCGCTGGGTGCTATCCCGGCATCTCGAATGAACATCGGCACGGTCGGCACGAAACACGCGCTAGCCTAAAGCCCAGGCCTCGACAAGTGCCATGAGTAGGCGCATCGCGACACACCGACAAGACCCCGGGAAGTTCCGATGACGCCTCTCATGCTCCATTCACTCTTCTACCTCGCGGCCGACTTGCAGCGCACTTCGGCCGGACAGGCTCTCTGACAGAGCGGTCATTGGCTCACGCGAGAACGGCGCCAAGCCCAATACGTCACGCGCGGTAGCCGGCGCATGCCCGGCTCCACGCTGGCGTCGAGCTCGATGCCTGCTAAGCCCTCTTCTGATCTCGTTTGTCTTTCGTGACTTTCGTGCGCGGGGCAGGTCTTGCGTGCCCGTCGATTCTGTCTTCGGTCGACTGCACCCATGCGACGCGAGCCCGACGCGAGCCGGTCTTGCGCCGCCAACGGCCACGTCCTCTCTGGACGGGCGACTACTTCTTCTAACCCTCAGAACAGAAAGGAACTACAATGAGCGCCCGGTACAGCACGTGGATCGATATCGGCGGACGATTGCAAAGTGCCGAGACCCAGCAGTTACTTGACGCCATTACACAAGCCCTCGTCAGCTTTGAATGGGATGAACCGCCGTTCAAGCCGACCGAGCCCCGCGAGCTACTCGCCGTGCTGCGAGAGGGCACATTGTGGCTGTGCGACTCGGAAGCGAAGCACGGCGAGTTTCCTCATTTGGAAGGAACGTGCGGCTGCCTTGGCCTGGCCTACACGCGCTACACCGAGGGCTGGTGCAACTGCGATGCGGAACTGGTCGATTGGCGGCCGGGCATGGACAAGCCGTTGAGTCGAACGGGTAGCAACAACGACTGCACGCAAACCTTCGTCCTCACGGACCGTGTCAGGGACGTGGTGACAACGCTCGAGGCTGGCGAGATACAAAAGGCCCTCGGCACACTGCGCGAACTGTGTCCGGAGGTCGCCGTGCTGCCGCCCTTCGAGATCGTCTGAACGCAATCCTCTTGTTCGGGCGCCAGACCCGCTGGGATTCGAGATTCCCTCTCCGCGCGCCATCGCAAGCGCGCAGCGTGCGCTGCCATGAGGCATGGTCGTGGCGCCGCGTCGACCAATGCCATGCACGGGAGATGACGATGCCAACCATCGAAGCGAGAGTCAACATCCGCCTGCTCAGCAAGGCCGGTAGGATGTTTACCGGCACCCAGGAGGGCCGGGTCATCGAGGTTCTGCAGAATGCGCGGCGTGCCGGAGCCACCGAAGTGCATATCACAAACGACGACGGAATCGTCACGGTCCGCGACAACGGCCGTGGCATCGAGGACTTCACCGCGCTGCTCGATCTGGGCGGGTCCGGCTGGGACGACGCGCTGGAGGCGAGCGAAGACCCGGCCGGTGTGGGTATCTTCTGCCTCGCGCCGCGCGAGGTCACCATCCGATCAAACGGCAAGATGGTCACGGTCACCGAAGCAGGATGGAGGGGGACGCCGGCTTCCGTTGCGGACGATCCCGAACCAGTTGAAGGGACCGTCCTCCGGTTCCGTGATGAGGAGTGGTCGTCCTCCGCGGTCGACATCAACGCGGTGTTCAGCGGGCTGCAGGTGACCGTCGACGGCCGCCAGTGTCCCAGCCTGCCGTTCGTCTCAGATCGTGCCGTCGTCCATGCCGAACTCGGCTGCCGAATCGAGGTCCGCAAGGAGCCTGACCTGAATCCGTGGCATCACAGCTGCAAGCGCGGGCGAAGCTACCACGACAATGTGCTTGTCAACTTCCACGGGCAAGTCCTGAGCTTCGACTTCCATCCGGTTAGCGAGCGCCGTTTGCACTATCTCGTGGACATGACCGGTGAGGCCACCGGCATCCGCTTGATGCTCCCGGCCCGCACGTGTCTTGTGGAAAACGACGCACTGGAACTGCTCAAGTCGGCCATGGAACTCGAAGCCTACCGATACGTGCAACGATGCGGGGAGCATACGCTGCCTCACGACCAGTACCTGCGAGCAGGCCAACTCGGTGTCCCGCTCCCGGAAGCTAAGCCGACTTACACCGTGGGGTCGCTCGCCGGCGACGGCCTGCCCGATCCGGCTGAGGTGGTCATGCCCGAGGGCTTCCCGTTGACGAACTGCTTCCGTATGGACCTCGACGAGGAAGCCGCCCATGAATCCGACGAAGCCAATGCCCACTTGCTGGCCGCCCTGGGCAAGC
>JAJDDX010000498.1 GCA_029260055.1 Phycisphaerae bacterium
AGGCGGTTCCCGAGAGTCGCGACGACCACGCCAGTGCGGAGATGTCCGGTCGGCAGGATTCGCACTCGTTGGCTGGGTTGACGGCGTCTTCGGCGTAGCAGACACCGTCGATGACGCAATCGTTGACCGGCACCACGTTGAGTACGATGTCGCCGACGGCGTCCTCGAAGCCCGCTACGCGAATGAGGTATTCCTGCCCGCTGGTCAGGAAGATCTCGAGGGCCGAAAGCAGGCCCGGTCCACCGTCGTCATCGCACGCGAGTTCGCCACCGCCGTCGGCGGGGCACAGGTCGAAGATGTTCAAGACGGTGTCGTTGGTACAGGTGCCGGTGTCCTGGCAGTCCGGTGCGTCGGAGGCCGAGCGGAACTGGCTTCCGGTCGTGGTGAAGTGAACCACGCCGTCGCAGGTCGCCGTGTACCTGAACCAGACGTCGTTATTCGAGTCGATCTGACACGACGCCTCGCCGTCGTCGACGGGGCTGGAGCTCGAGTTGTTGCCCGTATTGACGCCCTCGAACACCTCTACGGCATCGCCGCAGGTGTCGTTACAGTTGGGGTCGACGGTGCCCTCGCAGAGGCCGGCTCCGTCGCACACATCGCCGGTCGTACACGGGTTGCCGTCGTCACACATCTCGCCGGCGAGCACGAGCGACCATACGTCCGTCGCCGCGGCCGTGTCGCAGACCTGGCAGTCGTTCGCCGGATCGAGTGCGCCTTCGCCGTAACAGACTCCGTCGATCAGGCAGAAGCCGGCGACAAGGACGTTGTCGCACGTGGCGGCGCCCTCGTTGCACGAATCGTCGGTACAGGTGAGGCCGTCATCACAATCGAGCTGGCCGCCTCCGCCGCAGGCGCCGGCTGTACACGTTTCTCCGACGTTGCAGAAGAGCAGGTCGTCGCACGCCACGCCGTCGGGCAGGTCGTGGTTCAGGCATCCACCCACGCCGTCGCAGGAATCGGGATCGGTGCAATCGGTGTCGCTAGGGTCTCCGCAGGCCGTTCCGGACGGTTCGATGTTGGTCGCGCATGCGCCGGTGCCGTCGCAGGTATCGGCGTGATCGCACTCGGATTCGGCGGCGTCCCCACATGCGGTGCCGGCCGGTTCGAGGTTGGTCAGGCATGTGCCCGCACCGTCGCAGGTGTCGGGATTATCGCATTGGCTGTTGGCGGGATCGCCGCACAGCGAGCCGGCTGTCAGGAACGGATGGTCGACCGTACCGTCGGGGTTGCAGACGTCGTCGGTGCAGTCGTTTCCATCGTCGATGGCCGTTAAGGCGCCGTTTACTGGATCGCAGCAGAAGGTCGCCTGGTCGTAGTTGGGCACGTTGGTACAGGTGTTGTCGAGTTCGCAGATGTCGGTCGTGCAGGCATCGCCGTCGTCGCAATCGACGTTGGTCTGGCATGCCACGGAGATGACGGCGCCGGTCAGGTTGATCGGCACGATGGTGATCGCCTCCGAATCGCTGAGAAAACTCTCGTTGAGGTCGTCGATCAGATCGATCGCGAACGTGCCGACGGTACCGGCGGGCACATCGATGACGAGCGTACCGCCGTACTTGTCGAGTCCACCGTACGGGGGTGAATCGTTGGCGAAGAGCACCAAAGCGCCGTATGCCCAGTTGATCGTGCTCGTGTCGACTGCCGGGATGGAGGCCAGCCCGAGAAAGACGAACTCGGGGTTCGACGTATCGATCAACTCAGTTGGCGGAAGAAGAACGGGTGACAGGATCCCGGCATAGCCGGATCCGTCAATGCGCGCTTGGTAGGTATTGAGGAGGCCGTCCGACCCGACGCACGTGCCGAAGGTGCAGTCCTGGGCGCTGATGCTGCAAATCGTGAGGTCGCTGCAGACGCCGATATCGGGAACGGGGTCCCAGTTGTCGACTCGAATCTCGAGCGTGACCGTCTGGCCGGCGCCGTCCAGGATGATCTGGTTTCCGACGATCGTGTGGGAGCCGCTTGCGCCGATCGGCTCCAGAAAGATCTCCGCACCATGGCCCGTCGTGGCCACGGCGCCGAGTACACAAGCACTGAGCAAGCATCGTCTTGTTGCTGTCATCGCTTCTTCTACCTCCTCGTAAGCACTACCCCTCGAATGGTCTTGTGATCCGCGTGGATCACGACCAACTTCGTTCGGCCTTCCGTAGACCGACTCCGTCAGCCACCGGCCGAAGTCATACGAGGTGCACCGCGCGTGTTTGAGTCGTCGATAAGACAACGATGCGGTGCGCTTCTTTGCTCCGACCTTGGCGTCGGGGTCACCGCCGGGGGAGATGTCGCGCCATCCAGGCGCAGCGCTGACCACCGCGAGCATTCTACCGTGTCGAGCGGGTTATCGGAAGACCCGCACGTGATTCCGATCGGGCGCGTGTGTTTCTCAAACCCGGCAAGACGAACGGCTCGCGGTTCACTCGGCAAGCGCGGAGATTTCGATCTGAGACGTCGCGCGCGATACACCGGTCCGCGTCTGCCTCAAGCTGAAGGCCGCACGCGGGTGGCCGGCGGAGCCAAGCGTTCGTCGGGCCGCGGTGCTCTAGGGGCACGGCGCTGCGCAGTTGTCCGTGAAGGGCGCGCCCTGGAATGCCCTGACATCCCAGTTGATGTCACTGAAGTTGATGACTCTATTCGGTGCACATGGGTGCAAGTCCACCCGTTCGAGCGTGACATTCGTGAAATCGCCCTGGAAGCCCTGAACGACGAGGTTGATGTCCACGAAGTTCACGAGGTCGTTATTGTCGATGTCGCCCCAGGTCCACGTCGTCGCTTCCGCCGGAAGCGACAGCTCCGGGTTGCCCGGCGAGCCACAATCGGCCCGGACGGCGTAGGTCGTGTCCGGGATGATCTGGTCGCCGGTTAGCGCCACGGCGCCCCACTGTGCCGGGGTCATGAAGACCGGGCTGGAACCGAGCGTGGCATCCGCCTGCACGTAGAGCGACACGCAGTTGACACTGGCGTCGGCTACATCGCCGCCGACCAACAGGGCGTGCGGGTTTGGTTCCGTTGGCGTGACCAGTAACGATCGGGAACCCTCGCCGGCGACCGTTGGCGCCTGGCACGCCGAAGGATCCACGACGGTCACAATCAGGCTCGATCCGGGTAGGTATCGCAGGGTACCGTCGTTCGAGTCCTCGATGAACGTGACGTCCGCCGCGTTCGCGATCGCCACCTCAAACTGCGATCCGGGCATCGCGTCCGGAGATACCCAGAGCGTGAACTCGCCGAGGTAAGCCGGCGCCGCCGTCACCGTCGCTCCGCCGTCAAGCGCGAGCGCGCCGAGCGCACTTACGTCACAACTGACGGCCGCCAAATCGGTGAGCCCGTCAAAGACGTAGTCGGGCCGCGAAGTGTCGATTCTCACACCGCAGGCGGGCTCGTTCTCTCCTCCCGTGCAGGCCGAGCAGTCGACGGTGAGCGTTCCGGTACCGGAAAGCGGCGTGATTGCGATGGTAGCCTGGTAGAGGGCGAGATCGGTGACGTTCTCGATCTGGATTTCGACATCGAGCGAGCCACCGGCCGGTGCGGCGGCTATGGAAGCGGCTTCAATGTTCAAGCGCGTGCTCGTCGGCGTGCAGGTGGGGTCGAGAATGTCCGCGCAGTCGACGCCGGGGCCGTAGAAGAAGCCGGCCGCGCTGCCGCAGTCATACAAGGAGCCCATGGCGCACGACCCGTCCGGTGCGCAGCAGGCGCCGGGAGCCGGGAAGCATTGCTGGGCGGATTCGCTGCAGACTTCGACGTCGGGTTGGCACGGCGGGGTCCCCGGCAGGCATGCGCCGCCGCCGCAGGTCTCCGCGCCGCTGCAGAAGGAGCCATCCGTGCACGGGAGCGAGTTATTGGTGTACTCGCAAACTCCGCCGTTGCACACGTCGTCGGTGCAGACGTTGTCGTCGCTGCAATTAGCAGGCTGGCAACGGCTGAAGTCGAAGGTCATCACCGAGGACGAATTACTGATATTCGTGACCGCGTAACCCGACGGATCGCCCGCCCACCATCCGGTGTCGGGGTTCGTGTCAGGTCCGCACTCGGTATAGCCGGGAGCCGACCAGAGATCGGTCGAGTCACCTGAGTTCCAGTTGTGTTCTAGATCCCAGTTTCCGTCCGCCTGCACCAGCGTGCATTCGTAATGTTGGGTGGGGGTCGCCTGGTTGTGGTTGTTGCTGCCGTATTCGTCGACGTGCCAAATGGCCAGCCCGGCGTCGGGCAGCCCGTTGTCTCGGCCGGACTGTTGCCGGTTCTCGATCAGGTAGTACTCGTTCCAGTCTGTCGGATGCGACATTTTGTACGTGACGTTCGAGTTGGCGGGCACGGTCAGGCCGGTCGTTGAGGCGGTAAGGGTGGTGACGGTGGACCAACCCGCCAAGTACTTCATGTAGGCGCACGGCTCTTGCGGGTTGGTGCTCGACGTGCCGTAGCACATGAGGCAGAACGTGCCGACGCCGGTCGAGTCGTAGCCATAATCGTAGAGGTCGGGCCAGTAGCCGATCATGTGCCCGTTTTCGTGGCAGAACGTGCGCAGGCGCAATTGGCTTCCGAGGTTCGTGATCTGATACCTGAACGTCGACACGCCATCAACTTCGAAGGAGATGGACGAGGAGTGCGGCCAGAGGCCCTCCGCCCAGCCACCGTTCACGTTGCCGGCATAGAAGCAGTTGATGCCGTCGACGAGGCCGTCGTTGTTGGAGTCATACTGGCTGAAATCGAACCCGTTCAGCTCCAGGTCGGTCAAAGCGGCGATGATCAACTCGCGAGCGCGCGTGCCGAAGGAGACGCTCGGGTCTTCGTAATAGCTCTTGAGGAGTTGTGCGCGGTAGTACGTCGCTCCGACATAGTTCGTGTAGGTCAAGTTGCCGTCGGATACATCGTGGAAGTAGTCGCGGACCGACCCGTTGTTGCCGTACCCCGTGTAGCCGATCTTGTTGCAGTAATCGTCGACGTTCTGGGCCGGAATGGTCCAAGGATCGTCATCGAAGTCGACCAGCAGTACGATGCCGCTGACGTTCCCGTTGTCGGGGGGCGAGCGCGACGGATCGCCGCGGAGATTGGCTGCGACCTGAGCCTCGTGCTCGGCGAAGCGATCACGGCCCGCCTGGCCGATCGCCGTGGCCACTTCGAGGTTGATGCGGATGTGCCGTTTCAGCGCGAGGCCCGCGGGCAGGGTGTCCGCCAGCGGCACACCCGTCGAGACCAGTTCGTTGCCGTCGTCAGAGAGAACGGCGTAGCAGGCCTCCTGCGTGACCGGGTCGCGCACGAGCGTGTAGCCGTCCAAGGACTCGAGGACGCGGTAGAACTCGTCCCCCCAGATCTTCACCTTGACCGTTTCGCCGGTGGGCTGCGTGAAGTCGAAGACTTCGCCGGCGACGGGGTTACCGTACGCTGCCGGGAGAAGTGTGCCGAGCACGACCATGACGGCCGCAAAGGCGAACAACGTGGCTCGGACCGATCGACGAATGGTACCCGCGACGCTCTTGTCAGTGTTCCAATCTTGCATCTGCTGGCGCTTTCCTTGCTCTGGTTTGGACGCTCTTGGACCAGTCAACGGCGGCTGGTCCGGAAGGCCGCGCACGCGGAATCGAGTCACGATTCGGTCGTGTTACCCATCTGTAGTTATAGACCGGGGGATGCGAAACTTGCCGAGAAGCCTCAGGAAGGCTCACGTCCGTACGCGAAGATCCCCTGCACAGGCAGCAGGGCCGCACGATCGAGCCTTAAGCCTCGCTCCGAGCGCCCGATCTGTCAGGCCGTGCAATCGCGTACGACTCGGGCTGACGCACGTACAAACCCCAGGCGCACCTCTCCCAGCGACCCGATTCTAACGCCGAACGTTGTCTTTTCCAAGGCAAAACCGGCGTGCCAATTACGGGCAGGGGGCCGGGCAGCCGGTATACGAGTAGTAGTCCTGGCCCTGGAACGCGGCTACGTCGGCGGAAATGTCAGCAAAACTGACATCCCTGTTCGTGACGCAGGGCACGAGGTCGACCGCTTCGCGGGTCGCCTCGGAAAAATCGCCCTGGAATCCGCGCACCACGAGGTTGATGTCTCGGAAGTTGACCAGGCCGTTGTTGTCCGCATCGCCCCAGCCCCACGTCGAGACGGGGCCTGCTTCAGTGAAAAGGCCGTCCACGGTCAGCACGCGCAAGTTGTACGCGGCGCCCGGGATGACCTGCACTCCGCGGACGGGCTGCCTGTTCCAGCGGAACGTCGCGTCGAAGAAGGGCGTGTCGGCCAATGTCCCGTCGGCCTGCTGGTAACTCGAGACGCAGTTCACATCAGGATCCGACGGGTCGCCCGTGAGGTGGAGGGCCACATCGAGTGAACTCGAGCCGATGACTTCGGTCATCACGTGTCGCGAGCCGGAGTCGTAGAAGACAGGCGTTCGGAGCTGACATTCATCCGGCTGATGGTTGTTGTCATCGTCGTACGCCATCCCTGCCATGATCTCGTACTCGTCAGGTATGGCGTTTTCGTTGCAGTCGGCATCGCACACCGTGTAGACGGGTGGGTGCGTCGGCGGCCCGGTCCACCATAGCCAAAGCGTCTGCCAATCATCGCAGTCTATGTCTTCGTCTTCGTCGAAGTCGAAGGGGGCGCATTCCGCTGGAGGCGGAACGGCGATATCCGGGCCGGTATAACAGTCCTCAAACGCTGCGACATCGATCATGTCGACGAGGCCGTCTCCGTTGAAGTCGCCGTTGGGCGGCTGTTGGATGTCGAAGTCGAACGTCATGATCGTCGCGAGGTCGCTGACGTTCTCGACGATCAGATTCGAGGCGTCGCCGGACCACCAGTTGGTGTTCGGGTCGGTGTAAGGGGTGCAAGTGGTGTAGTTCGGCGCGTACCAGAGATCGGTGGCGTCGCCGTAGTTTGAGTCGTTTTCCAGGTCCCACCGGCCGTCCGCCTGGACGAGGGTACACTCGAAGTGCCACTCCGGCGTTTGTTCGTTGTGATCGTTGTTGCCGAATTCGTCGACGTGCCAAATCGCGAGCCCTGCGCCGGGAAGCGCTGCGTCGCGGTCCGCCCACTGACGATTCTCGATCATGTAATACTCGTTAGCGGCTGTCGGGTGCGGGAACTTGTAGGTGATGTTGGCATCGGACGGCACGGCCAAGCCTACCTGCGGCGTCGTCAGGACGTGCACCGTGGACCACCCGGACAGGGCCTTCATGTAGGCACAGGGCTCCTGCGGATTGGTGTCGGAGGCTCCGTACGACATCAGGCAGAATCTTCCGACGCCGGTCGAGTCGAAGTCGTAGTCGTATAGATCGTTCCAGCCCAGGAGCATGTGGCCGTTTTCGTGGCAGAAGGTGCGCAAACGCAAGGAGGTGCCCATGTTCGTGATCTGGTACCGATTCGTTTCCACACCGTCGGCCTGAAATGAGACCCAGCCGGCGTGCGGCCACAGCCCCTCGCCCCATGCGTTGTTCACCGGACCCGCGTAGAAGACGTTCACGGCGTCAATGATTCCGTCGGTGTTCGAGTCGTACTGACTGAAGTCGAAGCCACTGGCGTCCAGGTCCACGAGCGCTTCGAGCACAAGCACGAGCGGGCGGTTCTCCCCGGGCGTGTCGGTCTCCTCATACCAGGTCTTCGGGTGCTGGGCGCGGTAGTAGGTCGCGGGCACGTAGTTCGTGTAGGTCAGATTGCCGTCGGACACGTCGTAGAAGTAGTCGCGGATCGATCCGTTGTTCCCGTAGCCGGTGTAGCCCACTTGGTTGCAGTACTTCTCGACATTGGTCGGGAGGATGCTCGGACCCTGGTCGACGAAGTCGATCAGCAACGTAATTCCCCGCACGTTGCCGTGATCCGGCCACGAACCGCGCTGACCGGCGGGCAGCCCGTCAGGACTTCCACCCGGTCGCGCGAAGCGCGCCCGCGCGGCACGGACGGCTGCGCGCGTCGCTTCGGGCGTGATACGAATGTGTTTGTCCAGCATGAGTCGTGCCGGAGGCGACTCGCCCGCGCGCACCCCGGTGGAGAGCAGCTCGGTCGCGTCCGCTGATAGCACGGCGTAGCAGATCTCTTGGGTGGCCGGATCGCGGACGAGTGTGTAGCCGCCCATGGACTCGACCACGGTGTAGAACTCATCGCCCCAGACTCGCACGTCGACCGGAGTGCCGTCAGGTTGTTGCACGTTGAAGGTCTTGCCCGCGACCGGGTCGGCCTGGGCGGTCGTCACTAGGAAGCTGACAGCGAGCAGGGCGGCAGCGATGGCTGACGCTCTGGGACACGGTCCGATTCGGAGTACCCGCGCGACGCAGCGTGCTAGCATTTCGTCCCCCCCTATGTGATAGTCGTGCCAACCGGCGAACGGAGCCTGATCAGTCGGGTAGGCGGGGTCGAAAGGCGGTCGCGGCCGAACTCACCGTGGCATTGCCGGTGCACACAGCCACGAGATTTCGGGATTGCGGTCGGCCTAATGTGAGACTTGCCCTCGACGCCGCGCAACTACATCCTGACGCGTCCGAAGTGCTGGCAGACCCAGACGCATGACACTCTGGTAGTGTACGGGAAGCAGGCTGGAATACAAAGAAGAAACCCGGAATCGGGCACTACGGGCACGGAACTTCACAGTTCGTGACCCAGTAGTCCATGCCCTGGAACGCCGCCACATCCGCATAGATGTCGGCGAAGTTGATGTCGCTATTGGGGATACAGGGCACGAGATCGACGGCCTCGCGGGCGGCGCTGCTGAAATCACCCTGGAACCCGCGTACGACGAGGTTGATGTCCGTGAAGTTGATGATGCCGCTGTTGTCAGCGTCACCCCACTGCCAGGTGCGCACGTCGGCCGATTCCATCGATACACCGGTCTGGGTCTCGGTCGTCATCGTATAGCTCGTGCCGGGGATGATCTGCTCGCCATAGACCGCGATCGTGCCCCAGTCGGCGGCGGTCTGATAGACCGGGGCGGCGCCGAGCTCGCCGGTCGCCTGGACGTACGCCGAGACGCACGCCACATCGGCGTCGGCCGGGTCGCCGACAAGGAGCAGGGCCACGGGAATAGCTAGCGTCGGAGGCTGAACCGCGACTGAGAGGTAGCGCGGACCCAGAATCGATGCGGCCGGGGCGGCCAGTTCGCAGTCGTCGGGGATGCCGTTCCCGTCTACGTCGGGTGACGTGCCCTCGGCGATATCGCACTCATCGGGCGCGGCGTTGGTGTTGCAGTCCTGCGAAGCGCCGGTCGAGAGGTCGCATTCGTCGGGTATGTCGTTGATGTTGCAGTCGGGGCTTGTGCCGTCGGCCAGGTCGCACTCATCGGGTGCCGCGTTCCCGTTGCAGTCCTGCGAGGTGCCGGCCGAAAGCTCGCATTCGTCGGGTACGGCATTGACGTTGCAGTCCGCGCTGGCTCCGCCGCTCAGGTCGCACTCATCAGGTATGGCGTTTGTGTT
>JAJDDX010000499.1 GCA_029260055.1 Phycisphaerae bacterium
GGTCGCCCACGAAGGCGATCGTCTTGCCCGCGAAGAGGTTCCGGGTGTAGCTTGGCTCGCTACGTTCCGCCTGGCGATCGGAGAAGCAGCGTGCGAGCGTGTAGATATCGAGCATCGCCTGCGTCGGATGCTGGTCCTTTCCCGAGCCGCCGTTGATTACGGGAATCGCCCGGGGCATCTCATTGAGGATGTTGGCCACGTGCTCGGCGAAACCCTCAGCCGGGTGCCGCATGATGATCATGTCGAAGTATTGGCTCAGCACACGGATCGTGTCGTCTTCGGTTTCGCCTTTGACCTCGGACGATGTCGACCGGTCGCGCACCTCGTTGTGGGGAATGCCAAGCACCTGGCACGCAGCCGTGAACGACAGGAAGGTACGCGTCGAGGGCTGAATGAAGTAGAGCATCGCACGGCGATGGCTCAGCAATGTTCGAAGGAACTGCGTACCCTGTCGCGAACTACCGATCGCGCGAACCATATCCGCCAATTGGCAAAGCTGTTCGATGATCCCGCGGTCGAACTGCTGCGCGAGAACCACATGAAACGGCTTCTCCTGGCGGTTCAACACCGCGACACGCCGGTCCGTGTCGCCCTGGGGAACGAAGTTTTCGGCTTGAACGCCCGCAGTACGCATACCAACCCCGCGCAGAAAGGGCCACTCGCGCAACCGTTCCCGGCAACGAGCAATCGGGGCGGTTTAGCGATCTTCCTGGGAGGGCTTAGTAGACCTAACGGGCGGTTGCCTGTCAAACAGGTGTCCCCAGCCGAGATTGCGCTGGTTGAAATCCGGAAGGACGATGATCGACTCAGGGCCATCGAGTTCGTCCGCGGTGGCTGCTTCGAAATGAGACCGATGCCGCACGATTCGCCCCTTTGGCGGCATTGGCGAATCCTCGGCCGGCCCTGCCTCCGACTCTATGACCGGCTCCTGTTCCACATCGACCAAACGTACCCTCGCCTCGTCCGCCGGCTGCCGCGCCGGATCCGGAGGTGTGGACCGGGTTCGCGCCGGTCGACCGTCCTCCGAGGCGGGAACGACGCCCTGACTCGCGTAGGAGCCGGCACCTCGATGGGCCCGGAATCCATCGCGGAAGGAGATCGCTCCCCACACCGTCACTGCGAAAACGATCACGGCGGCGGCCGCCAGCCGCGGAGCCCAGCGCGTTCGCCGCGAAGTCGATTCCTCCACCGGCAGCACGAGTGGCTCGTCATCGATATCAACGCGACCCGTCAACCGGGCACCGTCGTGAAGTGCGTCAACGGCTCGAGCGGTCGCGGCGGCAAAAAGCTCGCCGGACGGCTCGAAATCGCCAAGTGCCCGGAGGCGGTCCGTCGTATCGCTCAAACGGTCAGCCACAGCCCGGCAGGAGTCGCAGCGAGACAGGTGAAACGACAGCCCCTGCGGCAACTCGCCACCCCCGCCGACCAGTTCATCGTCCGACAACGTGAGCAGGACCCAGAGCCGCTTCGGGCAGTTCTGCTCGGTCTCGATGTCCATATCATGATCAGTCATCTTCGCTCTCCTCGCCGAGCAGTTCCGACAGCTTGACGACGGCGTGCCTGCGGTACACGCGGGCCGTCGCCGGGCTGATGCTCAGCACTCGACCGATCTCTTCGTACGCCATTTTGCACAGATCGCGTAACACCACGACCTGCCTCAAATGCGAAGGCAACTGCGGGATAGCCTCCTGTAAACCGGAGGCCTCCTCCAGGGATACGCCCGCCCGGGGATCATCCTCTCGATCGGCTGAGCGATCGGCTGCGATCGCCGGCAGGTGGACGCGGCGTCGGTTGCGCGATCGCACCATTTCAATCGCGATATTGGAGGCCGTCCGATAAACATAGGCCTTGGCGCTGGCCAAGTCCTTCCCGCCCCCTCGAGAGGCGAGTTTGCAGAAGCAATCCTGATACGCGTCCATCACATCAGCATCGCTGCCGAGTATCCGCCACAACATGCGCAGGATGGCCGGACCCTCCGCCTCCATGACACGCAGGATCCAGCGGTGCGCGGAATCCCCCGCCGCGCCGTCGCCTTCTTCAAACGCGGGATGTGCGATCTTCAACATGGAGCCGGCTATGCTCGTCACTACCTATCCCGACGATCCAGGTCGCCCGACGTTAACACGCTTCGAGAACGCATATCCTAGGAATCGGCCGGGGGCCGGGTGGATTCCAGGCCCTCGATTCGGCGCGTCAACTCCGCTGCCTGGTGACGCAACTCGTCGAGCGTCGCCGGCGGCGGCTCCGGACCCGCCGATTCGCCGCCTCGCGCGGCCGACGAATACCGCTTCATGAGGCTACCGGGCCATTCGAGCGGTGAGGTGACGCCGCCGTCCACGGCCGCTCGCCAGAACGCGTCGATCTGGTCCTGTGAGGCGGAAAGCAGGTTCGCAAACGGGCTCCACACCCGCTCGAACGACTCGCGGAGCGCCTGCGGCTTCCGCCGGATCATCTCATGAACGAGCGCCGGCGGGAACACGTTGAGCGTGGGCGCTTCCTTTTCTAGTAGGATCTGGAGAAGGACGAGGTTCGTGATATCCGCCCCGCTTCGCGAATCGGTGACCCGAATATCTGTCCCGGACCGAATCAGCTCGTGAAGGTCCTGCAGCGTCACATGGCGACTTCGCGTCGCATCGTAGTAACGTCGGTTCGGGTATTTCTTGATCTGGACCGGGTCGGTCGAGTCAGACAATTCGACTGGAATGCTCATGGGCAGGCCTCCGATGACGGCGATTCAGTTTAGTGCAATCGCACCGCAAAGTCAAGAAACGATACGCCGAACAACTATAACCAGCTTCGCTTACATGGTTTACAGTATGTCGCTACCGTTGTGCGTTCGCGCCACATGAGGCGAATTCGAAGGCGCGGAATCGAGAATCAGGTGTCCGCGCCGGGTGGCCCACCTCCTCTGGAGGTGGGGGAGGCGATGCTCACCACCCGTTGGCGTCGGAAGATGGCGGAGCTCCGGAACTCCCGTCATCGCCTCCCCCATGTCCAAAAGGACATGGGCCACCCAACGCGAAGGACGGTCTTGCCGACGTTTTCGGCCGGACGGCCGCGGCTCAGCGCACATAGGGCGCAACCTTACTGAACCACTACACTGGGGTAGCACGAGCTGGCGTACGCCGTTCCGCTGGAGCGATGGGGGCCTCGCCGGCACGACCGGTAACTGGCACAGAAGTTGCAGCCGTTCGTCGAGTGCCCGGCGAACGTCGGCGCGTCTCGGCAGCCAAAGTGACGGCCGGCGTTGACGCGGCCGCGACAATCGGGCATCTCAGACCATCGTAGGTACCCAGCCGTGCGGGTGCCGAAGGTCATTCGACAGCGCCACGGATTCCTGTGGTCGGCACCTGGACGCTTCAAGGGTGTCGGTCGCCGTGGCGGGTGGAAGCGACACCGGTAAGGAGTCACGCATGCTCAAGAACGTATACCTCGCAGGCGGTGTCAGGACCCCTTGGGGCTCTTTCGGCGGATCCTTGTCAGCGCTATCTGCCGCCCAACTCGGCGGAGAGTCCATCAAAGGTGCGCTGGCGCGCGCGGGCGTCAAGCCTGAGGAGGTGGACGAAGTCTACTTCGGCAACGTCATCGGCGCCGGGCTCGGTCAGAACATCGCCAGGCAGTGCATGATCGCGGCCGGCTTGCCCAAGAGCGTCCCCGCGACCACGATCAACAAGGTCTGCGGCTCGGCGATGCGCTCGGTCCAAATCGCGTCCCAGTCGATTCAGTGCGGCGACGCCTCGCTCTGCGTGGCCGGCGGCACCGAGAGCATGTCCAACGCGCCCTACCTGCTCCCCAAGGCACGAACGGGGTATCGCATGGGCAACGGCGTGATGGTCGACGCGATGATCAACGACGGCCTTTGGGATGTCTACTCCGACCAACACATGGGGACCTGCGGCGATCTCTGTGCCGTCAAATACGGCTTCAACCGTGAGTCCATGGACGACTTCGCCATCGAGAGCTACACGCGAGCACAGAAGGCGTGGGCCGACGGTTTCTTCAAAGACGAAGTCATCCCCGTCGAGATCAAATCGCGCAAGGACACCATCGTCGTTGATAACGATGAGGACGTGTCCAAGTTCCGCGGCGCCGACAAACTCCGCGGACTTCGCCCTGCCTTCGGAAAAGAGAGCATGATCACGGCGGGCAACGCATCCAGCATCAACGACGGCTCAGCCGCGATGATCGTGTTCGACGACGCGAAGAAGGACGCGCTCAAGATCAAGCCCCGCGCCAAGATCGTCGGCTACGCGAACGCTGCGATGGAGCCCGAGTGGTTCACGATCGCTCCGATCCAGGCCATCAAGAACCTCTGCGAGAAGATCAACGTCAGCGTCGGCGACGTGGACCTGTTCGAGGTCAACGAAGCCTTCGGCGTCGTCACGATGGTCGCGATCCAGGAGCTCAAGCTCGACCCGGCGAAGGTAAACGTAGCGGGTGGCGCCGTGGCTGTCGGGCACCCGATCGGCGCGACGGGCGCGCGGATCGTCAACACGCTGGTCAACGCGTTGGAACGTGACAACAAGAAGCTGGGCATCGCGGCGATCTGCCTGGGCGGCGGCGAGGCCGACGCCATCGCCATCGAGCGTTGCTAACAGCGTGTCTTCGGGTTTCGCGACTGACTGAGCCGCATGCTTCAGCTTGCGCGGACGTCCGCGCGGGCTTTGGGCCCGCGGCTCAGGGGAGCAACATCGTCACAGCGGCGGGCGGCATGGGTCCCGGCGCGCCGGGATTTGCCCGTGCATGTTCGCTGTAGAGGGACACGGGCAAGCTGCCGATTGCCCATGCCACCCATCGTTGGTCGCTTGCCAGAGCGCGGGTGCCCCGTCCTTCGGGTACGCCCGATAGGTGGGGTAAGGATCTGTCCGTGCGCGCCAGGCAAGACCTGTAGGGCACGTCGAGGAACGAGACGTGCCGCTCACCCGGCGGAGCGTCGAGGTGACCTTGCAGTGAGAGGGATCGAGGTCAACGAATGGAGTTGAAAGACAAGGTAGCCATCGTTACCGGCGGCGCGAGCGGCATCGGGCGGACCACGTGCCTGAAGCTCGCTGAGCAGCGGGTCAAAGCCATCGGCGTCGCCGACCTGTCCGATAAGACGGAGTCGATCTGCGCCGAAATGAATGCGGAGTTGGGCCGAGAGGTACTGCATCCGTTTCGCGGTGACACGGTCGACGGCGCGTTTCGCGAGAGCGTCTTTGAGCAGATGGAGGAGCGGTTCGGGGCAGTCTCTATCTGCGTACCGGCGGCCGGAATCACGCGCGACCGCCTCGCCGTCAAGATCGACGATGGTAATGGAACGCCGGAACTGAAGATCTACGCGGAGGAGGACTTCCGACGCGTGCTCGACATCGACCTGATCGCGCCGATCTACTGGGCGATGCGCACGATCGGCTCGGTCGCGATGGACCGCACGCGGCGCGGGCTCGGGCGATGGCGCCCCGATGAGTCCAACCAGGGCGCAATCGTGCTGATCGGCTCGGCCGCGTCGGCCGGCAACCGCGGCCAGATATCCTACGCCACCGCCAAGGCAGGGTTGGCCGGGGCTCAGGCGACGCTCAGCCTCGAAGCGGCCTACTACGGCATGCGATGTGCGATCATTCATCCCGGATTCACCGATACGCCGATGGCACACGCCGTGGGCGAAGAGATCATCGAGAAGTCGGTTCTGCCCCGGACCTACTTGGGGCGCCTGATTAGACCGGACGAGATCGCCGACGCGATCTGCTTCTTGCTCACGAACTCAGCCGTCAGCGGCTCTCTCTGGGCCAGCGCGGGCTGGCGCCCCATCTAATAGCGCGGCTGACTGTAGACGACTTTCCCCTCCCCCCAGGGCAACCGATGCCTCGTCCGCTTATGTCGGGCGAGGTGTCGGTTCGTTTTGCCGGCGAGCCGATCCCACGCCTCACCTCAAAGCAACATCGGCACGTACGCGGACCGACAAGGTGTCGCGACGAGGAAAGCGCCAATTCCTTGACCGCCTGATGCACGCTCGCTAGCTTGTACGCGTGGACTGCCGCAGCAAAAGGAACACCATAATTCTTCCTGACACCTTTTCTTCGTCTGGCAGAGTGCATCGATTCAGACGGGCGTCGGCCTGGAGGCGCTAGTTGAAGGACAAACCGAGAGAATCGTCCGTTGAGAGCCAGGCCTCAGCCGTGAGCTGTTGCGTTTCCTGCGGCTACGACCTGCGGGGCTCCGCGTCCTCTCGCGTCTGTTCTGAATGCGGGTTTTCGATTGCTGCCACCGTGATGCTAACTCGCAGGCGCCTGGCTTCCGTATTCCGCGCATGGCGTTTCGTCCGGCAACATTCCGTAGTGCTCTTGCTGTCGCTGCTTGCCCTGATCTGCGTCCTTAGCGCGGTCGGTCATGCACATGTATGGCGTGCTTACTCCTGCGATAGGTGCGGCAGAGTCAAGCAGGAAGTGTCCAGCGGGCCATTCCTTCCGTTCCTCGACGCTTGCCTAGTCTCATTCAATTCCACTTCAGTAGTCCTCAACGAAGAAGGAGTCATACCTGTTTTTCTAGACCCCTCAGGAGACTGCGACCATAATTGGATAATGTACTCGCACAGGATAGAGAGCCTGCTCCATCCGTTCCACGCTGCATCCGGGCGTGACCCGTCGGGCATGGCGCTTTTTGATGATCTTCCTCATTTCACGGAGTTTCTTAAGAGTCGAACTGATCTTAAACACCTTGTCGCCCGACAATTGCGAGATGGCGACGTAGTGCATTGGCTTAGCGACGAGTACTGGGCATGGCGCGGCAAGCACGACGCGAGCGCGCGGAGTCACGGTGACTGACGGTATCCACGTGCATCATTGGCGCGCGGCGCCTTGGTGCTGCGGCGTGATCCAACATGTAACCGCCTCTAAGCCCGGATCAAGCAACAGAGCCCGGAAAAGGTGTCAGGATGAATTATTAGGTTCCTTGCGCGGGCGCCCGCGCGGGCGGAGCGTCAGGCCGAGGCCCAGGCGGCCGGCGACGCGCGTCTTCCATCGCTGATCACCGAGCGGGACGCCGCGCAGCATCGATTGCCGGAGAAGCTTGACCGTCTCCTCGTCCATGGTCCCGTTGACGTCGGCAAGCCAGGTGCGCGAGCGGCTTGTCGGCCACGGGCGCAACCATTTCGCCAAGGGGCAGTCGCGCCGGAGGGGCGGACCGAGAGCCCCCGACAGCACGATTCCCGATGGTTTCGCAGCTTTCCTATTGAACCCGCTCGGCCTGCGGGATAAGCTGAAGTCATATTCCGGAGGCAGCCGGTCGAGGCGCCGACGGCAGCACGTACCACACGTCGACGCCATGACGCTGCGTTTCGGACTACGGTGTTCGATCTTGTCGCATGCGCCTGCTCGAACCTCTTCGGCCGGCGCAAGCCCGGCGCAGCGTCAGTCATGTCTGCGAAAGGAAACTCCGATGCGATATCGTAGAGGCTTCACCCTGCGCGCAACGCTCACGAGCCTTCTCGCCGCCGTGCCCTTGCTCGCTCCCGTAGTTCTCCATGCGGCCACGTACAACGTCGTCATCACGGAGGACATCGACGACGGTATCTGCGGACCGGATGGCGGCCCCGGCGGCGGGGCATGCTCGCTTCGAGAGGCGATCAAGCACGCCAACGGCAGCATCGGCGCCGACACGATCAACCTGTTCGGTGGCTATTATGCGCTAACGCTTGCCGGTGGCGACGACTCAGCCGTCGTCGGCGACCTGGACATTAGAAGCAGCGACCTGACGATCCGCGGGGCCGGTGCCGGCAACACCATCGTCGACGCCTCGGCGCTCGGGCAAGACCACGCCTTCGAAGTCGATACGTACGCCGAGTCGATCACCGTCGTCATCGAAAACATGACCATCCAGAACGCCGGGTGGGCCGCTATCGCAAATCGACCAACCGGAGACGCCACCGTCAACAACTGCGTCTTATCCTCGTGCGGCCAGTTCGGGCTCTACAATCGCGGCGTCATGTCCGTCGACGGCTCGGTCGTCGAGTTCTGCACGACATCCGGGATCAAGAACTTCACCGGTGCCCGGACCACCATCACCGATTCGATCATCCGCAACAACTCGGTCGTAGGCTCCCTGGGCCACGGCGGTGGCATGATGAATGAAGGGATCGGCGTGACGGTCACGGTCATTCGGACGCAGTTCCATGATAACACCGCCCAGCGGTGCGGCGGCGGCATCTACAACCTGAGGTGCACGCTGAACGTTATCGACAGCACCTTTACCGGGAACCGGGCCAACACGCCACCGCCCTCGATCACTCAGGCGTGCAGCGGTGGCGCCATCTACAACGGCGGAGGCAACGTCACCATCACCGGCTCCACCTTCAGTGGGAACAACGCGGCTAATGTGTACGGGCGCGGCGGAGCTATCTCGAACGCTTACTACTACAGCTACCCCGCGACCATCAAGCTCACCAACACCACCGTCAGCGGCAACGTCGCCTATGCCGAAGGCGGCATCTCGTCCACCGCAGGCGTACCCGGCGGCGCGGCCAACGTCGTGACACTGGCGAACTGCACGGTGACCAACAACAACCCCGGCGGTCTGAATGTCTACGCCGGCGGCGGAGCCTTTCCGGTTCCCGTGGTCACGATCCACAACAGCATCATTGCCGGCAACAGCGGCGGCAACGTCTCTGCACCGATCACTTCGCAGCTCTTCTGCATCACCGGCGGCGATCCGATGCTGGCGCCGCTGGCCAACAACGGCGGATACACGCTGACCCACGCACCGCTTGCCGGCAGTCCGGCCATCGACGGCGCTGACCCAGCCGGCTGCACTGATGCCAACGGCGATCCGCTGTGGGTCGACCAGCGCGGCCTCAATCGACCGCTGGACGGAGACGGAAACGGTTCGTTCGTCAGCGATGTAGGCGCGGTCGAATCCAACGACTGCAACGGCAACGGTCTGCCGGATGCAGTTGATGTAGCCACCGGCGGAAGCCCGGACTGCAACGGGAACGGGTTTCCCGACGAGTGCGACATCGCCGAAGGCAGTTCGCTCGACGACAACGGGAACGGAATCCCCGACGAATGCGAGATTCCCGGGGATTTGAACGGCAACGGTGTCGTCGACTTGGGTGATCACGACGCGTTTTTGGACTGTATCACCGCGCCGGGCGGAGGCGTGCCTCTTGGCTGTGACGCTGCCGAGATGGACGGTGACGGCGATATCGACCTGAGCGATTGGGCGCAGTTCCAGATCCTGTTCGGCGGCTGAGCCGGTGTTTCCGCCTTCCGCGGGGCGCTGATCGCTGGATTATCGGCTCGGCGGGCATGACCGGCGCAAAAAAGAAGCCCGCTAACCAGCCGTGCGCATCGGCCTGTCGGGCTTCCCGCCGTATAGCGGATCCCGGACTCATGCCGGGAATTGGAGCAAATGCTCCTACTAACAATATGCCGCGCAGACCTCGCAGATGCAAACAAAAAATCCGCTGACTCGGTCGCGTGATTACCGGAACCAACTGTGCCGAAACGCGCGGTCGGGGCGCGGCTTGTCAGCCACCCGAAGGCGCGTCGCCGTGGGCAGCCTTGGCGTCCGCCGGCGCTGAGTCGGCGCCCGTTTCGTCGCCGTCGACTTTCTTCTTGATCCACGCGCACATTTGCTTGGGAGCCCTTCCGATCCGCCACTGCCCATGCTCGCGCAAGAACATCAGAATCGGCTTTCGGCGCGTCCCAGCCTCCTTGTTCGTCGCCGCACGCATGCCGCCGAGCTGCTCGGCATCAAGTTGGACATCGGCATACAAGGCGTAGACCGTCTCCGCGTCGGCATCGCCTTCCGCGGATTCGCCGGCCAGCGCTACCTTCTCGAGCGCTAGAACGCGGATTTGCTCCACCGCGCTCCATCCCTTCTCGAACTCGCTACGCGGCAGCGGTTGCTGGCGAGCGCTCCACAGAAGCCGGAAGTCGTCGTAGTTCCCGGCGGTGCTGACCTCCATCATCTCGCGAACAAAGGCGTTCACCGACTCGTCCTCGACCTCGAGCTCCTTCGGGAAAACCAGTACATGCCGAGGCAGCGGTTCCACGGCTTCAGCCTTAGCTACCGCGTCCTCGGTCTGCTCCTTCCGGCAGCCGCCCGGCATAGCAAGCAGCGCAGCCGCCGGAAGAACGAAAGCCAATGGTGTCGTCTTCGCTTTCATCATGATGTAAGTGTTTTCCCTAAAGAGGACAGCCCGGTGTCGAGCGCGAGTCTAACCACTAGAAGCCGTACTCCGCCCATCGCTCAGTGACGCGCCGCTTTACTTCGTCATTCATGACGAGCAGATCGGGCCACTCCCGCACCACGCCCTCCCCCGGGATCTTCCGCGTGGCGTCGATGCCGATCTTGGCACCGGCCCCCATATACGGTGTCGCATGGTCGAGCACGTCACATGGGCCGTCGGCGATCACCGTGTCCCGTCGCCAATCGGTGTTGGCGCACATGTGGAACAGGACTTCCTGCTCGTCGTGTACGTTCACATGCTCGTCCACGACCACCAGCATCTTCGAGAAAGTCATCTGCCCCGCGCCCCAGATGCTACTCATCACCTTGCGAGCCTGCATCGGGTATTCCTTGCGGATCTTGACGAACACGCAGTTGTGGAACGCCCCGAACATCGGGAGGCTGTAGTCAACGATGTCGGGGATCAGCATCTTCAGCAGCGGCAGGAAGATGCGCTCGGTCGCCTTGCCGAGGTAGTAGTCCTCCTGGGGCGGGAGCCCCACGATCGTCGTCGGATAGATCGGGTCGCGCCGGTGCGTGATCGCGGTCACGTGGAAGGCCGGGTAGCGGTCAGCCAATGAGTAGAAACCCGTATGGTCGCCGAACGGACCCTCGATCAGCGTCTGCTCGGGATCGGCAAAGCCCTCGATCACGATCTCCGCGTTGGCGGGCACCTCCAGCGGTATCGTCTTGCAGGGCACGAGTTCTATTCCGCCGTCGTTGAGAAAGCCCGCGAAGAGCAGCTCGCTGACATCCGGCGGAAGCGGGCAGGTCGCCGCGTAGGGCAAGACCGACTCACCGCCGAAGACAATGGCCACCGGCATCTTCTCGCCACGCTTCTGATATGCCCGGAAGTGCCGCGCGCCGTCGTGATGCACGTGCCAATGGGCGGCCGCCAGCTTCTTGTCGAACACCTGCACGCGGTACATGCCGACGTTTCGCTCACCGCTGTCCGGATTCTTCGTGTGGACGCCCGCGAACGTGATGTATCGCCCCGTCCCCTCGGCGTAGTCAGCCGGCTTCGCCCCGTAGCCCGGCTTTCCGTCGTGTGGCCAGCATTGGATGATCGGCAGAGCCGTCAGGTCGGCGTCGTCGGTATGCACGACCTCCTGACAGATACCGCGTTTGACCACTTTCGGGCCATACCCCGCGAGCTTGGCAAGCTGCGGGATCTTCTTCATCTTGTCGATCAGGTTGCTCGGCAACTCGGGCTTGATCAGTTCCTGTACGCGGTTGGATAGCTCCTCGAAATCCGACACGCCCAATGCGAGTTGCATCCGCTCGTAGCTGCCGTAAAGGTTGATCGCAACCGGGACATCGAACCCTTTGACGTTGTCGAAGAGTAGCGCCGAGCCGCCCTTGCCGCCATGAACAGGGTCAGTGGCGGGCACCGGGGCGTCGCCGGCGGCCGGCATCTTGCACATCCGGTCCGCGATTTCGGCGATCTCCAGAACGGGATCGACTTCGGTACTGACGCGCGCGAGTTGGCCGCGGGCCTCAAGGTCGTTGATGAAACTTCGCAAATCGCTGTAGGGCACGCCGGATCACTCCTCTGCTAAAGGTGCGGGAAGTGTATCGCAAGGGCGTAGGCGAGGCGAGGCCGGCGGACCTCGTACGCGCCTTACGTGTCGAGGGACATCCGGAGTCGCGCGGCGAAGTCGATCGTCTCGGTGCAGGATTCGGCATCGACGGCCCCATCCGGGCCGAAAGCGAGGAGTGCCTCGTGTGCGGCCGCCAAACATCGCGTGGCGTCGTCAAGCACGCCTCTAGCCGCCTCGGGCTGCTCGCCGAGCAGCGTCTCGGCGTGCCTCAGCCAGCAGACCCCCAAGCGGTGCTCCGCCTTCGACACGGCTATAGCGCCCGTATCGAACTTGCGCCACAGATCGAGTGCTCGAGACGCCGCCGCGGCCGCATCCGCCGTAGCTCCTTCCCGCAACAGCATCTGGGAGAGATTCGTGCAGGCAGCGGCTTGGCGGCGTACCGGCTCCACTTCGCATTGCTCGGCGAAGCCCAACGCCCGCAGATGCCACTCTCGCGATTTTGCGTAGTCACCGACCACTTCCGCATCAAACCCGAGTTCGGTCGCGACCTCCCAGAGATCCTCGAATGAACCGGATCGCTCAGCCAGGTCGTACGCAGCCTTATGGAAGCGCAGCGCCTGCGCGGCGTGCTCCCGACGGCGATGAATCCACCCGACGCGGCTCAGCATGTGCGAGCAGAGCCGCTCTCCGTCTGCTGAATCGGGGCTGTCACCACATGCGACGTGTGCGAGTGCAAACGCCTGGAGAAACGAACTCTCGGCCTCACCCCATTCCGCGCGGGCGACCGCGAGGCGACCGGCCATCGCGAGCTTCCAAGCGCGTTCGAGCGCGCCGATCTCGGACATCGCCTGAACGTACTTGCCCGCATCGGCAAGCCGCCCTTTTACAAGCGCGGCCGCCGCTGACACGCCGCGCTCACCGGGCGGCTCCAGCAATCCACTCGGGCGTGGCGTGGTCTGTCTTGTCGAGTCAATTGTAGGCATGCTCAAGTCGGGTCGGTCTCTTCGAGGATTGCCTTGACTCTCTTGAAGATCGCTTCGCCGCGGAGGTCCATGGCCACGATCTTGCCCTCCGGCCCGATGACGAATAACGACGGAATCCCCTGCACGCCGTATCGATCCGCTGTCTTCTGGGCATCTTCGCCGAAAACCTGAGTCCAGGCCACCTTCTTCGTCTTCAGGAAATCCCGCAGCGTTTTCTCATCGAAGTCGAGACTGACGCCGACCATGACGAAGTCCTTACGCAGGCGGAACTTCTCGCGGAGTTCCAACAAATGCGGCAAATCGGCGACGCACGGCCCGCACCACGTCGCCCAGAAGTCCAGCAGGACCGTCTTGCCTTTCAGGTCGGCGAGCTTGAACGACTGACCGTCGAGCGTATTGACCACGAAGGTCGGGGCCGTGTCGCCAACGTTGAACCGTGCCATCGGATCGCCGCCGGGGCTCGCGGCCCGCGTATTCGGCAGCGCAATCTTGAGCGGCTTGTCGGAGCCCGCCTTGGCTACCGTCACGACTCGCCCGGCGCGACGATCCGTCACCACGAGTTCGAACTCGTCCGCCGGCGCGTCGATGATGAGGAACCGGCCGTCTTCCGCGGTCATTGCTCTTAGCCCGAGCGTCGTCTTGCCTCGCCACTTTCCGGCGACGACCTCAGCACCGGCCACGGGCTTGCCATCGCCGTCTACGACCAGTCCACTGAGCATCAAGCCCGAGGTTAGTTCGACATCCAGCTTGGCTGCCTGCCCGGCTACGACCTCCACCGTTCGCAGTTCCGGCGCGAAACCGCGCAGATGCACGGTGACGACCGCGGCACCGGGGGCGGCGCCTTTGACGGTGTACCCGCCACGATCGTCGGTCCAATCCCGCGGCGACAGATCGTCTTGAACGGAGCCCGTCATCACGCGCGCGCCGTTGACGGGCTTCGGGGGTCGACCGGCGGTGATGATGCCGGAGATGCGCCCCGCACGCTCCATAACCAATTCATGCTTCGACTCGACCTCGGCCTCGGGAAGCGTGACCTCCTCCCCGAACTCCGCGGAGGAGACATGATCCTCGTGGGTCAACCGGACGTTGAGGATTCGGGCGTCGAAGTGGAGGCCGCGCATGACGGCCTTGCCGGCCTCGTCGGTGACGAGCATGCGGAAGTCGTCGCGCGCCTCATCGTGACATTCGATCGAGGCGCCGGCGACCGGCTTATCGAGGTCGTCGACGACCTCAATGTGAACGATGCGCCCCGGCTTGACCTCCACGACAATCTCGCCGAAGTCCTCGATCTTGCCGACGCCCTGTGTCTCGCGTCCGTAGCCCTCAGCCTCGACGATCAGCTCACCCCTGCCGGGTGTGAGCCCCTTGATCGTGAAGGTGCCGTCGTCAGCCGTCGTCTCGACCCATTCGCGGTATGATGCTTCCAGCGTGACGGTGGCGCCGGCGACCGGCTTTTGCGTCAAGGCGTCGGTGACCCGCCCGATGAGCGCGAGCTTGCCCTCGAGTTGCTCGGCTAGGTACGGAGGGTACTCCTCGTCACCGACGGTCACCTCGTGTACGAGATCGGCGAACATCGGCTTCGTGCAGGTCACCACGATGTCGCCGCGAATCGGCACCGCCGAGGTCACGGCGAAGTCGCCGAGCTTGTCCGTCTTGACGGTTCCGATCAGCTCCCCCTCTTCGCCATCTTTGCCCTTGAAGCGGACGGTGATCGTCACGCCCTCGTCGCCGCCGCCGACGGCGTCGATGAGCTGCCCCTCAATAACGACGAATTGCGGCTTCTCCGGCTCAGCCGAGTCCCCGGGCTCTTCCGTCTCCCGTGGCTCCGGCTCTGCGGTTTTCGGTTCTCCGGGCTTTGGCTCGGGCTCCGGTTGCGGCGGTTTGGGCGGCTCGGCGGGAGCCACAGCCGATGCGGACAATGGAAAACCAGCGGTGTCGAATGGAGCGGCACACAGTGGAAGTACCGGGATCGCCGACCATAACAAGGCCGTGCGCAATGCGTCAAAAGCTGTGGATATCGTGCGCATCGGGCAAGACCTCACAAAGCGAATCCCCGGAGCGGGCGGATGGACCTTGGTCACTATTGTCCAATTGTAGCAAACCGCGGAAAGATTGGGGACCGCCGGAACCGAAGCGGAGCGCAACTGTCAAATCATGTAAGCCTGGTGTGAATCTCCGTCGAGATTCGAGAAGGAGGCAGGGACGGCTCGTACGATGATATACGTGGGACGGTGATGTCGGGCCCGGGTGGGCTCGGGCCCGCGTCCCGGGGCCGGATAAAGGGGCTGGCGGCCCGAATATCGGGTAACGCTGATTTGGTTTGCTACCGGACCTCGGTCCGGATATCATGCACGGGGCGCGTGCCCGGAGTGAATCTACCGGGCGGGCAGCCGGAGGCCATCGCAATGACGCAACTCGATCGCCAAATCAAGAAGACGCAGCATCGGCTCTGGCTCAACCGTTGGCTTCATCGGGCATCGTTCACGATCGGCGTCACAGCCGTCGTTTTCGCCGCGTGCGTGCTCGTCCAGCGTCTCTTCGACCTGCCAATCCCGCTTCAGTGGGCCGGCGGTGCGTTGGGCGGTGTCGCCTTGATTGTGTGCAGCATCTGGACCATCGCCACGCGCGAAGGCCCGGTCGTGGCAGCCGCCACGCTTGACGGAGCGGCCGGTCTGAAGGAACGAATCAGCAGCGGCTACTTCTGCACCGGCTCGGACGACGCGTTCGCGGGTGCGGTCGTCGCCGATGCTCAAAACGCAAGCGCTTCGGTCACGGTGGGTCGGCACGTGCGTTTGACCGTCCCACGGTCTCTCGCGGCGAGTACCTTCTCGATCATCCTCGCGGCTCTGATGTTCCTGGTCACACCGGGCTTGCTCAAAAGCGCGGAGGCGGAGGCGGACGAGCAGCAGGAGACGCAGATCAGGGAAACGAAAGTTGCGGTCAAGCGAAAGATGGCCCAGATTCGCGAGATGACCGAGGCCAACCCGGCGCTCGAGGAACTCAAAGAGAAGCTCGAAGCGCTCGACAAGCCACCCACCGGGCGCATCCAGAAGCCGGAGGACGTGCGCCACGAGGCGGTCAAGAAGATCGACACGCTGTCCGACGCGGTCAAGCGAAAGCGTGAAGACAAGAAATACGACGGCGTCAGCGAAGTACGCAAGGCGCTTCGGCAGTTGAAGGTACCGCGGTCGGACGATGCACCGACCCAGAAGCTCTCGAAGGCACTCGCCAAAGGCGATTTCAAGAGCGCCAAGGAAGAGATCAACAAGATCAAAGAGCAGCTCGCCACACTGAAGTCCGAAGAGGACAAGGAAATGGCCAAGCAGCTCTCCAAACGCCTCAACGACCTGTCGAAGCAACTGGAGAAGCTCGCCGAGAACAAGGAACTCCGCCAGGAACTCGAGCAAGCGGGCATCAAGAAGGAAGACGTGGACCGCATGCTCGAGAACCTCAGCAAGAAGGATCTCGACCAGGTCAAGAAGCAACTCGAACAGAAGGGGCTCGGCCAAAAGCAGATCGAGAGCCTCGCTAACAAGCTTCAACAACAGCAGAAGGCCGGCTCCGCCGCCAAGGGGCTCTCCAAGTCGCTCAAGAAGGCGGCCAAGTGCGAGAATCCGGGGCAATCCGGCGAAGCGATGGGCGGCCTATCCCAGGCGGCTGACCAGCTCAGCGACCTGGAAACGCTCGAGCAGGAGATGTCGCAGCTCGATTCGACCATCGAATCCCTCCAGCAGGCCAAGAACGAACTCGACAACAAACCCTGCCCAAAATGCGGCGGCACGTGAAAGGGCGGTCAAGGGTGCGGTCGCGCCAAAGGCAACAAGCAAGGCGGCATGGGCAAACTCGGCAAGGGGCGCGGCGGCATCGCTCCCGAGGAGCAGACGAACGTCGGTTTCAAGACCGAGCGCGGGAAAGTGCATACGGGCAAAGGCGCCGTCATCGGGCAGTTCTACTTCGAAGGTGAGCAGGTCAAGGGCGAGGTCAACAAGAACATCGCCGAGGTGGTGTCAGCCGCGGAGCGCGAGGCTAGCGATCGCATGAGCCGCGACCGCGTGCCCCGGCAATATCAGAAGTCCGTCAAGGAATACTTCTCCACCGTGCAGCGCTCGATCGAGAAGGCTGAGCGCGACAAAGACACGGACGGAAAAGACGACAAGGATAACGCCGGCGAAAGCGACAAGCCGGCGTCCGACGAAAAGAAGGACTAGGTCATAACCCGTGGTGCGGCGCAAGATCGGTGCAAACCTCGACGGCTCGACGTCCACCGACGCCACGGAACCGATTGGCAATTCGAGCGTTTCTCTAGGAGCTGCCTCACAGGACGATCTTCGTCCCGTCTCCAAGCTCCGCCGCTGCAGCGCTCGGACCCGGCACATCCTCCTTCCGGCGATCGCTCTGGCCCTACTCCTGACGGGCTGTGAGCCGCCACCGCTTAGCGACAATGGCGTCATCGGCGTTTTCGGCCGCGATGGGCTCAGGGAGGGCGAATTCCACTATCCGCGGGCGATCACGTCCGACCCGGACGGCTCGGTCTTCGTGGTGGATAAGACCGGACGAATCCAGC
>JAJDDX010000500.1 GCA_029260055.1 Phycisphaerae bacterium
CGGGACGAGCCTTTGCACTTGTAGCAACACTGAGCCTTATCGTCCGACGCCTTCGCCGGTTCGCCCCAGATCGTGAAGCCGGAGCCCTCACACTTGGTGCAGGTGATGTAGACCATCTTGCCCGGCACGTAGTTGGTCATCTTCGGCCGGCCGCACGGGGAGCACGGCCGCTCGTACCCACGCTCGTAAGCCTTGCCCTCGATGACCTTCGCGTGCGCGCACGTGCTGCATGAGCCGTTGCTGACAATCGGGTTGGGGACGATGCCAGCAAACTCGAAGAGGGTGTCCAGCTCCTCGGGGGTGGCCTGCGGGAGTCCAGCGGTGACGAACCCCCTGTGCTTCCCGTCGGGTCCGATGTCGAGGTAGCCGTCCTGGTCGTCCCAGCGCATCGAGCGCAGGAGCTTCCTCAAGACCTTCATGCCCGGCTCCATCGATTCCGTCATGACTCTTCCCAACGAGACTCGACCTCGCGGTAGGGGAGCCTCAGCGGTTCCCAGTCCAGCTCGCGCCAACCCCAGTGGCCGGCGTACATCTCGAAGGCGCCAGCGATCTCCAGGGTGGCCTCGGAGCGAGCCAGCTTCAGGACCTCCTCGGCATCCATGTCGACCGACTTGGCGATGCCGGTCCACAGTTTGACCTCGTCGCCGTGGCCCGAGAGCGCGACGATGGCCGGCTCGTCGAGCTGCACCCGGAAGACCTCCAACACCAGGGCGCCGACCTCGTCGTCGTCGCCGTAGCGGTCCTCGCCGGGGTGCTCGGATTCGAGGCCCTGGGTCCACTCCAGGTAGTATTGACCCTCGCTCGTGCAGACGACTGCACCGCCCCCGTGGTCCTCGGCGCACATGTCCCCGAGGCGGGCGACCACGGCCGACCTCCCGCGGCCATCGGCCTCGATCTTCTTGAGGTAATCCTGCGTGCTCAACATTGTTCTTTCTCCATCACGAATCCCTCGATCAGATCATCAGCCTCTTCGGTCAGTCGCTCGGTCCACTCCTCGTTCGTCCACGGGATGGCCTCGTCCAGCTCGTTGTCGTCGTCGTCGGTCGTGTGGCAACCATAGCTGTCGTTGCTGAGGGCGCACGGGCTGTAGAAGAGCGACTTGCCCTCCTTTGAGATCTCCAGGCCCCAGTCAAGGTACATCGCGGAGAAGACCTGGATCGTGAACCCGTCGTCGGTCGTCACGGTCATCGGCCCACCAGCCCCCGGGCGTCGGCTTCGCAGGCACCGGCGATGAGACCCTGGAGCTTGTCCCACTCGGCCTGGGTGTAGGGCTTCTGGCCCGGCATCATCTTGACCTCTCCCGAGACGAAGACGTCGGCGATGTCCGCGAGCGCCACGGGATCGGTGTCGTTGATCTTGGACATCAGCAGCGTCCTTTCAGGTCGTTGGAGAAGAGGTCAGAGAACGCACGGTGCCAGGCGACCATCTCGTCGATCTCGTTGCTGGTCATGGCCGGCGCGCCGTTGGGGCCGTAGACGTTGCCCTCCCAGTCGCGCGGGTCGGGCTCGACGGTGCCGCGGACCGACACGAGGTCATCCAGCTCGGGCACATAGTTGGCCTCCAGGGAGCGCAGCTCCTCGGCCTCCTCTTCGAGGTAGGCGACCACACTGTCGCAGTCGTGCTCGCACAGAGTGCCGCTGTTGCCGCAGTGCTCGCAGCCGTTACCCTCGCACGCAGGACAGTCGAAGAAATCCTCTTCGTGAGCGGGGGGGGTGGTCTTCCAGTTGTCGTATCCGGTGAGCATGATGCGGCGTCCCTTCCACTGACCATACTGAGGCTATAACAACGCTCAGTCAAGAGGTTATTTTCGGCGGTGCCATAGGAAGCCAGCGTCGGGGCATTCTCCGACGAAGATCCCGTCCTCCAGCTCCAGGTGGCGGATGGTGTGTTCGTGGCAGGAAGGGGACACGCATGGCCCCTCGTAGCTCCCCAGGACGCGGACGGTGTCGCCTCCGAGTTCGGGGGGCGTGCGGACCTGGTCGGGCCGTGTGTCGCCGACCATGGCCACCTTGGGGTCCTCGTGGGAGGGCGCGATGTCGCTGCCCTGGAGCTTGGTGAACCATTCGATCATCGGTCTCTCCCTTCAGTCGTTCGGTCCGTAGACGCTCGCGAGCGCGCTCTCGTGGTCGCCGTCCATGGACTCGGCGCAGGACTCGGCTTCCGCGTCTTTGGCGCGTTCACGACAGCGGCAGCCCAGCTCGGCCGCGATGGCGCGGCGGCGCTTGTACTTCTCGGGGCAGTTCGGCGGGCCGTTTCTGATGCTCGTCGAGCGCGAGTAGGTCCAATAGAGCGCGTTGATCTCGTCCTTGAGTTTGTCGTCCTCGGCCTGAAGGTCCTCGTCGGGAGTCTCGGCGTCTGTCGGGTCCCTGTCGGCTTCCTGTCGGGCGATGTGCTCGTCGCGCGTCACGGGGTCCTCCCCGAGGTCGTGAGCCAGTGGAGCCCGCGGCGGATGCGCTCGATGCGCGCCTGGCGCTTCGCGGCGGCCTCTCGGAACATCTGGGCGAGGTAGACCATGCCCTCGATGGTGACCGTGGGGCCGGGGTCGACCCAGGAGACGTCCTGGAGCTTGCCGGGCTCGCTGGTGTCCCAGGTGACCAGGACGAGCGAGTCGGCAGTGGAGCCGCGCTTGAGGCAGGGGATGGCGCCCTTGTCGACGACGACGTCGGAGATGGTGCCCCAACCGTGGTCGGGGTGGTGGATGCGTGGGTTGTTCATGAGACCTCCAGGCCCAGTTTTTGGCGGGCGAGTTCAATCATCTCGATGTGTGCGATGCGTGCTTCGGTCTCGGTCGCGGTGCGCTTGCACCCCAGCTCTTCGCCGTCTTCGAGGATGATCATCGTCTCGAACATGATCACGAGGCTGCCCATGGACTGGCCGATGAAGTGGGTGGAAACGGCTACTCCGTCGAGGATCTCCTCGCGCCCCACGTTGCGGTCGATGCTCGCGGCTTCGATCTCGGAGATCTCGGCGCCCGTGCGGTCGAAGAAACGGACCGACAGGTCCAGCTCAGGGAGCATCTCTTGAATCTCACGCAACACGGCCGGTCCTCCGGGTGACGAAACGATGGGTGACGAGGTCCTCGGTCAGCATGGCCGCGAGGGAGCGCAGAGAGGTGCCCTTCGCCGGAACCACGAGTAGAACCATGGAGTCCTCGCGGGTGACGAGCGGGACGAAGTCGTAGGTGTCGTGGTGGTACTCGGACCACTCCGCCCCGGATTTTGCGGTTCGCTTGTCGGTCAGCGTGATTTCGATGGCCCTCACACAAACCACAATGAGGCCATAACAAGCGTCAGTCAAGGGCTCCAGGTGAAACAATGCCGATTCCCAAAGACGAGCCCATTTACTGCACCTCTTGCGGGTGGATTCTGGCCCGCCTGAATTTCGCGCTCATCTGCACCAACAACGTCTGCGCCAGGTACGGCGATCGATCGGGGCCTCGGGCCACGAACCCTACGGTGCGCACCAAGACCATCCCCCCGGAGGATTCTGAGGGTTCGGAATGACGGCGTCGGCTTCGCCATCTGATACAGTGCGGGCCATGAGCAACCAGCACTACGGGCAGGCCGACCGGACCCTCGGCGACTTCATTCGAGTCGAGGTGACCAACGAAGTCCGGGGGATGCACGAGGGTCTTGCCCTGTCTGACGACGCCGGCAAGCTTGACGAGATGCGCCAGCGGGATCCCGAGATGTACAAGCTCGCTATGGCCTACCAGTCCTCGGCCCACAACAAGCACTTCGACGCGATCGAGTCGGCCTACAAGGAGTACGCGAAGTACCACAGGATGGTGGGCATGGCGTCGCTCAAGGACCCGAAGAACAAGGGCCTCCAGGACGCGCTCGACGCGGCCGCCGGGGTCCTGAAGGCCCTCAGTTCGGCCACCATCCGGTGGAAGAACGCCGAGACCGCGCTCTACCGCTAGCGCCTCCTGGTGCGCATCTTCTGACGCTTCGCGCTGACCAACTCATCCAGCTCGATGGAGCGCTTCACCTTCTTCACCTTCTTGAGGGCCATCTTCCTGGCCATCGGCTTCATGTAGTCGAGCCAGGTGATGCCTTCGAGGTGGTCAAACTCGTGGAGGAAGACTCGCGCTTCCCAGCCTTCGAGGACGGCCTCGAACGGCAAACCGTTGCTCGCGTGCGCGCGTACCTTCACGGCCTTGGGACGCTCGATACCCTCGTGTGCGCCAGGGAACGAGAGGCAGCCCTCAATCTGCGTCTCCAGCTCATCCGACGCCTCGACGATGCAGGGGTTGATGAAGACACGAAACTCGCTCTTCGCCCCCTTCAGATTCGCACGCACGTCGCAGACGAAGATGCGCTGGAGGATGCCAACCTGATTCGCCGCGAGGCCGACGCCGCCGGTCATATACATCGTCGTTCCGAGCGATTGGATGAGCTTCCTGAGGTCGGGGTTGAAGTCGACGACATTCTCACACAGCGTGGTGAGCGCCGGGTTCGGGTAGATTTTCAGCGGGAGGATGTCGCCCCCCTTGACCTCGTCCGGGAGCCGTTTGCCGATGAAGTTGGCCAAGTTTTTGTTGGCCAACTTTTTGGCCTCTTCCACGCGCTTGATCTCAGCCCTCTTCTGGGCGTCTCGGATGCTCGTATTCGCCATCTGCTTCTACTTTCGCTGCTCTGGGGGTGCCCAGGGTACACCGCAGGCCCGGAAGAAGTCCTCCTCCTCGGGCGTCTCCACCTTCGTGCCGTTGGTCCGCCACAGGGCGCCATCACGGCACGCCAGGGACTTCTCCCGGCACACGGTGACCAGGTGCTTCGAGAAGTCCCCTGGCCCCGTCCTGATGGCGAACACGGCCCCCCACTCGGCGGGCGATCGGACCATGAAGAGGTCGACCGGGAGCCCGTCGTAGACGAGCGCTTTGAACCGCTGCCCGAGCGCGATGCGCTGACCGTCGCTCCGGTGCCTAACCGCGAGCTTGCCCTCGCTGATCATCTGGTCGATGAACGCGTCGAGCCCGGACGGGAGGTTGGTGGGCTGGCCAAAGAGGTCTCTGGGTACGATCGGCATGGCGACAATCTCGATGTCATTGACCACCGGCTTGAGCCGTCGGATGGAGCCGCCGATCTCGATACGGTCGCAGTAAAACCTGAACAGTCCGACCAGCTCCTCCGCCCTGGGGAGCATCGTTGCGCGTGGATGACCCATCAGTGAACCGTGCCAGGCGGCTTGGCGCGAGGAGCACTGAGCTTCTTGAGGTTCGCGGTCTCTTTCGTGGAGAGCCTGCGGACCTTCATGAACCGGATGTGGTCCGGCATCAGGATGAGAGGCCGGTCGACGCCTCCGCCCTCCATCGTCGCCTGGACGCTCTGCATGACCCGGTGAGCGTCGTCCTCGGTGAGCGTGTTCGGCACCTGGACGACGACGACATTGTCGATGTCACCACGCACGATTACGCGCACGCCGCCCGAGCTGATCTCCTCCTTTTTATTCGGATCGAAGTAGCCGACGATCTCGTACCACCGTTCGCTTTCGACCATCATCAGTTCGACCTCTCGGGATCATGAATGCCACCCGTCGCGTAGGTGTCCTTGGCGCCGCGCCGCCTACGGTCGTGAAGAGTACGGCCCACCACCTTGCCGATGGCTTCCTCAATGGTGCGCACTCCGGGGCCGCTCATACCGTGGATAGCGTCGGGTCCGCAGTCCCAGGAACTTTCCCCTTTTCCGGGCTTCGGGATCTGGTGACCCTTCTTGCAGTCGGCCTGGAAGGTCCGAGTGACCGTAGGCCGCCACCGCGGGCGGGTGATGGTCGTGCGCTCCATCGAGATCGTCCACGTGTAGCCTCCCTCGGGCATCGGGATCGTCACCTCCCGCGTCTCGTAGGTCTCGCGGGTCACCGTGAACTTGCCAAGGAGAAAGTCGACCAGGCCGAAGTTGCCGTGGCGATGCTTCGGCGTCGCGGTGTGCCAGGTCGAATCCGAGTGAAGCATCCTCCAGAAGAGCGCCCCATCGTGGAAAGTGGCGTAGACGATGTCGATGTCGTCGTACTTCTCGCCGATGGACCTCTTGCGGAACCAGTCGACGACGGCCTGCTCAGCAGGGACGCTCCAAAAGAGCTTCATGCCGGGGACGATGACGTGCATGTTCCACTCGGGACCTTCGCAGTCACCGATGGCCAGTTCGGCACCGAGGCCGAGGTCGCCGAAAACCCACTCGACCCTGAGTTTCTCGCGGCCTCGGTCGGCCACCTCACGTATCCAAACGCGGCCATGTTTGAGAATGTTCCCCGAGGCTTCGTAACCGTCTCCGGGGCGCTGGTCGAGGTTCTGCGTTTGGGCGGTGAGCCCGACCTTGCTGAGCACGTTTTCCAACATCTCCTACTCCTTCTTGAAGGTCGTCTGGGTCGGTGCCACGACGGCCTTCACGGGTGACCTCACGGACGCGACGGTCATGTGAATCGTCGGCGCGGTGACGGGCAGCTCGTTGTAGACGTTCCAGCGCCGCTCGCCTACCACGAGCGTGCGAACAGTCTTCTCGGGGTCGTCCAGCCGCTTCTCGATGAGCTGCGGAACACCGAAGTGGGCGCGGATGTCGACGCGCTCTCCACCATCAGGGACCCAGGCGAAGACGTGGTGCTCAGGCCCCGACGGGGGCTCGACGCGGATCGCCTCGTCGTCGTGCATCCAGGTGACGGTGCCGCGCCCGACCTTCTCCATCCCGTCCAGCTCGTGGACGCGGAACATGCGGTGGATGCTCAGGGCCATCAGCGGCACCCGCGCTGAATGGCGCGCAGCTCGGTGTGGACCGACCGGGTCTCGCGCACGAGGGCCTCCAGGGCCGTCGCTTGGCGCTCCTCAGCTCGGAGGAGGCGGTCGGCGCGCGAGGTGTCGGGGGTCTGGGTCTGTGCAGACGTCTGCACGACGACGAAGCCCGAGGTCCCCACCACGATCCCCAGAATCACCATCCACGGTTTGATCTTCATCAGCGACCTCCCTTCGGCAGCATCTTCAAAATTTCATCGGCCTCGTCGTCGACGGAGACCTCCATGAGCCGGTGGTCCTGGAACGCGAAGGCGATCCGCTGCTCCATGTGCTCCAGCACCAAGACCTCGTGGTACCCGTATCGCGCGAGGGTGACGACCTTGTCGGTGCCGAGTCGGCGAGACCGGACGGCGTCGATGATGATGCGCTGCCACGGGTAGGGCAGGTCGTTGGCCGGGATGGACGACAGGAGGCTCATGATCTCCCTATCCCCCGTGTTGGAGAGCCCGCCCTTCTCCTCGGCGTACTTGGTCAGCTCGCGGAACTTCGGCTTGTCGGGCTCGTCCTCGGCCCTGGTAAGGACGTGGCCATATCCGCCGCCGATACCGGGGAACGGGTTGGTCACGTTGAAGTGGGCGTAGGGGTAGCCTTCGAGCGTCACGAGGACGTGGATGTCGATGTTCCCGTCTACCCCCGGCTCGCGCGCCATCGCGCCCACGATGGCCGACCCGCTCCCCTCGAAATGGATGTTCTCCATCGTCTCGAAGAGCGGCTCCATCTCGGCATTCAAGAGCCTTGCGCCGCTGGCGATGACGAAGGGGCCGTCCACGGTCCTCGACACGGTCTCGAAGGGCTCCCCGTCGTACTCGACGGTCACCGTGGTCGTGGACTTCCCTGAGGGGTTCGGGACGACCTGTGGCTCGTAGGGGTCGTGGTCAAACCATACCCTCGGGGCTCCGGCCTTGGAGGGGTCGCGGAAACGCTCCTTGTCGCTCTTCAGGTACTCATTTCGCTGGAGCGCCGTGGGTCTCGTCTTTTCGATCTTAGACATCGAAGTCGATGCCCGTGGCCAACCACGGGCCTTCGTCGGTGTCCCCTGTGAGATCTATCGTCATCCGCCGGGTGCCGCGGTATTCATGAGCCTTCCGCATGACGACCCTCGCGTTGAACGTTACCGGTCTCAGGAAGTGGAACGACCTGTTGTGAGTCTGCTCGTCAGACCATTCGGTGATTACCCAGTCCTCTAGCCCGTATTCGAGGATGCGTTTGATGTCCGCATTGTCCGCACCCAGACCGGACCTTCTAAAAGCCTGAATGACGGCCGCTTTTCGCTGGTCTCCCTGGGACCATGGCTCCCCGTCGACCTTGACGATCAATCCGCAACCAGGACACGGGTTGTGGCCCGGCGACGTCAGTGTCGAGGTGGTCCCGCACACACAGTCGACCGAGAGGACACCACCCTTGAAGTGGACCGTTACGCTCGGGATCTGGAAGAGCATATCCTTCGGCATTTTCATGATCGCGGCCAACTTGTCCTCAGACATGATCGGGTGTTCTCCCGGATCGGTCTTGGTTCCGTAGAACGGACATTTCGGGTTGGTGCATCCCGAAACATCATTGAGGCCGACGTAATCGGCCTCGCTTCCGCATTTACACGTGGGCATCGAGACCATCTTACTATGTCAGGAGCACTCGCGCAAACAGATGTCGCAGCCGTTGCAGTCCTCTCCGCTCCCGTCGCAGATGTGCCACCCGTCGTGAACCTAGAGCCCGTCGAGTCCGGCCAAGGGGTCTTCTGCGTCGGCCACCGGAATCCTTCGTGCCGCTGAAGCACCACCATGGAACCCCGGTGGTCGAACCGGCCTGACCGGGGAACGTGGCTCGGCTGCCGCCTGGGCCTCACGCGCCACCACGCGTGCACGAGTCCGGTCGAGGCCGTACTCGTGGATGGTCGAGAGTTTGGTCGTGGCGTCGCGGAGCCCACGAAGGTCGACGCGGTGCTCGCGCAGGGTGCTGGTGATGAGGGGGATGGCAACGTCGAGCCGAACGTTCGGGTCCGGCGGTGGGTCCTCCGGATCCAGCTCGGCGTCAACGGAGTCGATGCGATCGTGACAGTCGACGACGCTCGTTTCCAGCTCGTCCAGCTCCAGCCACCACTTCACGAACGATTCGGACTTGGTCCCGAGGGCACCCATGGCCGCCACAAACGCAGCGATCCCGCCCACGTAAGCGGCGAGCTTCTTGATGTTGAGGCTCGACGTCTTGGTGTCGTAGAGCACGGACGCGCGCATCGGCCCCATCGTCGGGTTGAATCGACGCTTCGGAGGCTTCAGGTCCTCATCGGTACTATCGAGGGACTCGTTGGACTCGTCCGACATGACGGCAAGTCTACACCAGCGCTACCAGTTCGTGGTCGCAGCGGTCGCCGAGGTCACCGAGGTCGACGACGGCAGGGTGACGGTCCACGTATTCCACGTATTCCCAGACGTGTCCGTCTTCGCACGCTCTCGCTCCCGCCTCCTGGTGAGGTTCTCGCGCATCGGCGGTGCGCTGAAGGGGAAGTCCTCCTGGAACAGGAACCTGGCCCTGTGATCCATGGAACGGTTGATGCGATCCAGCTCCCTCATGAGAGCCCGTTGAGCCGCGTGGTCCTGTGGTCGGCCGTGTCGGTGCTCGTAGGGCTTGGAGAGAGGCTTCAGGACCACGTGCGGGCGCAGGCACGCGCGAGGGGCCTCGTACACGTGCGGGGGCGGGCGCGGGGAGCGATAGTTCGACCGGCGTTGCATGAGATTCTGAAGCCCGCGGTGTTTCACGGATTGTAGCGATCGCGGAGCTGGCCCCGGTCGTAGTCGCTGAACCAGGGCGGTATGGTCCGGTCCGGGGTCACCCGCTGGGTCGGCCGCATGATCGACACCTCGTGGTCGTCGTGGGCAAGCCCGAGACAGTGCCCGAAGCCGTGGTAGACGACGAGCAACTGGAGGTCGCCGCCGCCGGCCACGTTCATCGTCTGCATGTCGCAGTGGTCGTAGGTGGCCCCCGAACCGGTCAGCTCGAAGCACTCACCAGGCTGGTCACATGGGCCGGCGCTCTCTACATCGACCGGCGCGTTCATGGTGACGGCGATGTCTGGGTTCACCATCGAGTCGTGGTACTGAAGCATCTCGAAACCGAGCCGGTGGTTGATGACACCGACCACGTGCTCGGTCGTGTTGCACGATCCCTGATCGGCCGGCGTGTAGCCGCTGCACGCCACAACGAGTGGCACATGGTCCCAACGGTTCTCCTCATGGGCGAAACCGGGCTCCTTGTGCGCCAGGACACCGTAGGTAACCCCGGCCCCAGCAACAACGAAGATGAGTCCCATGAGGACCGCCATCGTCCAGTTTTTCCATCCCCAGTTTTTCATCTGCATCTCCTTCAGCCATACCACCAGCGGGCGAGGTCAGGCTCGCACCGGCCTCCACGGATGTCCATGATGACCAGCCGAAACTCGGAGCACTCCATGTCCCTCAGGCCGCTCCACAGACGCGCGTAGAGCCGCATTTTATCGTCAGAGACCCGGTGGGTGTCCTCGACCTCGTAAGCGATGAGGAGGCCCTGGGAGACCTCGTAGGCATCGGGGATGATGGACAGCCAGTCGAGCTGGTCGCCGACCTCGATCCCGTAGTCGTCGAAGTAGTGCTCGGCGACGGCCTTACGGAAGCCCGTGGTCTTCGCGTTGGGGTAGCGTCGTTGAATGTCCTCGATGAACGCTTCGTGGCGACGGCCGGCCATCGGGTGGTGATACCATGGACGCGGACCCGCCATCTGCGCGGCAACGAGCCGCAGAAGGCAGGACAGCGAAATGGAAGAGAAGACGACACTCGAAGTGGGAGACGCGGTGGTGTTCGTGGACGAGACCTCTCGGCCGCACAACGCCCTCGTCACAGCGGTTCATGGGGAGGTCTACAAGACCCAGTGGCGGGAGGACATCGACGGGATGCCCGGCCATTGGAACGCGCAGATCGTCGAGGGGAAGGGCGCCATCAGGCTCTCGATCCCTTGTGTCAACCTCGTGCATCTCTCCGGGAACGTGAACAAGCAGGACCCCTACGGTCGCCAGACGGAGCACTCTTCGTCGGTCGTCTACAAGAACGACAACACGGCCCACGGGAACTACTTCATGTTCCAGGGTGACGAGCCCAACCCCGTCGCGGAAACCAAGAGCTAGAGCCGGATCATCCAGCTTTGGTCGGCACCGAAGAGGCACCGATGGCCAGAGCGTTTCGTTGTCGCGCAGAGCGCGGGTCTCACGGCCTCGGGTGCGTCGAGGTCCGGCGCTGCGACTCGTGGCGGTGCCAGTTCAGGCAGACCGCGGCAACGGCGATGATCCGATGGAGCTTCTTCTCCTTGGTGACGCCGGGACGCAGGACCTTGCCGCCGAGGAAACCGAGGAGCCAGAACCAGTCCTCCGGCCCTTTCATCTCGTCGTGGTCGTCCCCCCATCGCTCGCGTTGATGCGCGGCCTCGGTCTTCACGGCCTCGACGAAACCGATGACCTGGGGATTATTGATGAGGGTGTCGAGCCGCCGGACCTCCTCTCGGAGTTCCTCTGGGGTCATCGAGTCCAGGACGGCCTCGCGCGGGTCGCGAGCTGCACGGCTAGTTGAGCCCATATCGCACCATGGTCACGTGTTCCTCCCCCCGGAAGACCCGGTGGATGACTGGATAAACGTCCTTCTCACTGAGCTTCCCGTTGCCGCATCCCACCATCGGGATAGCAAAGGGGCCGAGCCGCAACGCGGCAAGCTGCTTCGCCGACCGCTCGATGAGGTGGAGGTTCGCATCGGACCTCCATGATAGGTGAGGCTCGTCGTAGTTGAGCGGTTTGACTGGAAAGAAAACCAGGGGGTGGTCGGGGTGGACCACGACGGGGGTACCTGGACCGCACGCCTGACAAATCTCCCCGTACCACTCCGTGATCTCTTTCCCGTAGAGCTTCACCGCCTGCTTCGCGAGCCCTGCGCCCATCACATTCGATCCATCAGACCTCCAACCTATGTTGGTCGGGATCACGATCTCGCAATTATGCGGCTCGTTGCGCCACCTCCAGATGTCGCCCTCTTCTTCCTGCACGGCCTTCTCCTGGCCGAGTGGGGCACTTCGTGCCGCGCCCGGTCTATGTATGGGGTCCCGAGGGTAACCTACTCACGCCGCGTCGATGGCCGCCTTCGTCTGGCGCACGACCGAAAGGAAAATGCTGTCCTTGGCGCGCTGGCCCTCGGGGAGCTGGTCGTAGGGAACCATGCACGGGTGGGTCTTGGCCTCGGGGTCCTTCACCTCACCGTAGACCCAGCCCTCAGCGGCCTTCTGGGACATCCACCCCTCGTGGGAGTCCTCAGGCTTCTGGTCGGGGTTGAGGGCGCCTCGGACACCGTTCCGCGCTGAGTCCTTCTGCCACTCCGGCGCGTCCTCCCATGCCACCTGGGAATCGTCCCCCAGGGCAGCGCAGTAGGCACGATTCACTTCGTGGGCCGCGATGGCGCACTGCTCGATCATCTGGGTCTCAGTCATCCTTCGTTCCTCGACTTTCCATGGAGCTTCGGGCGCCCCTCGTTCTTCACGCACTTCTTCACGATTTCTTCGGTCAGGTTGCAGCCGACGAGGTCGGCGACTCGAAAGGTCTCCAGGAGGGCCAGCTCAAGACGCTGCTGAGCCTCGCGCTGGTTCTCATGGCGGTACGCCTCCAGGCACTTGCACAGGTGGCCCACAATCGGCCACACGAGCACCTGGATGGGCTGGTAGGGGGAGGTCCTCGTCGAGTGCGGCCGGCGCTTTTCGACCCTGGAACACCACTTGTCGCCCCAGATGCCTCCCAGGAGGTCGAGGATGCGGATGGCCGTGTCAGCCAGCTCCTCTTCGAGCGGGTCGTCTCCGGAGCCCGTGACGGCCGCCACGTAGTCGACGGCCTCATCAAGTTCGGTGAGCGCGTAGGCCGTCTTGTGGACGAAGTTGGTCTCCCAGTCGGGAACTTGGAAACCGTTGGCCTCGGTGATGTCTCGGCAGCGCTTGGCCAGCTCGTGGACCGTCGGCTCCGTTGAGCCCATCACTCGTCGGCCTCGGGTTCGTCATCGGGTGCAGACGTCTGCACGATGGCGAGCCCCGTGCGCTCGCAGGTGAACTCCTCACCGCTCCTCCAGCGGTCGCCGCACTCGCGGCTGCCGAAGTAGAGGGCCTCGCCGCCGCCGTCGGGAACGAAGGAGACGGTCGCCTCGCGGTTGCGGTCGAGCACGACGTTGCACGCCGAGCAGACAACCTTGGGGTTGTCGAGCAGCTCCAGCGCAGCATCCGCCGGGATGACCCCTCGGTCGGAGAGCAGGGCTCGGACCTGGACAGCGCTCGCGAGGGCGCGGTCGGCTGTCTCGCGGCAGACGTTGCTCATGAAGAGCAGGTCGTCGGACGCCTTGATGAGAGCGCGCTCCACATCGCCGTCCATCGGCTGGGAAAGACTCGCGATCTTGGTGTCCATGCTTTCGAGCTGGACGCCGCCTCGTTTGCCCTGGCCGCTCCATACTCCGCGGTGGAAGTCACGAACCACGTCGAGCAGCGGGTGCCACTGGACCCCGACGAAGGCCGCCCAGTTCTGAAGCTGGTTCGCGTCGAGGGGCAGCTCGAAAGCCTCCACCTTGCCGAGCATGTCCTCGTCGATGTTCGTGGCCACGGCCACCTCGTGGAGCGTCTTGCCGGCCTTGAGCCGGTAGCGCTTCATCAGGGTGCCCAGTCGCTCGCGGTCGGGGATGTCCGCCAGGGGTCTCTCAGGCGGTTCGAGCTTCGGTACTTCTTCCATGGGTCTCCTTCTCCCTCTTCTGGTCGAGCAGCTCGCTTAGTCGGGCAAGGGCTGCGTGTGCGTAGTAAACCCGGTTGGATACCACAACGCCGAAGTCGCAGACCCTCTCGTGGTCGTACCCGAGTTCCACCATCTCGACGATGAGATCCGCCTGGGACATCGCGTAGACACGCTCCTTGACATCCTCGATGGCCTCGATCTGCTTCTTCACATGCTCTTCGTCGGGGTTGTGCCCCAAACTGACCGAGTCCTCGGCGACGACGGCCTCTTGGACGATTTCGTCCTGGAGGGTCTTGAGGTCGTCCCCCGCGATGTCCCCATGGTAGACCTCGACCACGTCACGTCCCGAACCGATGACGGCCTTCTCGACGAAGTAGTGGTCGTTGGCGTCCTTTCGGCTCCCCATCCAGTGGACGCGAGCTTCGGGATGGACCGGGCCTTGCCGGAAGACGACCGGCTTCGTGTCTCCGCCGACGTAGAGCATCCCGAACTTCATGTCCGCGATGACCTCGGTGGCGAAGGCCCAGTCCCACTTCTTCTCGGGGCCATGGGACTCGTGGGCTGGGCGCGCGAGGAACCAGCGACCCGGGGCCACAAACTCGGCGACGACGTGATCCTTGAACGCCTCCTTGGCCTGCTGGGTCGTCTGCTCGTGCAGGCGGTCTCTGGTCATATCGATCATGAGGTTCTTTCGTAGGTTTCGGTCATGAAGGGGTGGTCGTTCTTCGGCCCCGCCTTGACGCGGAAACTGAAGCGGCCAACGGAGGTCCACTTCGACCAGTCGATCGGCGGCATGAAGGTGTCGCCCTCCACAACGGCCTCGACGTGCGTGACGTACATGCGGTCGACAAAGGAGATGGCCTCACGGAAGAGCGAGTGGCCACCGATGACGATGACCTCCTCGGTACTGTTCCTCTTCGCGAGACCGATGGCTTCCTGGAGGCTGTCGCACACCCAGACGGAGCATTTCCCGGACGGGTCAATCCACGTGTAGCCCGGGGTCCTCGACAGGATGATGTTCATCCTCTTTGGGAGTGGCTTGCCGATGGACTCGAAGGTCTTCCTGCCCATGATGACGGGCTTTCCCAGCGTCACCTTCTTGAAGTGCTTGAGGTCGTCGCTGAGCTTCCACGGGAGAACCCCGTCCAGCCCGATGACGCCGTTGAGCGACATGGCGACGATGAGCGAAGTCTTCACACCGACACCTCGGCCTTGATTTTCGGGTGGGGCTTGTAGCCGTCGATCGTGAGGTCCTCAAAGCAAATATCGAGGAGCTGGGCGAGAGCGACCTCGGCCTGGACGGTGCCCTTGGGGTCGGAGACTCCTTCGGACTTGATGGCGCGGTCGTGCTTGATGCTGAGCTTCGGGAGCTGACGCGGTTCACGCGAGAGCTGCTCCTCCACCTGGTCGAAGTGGTTGTTGTAGATGTGGACGTCGCCGAATGTGTGAACGAACTCGCCGACCTCCAAGCCGCAGACGAAAGCGAGCATGTGCGTCAAGAGCGCGTAGCTCGCGATATTGAACGGCACACCCAGGAAGACGTCGGCCGAGCGCTGGTACATCTGGGCGCTCAGGCGCCCGTTGGCGACGTAGAACTGCGTGATGGTGTGGCAGGGGGGCAGGGCGACCTGTGTGGCCTCCTTGGGGTTCCAGCCCGAGAGGATGATGCGGCGGCTGTTGGGGTTCGTCGTCAGGAGCTTGATGATCTCGGCGATCTGGTCGACGCCCTTCGTGGGGTCTTCGACCCGCACAAGCCTGAACCCGTAGCGGGTCTTGGCGTTCTTCCGGCCGGTCCAGAGGTCCGACATGTTACGCCCATCGATGCCGTGCTCCTCGCAGAACGCGGAGACGTTGGAGACTCGATACTCTTGGCCGCCGTTCTCCAGAACGAACACGCGCCGATCGCGAAGCTCCGCGTTCTCAGATCGGGTGACCCACCGACAACCGTTCGTCCCGTATCGGTACCCGGTACCCATCGCGTCCTTGTCCAACTCCACGTTGGCCGCCAAACGATCCCATCCCGGCAACTTCGGGGCGTCCTCGGCGAATGTAGAAAACTCCAGCCACCGATCACAAACGTGGACACCTCTGCCCCCGTACTGGTGGTAGTTGACGGCGTTCTCGTCATAGCACCGCGCCATCATGCCCTCCCACCTCTTACCGAGGGGGTGGTCCTGCTTCCCGGTCCCGTTGCCCACTCCCAGGTACGTGCGCTCCAGTCCATCTCGAAGCTCTGGTGTCGGTTGCCGTGTGCTCACCGGATACGGGGCACCGAAGTTACGCCAGGCCCAGCCGTAGATGGGGCCAAGGTCGCCCTCATCGCGACCATACTCGGCGCACTTCTCTGCGGTGCCCCATTCATCCCAGATCGTGACTCCCTGGTCCTGTAGGTCCCGCACGTTCGTCGAACCGCTGAGGATCCACAGCAGCTCCTTCGCGATGCCCTTCCACCACATCTTCTTGGTCGTCAGGAGGGGAAAGCCCTCTTCGAGGTCGAAGCGCATCTGGTGGCCGAACAGGCTGACGGTCCCGGTCCCGGTCCGGTCGCCCTTCTGGACTCCGCGCTCTTTGATCGTCTTCAACAGGTCGAGGTACTGGGTCGTCATCTTCTTCTCCTGGTAGGGACATCTTCACCACGGTCACTCGGTCGAACGCGACCTGACCGGGACCATCAAACCGAGCGGTGTAGTCCACCCCGCAGCGCGGGCACGAGAACACGCTGGGGATCCCGTCGGCCGTGATGGGGTCGAGCTTCACACCGCACCCTTCGCAGGGGAACACGTGGCTGTGCTCCTTCTTGAGCCTGCCCTCGGCCTCGTCGGTCAGCTCGCGCATCATCTGGTGCTTGAGCTGGGCGTCCATCATGGGAAGCCGCCCAAGTTTCAGCGGCTCGGTAACCGGACCGTTCACCATCGCCTCGCGCACGAGTGCGTCGCACTTCGTGGAGCACACATGGAGCCCCGGGGGACCTTCGGGGTGGGGCTGGTAGAGCATCTTCCAGCCCATCGGGGGCTTGCCTTTGCGGGGGGCGCCAAAACGCCCGCACCCGTAGCAATAGCTGAGTTTGTTGAGGAACGAGCGCCAGTCTATGTCGCGGGGCACGGAGCTACCCGCCGCTCATGCCGTGCCCGAGTGGGCCAGATCGTAGGTGCGCACATTGATGTACTCACGGAGGGTCCAGGCGGCATCCCTGAACATCCCCTCGAAGAGGAGGTGAACAACGTCGATCAGCAACCCTGTGAGACCCCACGCCTCGGACACGTCGATATCGAGCATCTCTCGTCGCGCATCGCCCGAGAGCGTGTACCCAAGGTCCGCTCCGTTCTGCATGTACCACTCGGCCTTCTTCAGGTCCTTCAGCTCCTCGTTGCCCTTCTTGCCAGCACGCTGGAGGTACTTGAGGGCCGACCCGTAGTAGAAGCCAGGCCCGAGGCCCAGGTCGTCGATGACCTTCACGGGTTCGTAGGGGTTGTCCGGCCCGCCGTAGTAGCCCGGCCTCGTGTCCTCGTCGTCGAGAACCGTCTTCTCGTCAAGCAGCGTCATCGGGCTCCTTCTTCTCCACCGCCCCGGAGAGCATCAACTCCACCTACTACAGGCTGACCGTGATCTGCGGCTTCTTGCAGGTCGACCAGACCTCCACCTCGTGCCCCTTCATGAGCAGCTTCAGGACGACGTTCTGCACCTCCGACACGGTCGTGTATTGGGTCTTCAGGCAGGGCACGTTTCCGCCACCTTTCTTGTAGGGCACGTCTCCACCACCTTTCGGGGCCTCGCACCAGACGACCAGCCGCGGGTCCTCGGGGTCCGGTGCAAGCTCAGGCGCGGTCTCCACACCGTTGGCCGAAATCGGTCGCGTTGGGAGCCCAGGACGACCAGGGACCGGGGGCGGGTTGCCCTCGATCTCAGCCATCGCCATGACGAGATCTTCATCGAGCCCGTTCGCCTCTGGCGTGTCCCACTTGCCGGACTGCTCGAACTGCTGGACCTCCTCGATGTTGACCACGGCGGTCACCATCCGAGTCCCGTGGATCGAGCGAATAACGGCGTAGCTCTCGATACCGTCGACCACCTCCGAGACTTCGACGAGCCATCCGCCGTTGTTCTCGTCCTGGAACCGCTTCGCCTGGGTGCCCCACTTCCGCCACACGGCCAACTGCACACGCTCCTGGAGCTGCATGGGCGTGTATCTGGAACGCCCCGTCCCTTCGAGCGACTGGGCCAGTTTGATCCCCACGGTGTCGTAGACCACGACATCCACCGGCTTCTCTTCTTCTGTCGGCTGCATCTGCTTCTCCATGGTTGAACTGAGTATCAACGATTCCGGCAACCCGAAACCATGCCCGCAATCGACGGCGCCCTGGCACCTCGCAACGCACCAAGCTTATCGGGTCAGTATCGTCTGTCAAACCAACCCTGGTCGCGTAGGTTCTCGCCCCGATCCCGACCAGGCTGTAATATCCCCACGCAGGGACACAGGTGTGTGTCTCGGGAGGAAGCCTGGTGATGAAAGACCTCACGCCCGGGACGCTCATTCAGCTCATCGACAACATGGAGACGGGGGTGGCCGTTTGGCGGCTCCCCGTCGACAGCGAAGACGCCAGGAACCTCGTACTTTTGGCGGCCAATCCGCGGGCTCAGACGAGAGCCGGGTTCCCGTTGGGCAAGTTGCCAGGGGTTGCCATGGGCAAAGTTTTCCGGGACGTGACCAAGGAGCAGCTCGACATGCTCCATCGGGTCGCGGTCGACGGCGCCCACGTCGAGCCATTCGAGGATCTCTACGCGAGCCGCTGGCACAGCGTCGCGTTCCTTCCCGTGGGACCTCGGACCGTAGGGGTCATCTGCACGGACATCCACGACAAGAAACTGGCCGAGGAACAGCGTGAACGACTGGACAAGGACCTGGAGCAGTTCGCGTTCGCCGCGAGCCACGATCTCCAGGAGCCGCTCCGAGGGGTGACCAACTACGCGACCCTCCTGGAGGAAGAGTTCCAAGGTCAGCTCGGAGACGATGGCGATCTGTACCTGAGGTACGTCGTCGACAGCGCGAAGCGAATGCGGGCGATGATTGATGGTCTCCTCACGTTCAGTCGCATCGGTCGCAACGAGAGCTTCTCTGTAGTCTCAGCAGACCAGGCGCTCGACGATGCGATCGTCAATCTGGAGACAACCATCGAGGACCACGGGGCCGCTATCACCAAGGACCCGCTTCCCGAGGTGTACGGCGATCCCCATATGCTGGTGCGACTTTTCCAAAACCTGATCAGCAACGGGATCAAGTTTAGAAACGGCTCGCAGCCCCGCATTCACATCACTGCAACCGACGCGGGAGATGACTGGGCCTTCTCGGTGAGCGATAACGGGGTAGGTATCGATTCTCGGTTTTCCGACCGTGTGTTCGTGATCTTCCAACGGCTGAGGAAAGACAGGCCGGGCACGGGTATGGGCCTCTCCATCTGCAAGAAGATCGTCGAACGTCACGGAGGTCGTATTTGGATTGAATCGTTCGTGGGTAAGGGGACCACGGTTCACTTCACGATCAGGAAGGCCGTTTCAGATGGAGGGAAGAAGAGGGAGGAAGAGGCGCCTGCTGATGGTGGAGGACAGTCCGGCGGACGTGCTCATGCTCCAGAAGGCGATGGCCACGACGACGTCGATACCCGAGGTCTCTGTCGTCCGCGATGGCGTGGAAGCCCTTCAGTACCTCCGGGGGGCGGACCCGTTCTCCTCCTCGAAGCGCCCCGACCTCGTTCTTCTCGATCTCAACCTCCCGCGAGTGAGTGGCCTCGAAGTGCTGGAGGCTCTGGGAGGTGACCCTCGGTTTGTCGACCTACCCATCATCGTCCTGACCAGCTCTGAGGCCCCTGAGGACATCGAACGCGCATACGGAGGCGGATGCTGGGGCTACCTCATCAAACCCGGAACGGCCCCTTGCTGGCGAGCCCTCGCTGGGGCGATAGATACGCACTGGTTCACCATCGGACGGCTTCCGGTGGAGTGAAGAGAGGTTATGAAAAAGGACGTATCGCTACTCCTCGTCGAGGACTCCCAAGAGGACGCAACGTGGATCCAGTTGGCCCTCCGGAAGGCCCAAAACATCACGGTCAACGTCGACCACGTTGAATGGCTCTCGACGGCCCTCACCGCAGTCGGCGCGAAGATCTACGACATCGTGCTGCTCGACCTCACGCTCCCCGATTCGCACGGCATCGACACCCTCGTCAGTTTCCTGGGGACCGCCCCCCATCTCCCCGTCATCGTGCTCACTGGGTACGACGACATGGAGACGGCGATGCGCTGCATGAAGTTTGGCGCCCAGGACTACCAGCTCAAGGGCGAAGTGAACACCGGGCCGCTGGAGCGTTCGATCGTCTACGCCATCGAACGCCGCCGCCGTGACCTCGTCGGCCGCCGGCTCATCCGGGCCTCGCTCAGCCACTTCACCGTTGCCGACGAAGACCAGCCCGTCAGCTTGGCCATGCTCAAAGAGCACGTCCGCAAACTGCCCAAAGCTATCGAGGCCATCCTCGCCTACATCTCGAAAAACGCGCCCCAGTGCAACGACGATCTCCAGGTCCTCATCGACGCGCACAACGTCCCGACCATGCTCCGGGAGATGCGGGAAATTCTCCACGGGTCTGAGCCCCCACCCAGCTTGGCCCCTAAGGCCACTGGGGAGAGTGAAGGGACCCGTGCCCTGGCCAGCCGCACCCTGCGCGACATCAAGGCTACATCGCCCGGGGAGGAGCCCGTGGACATCCCCACGGCTCAGGAGGCCCTAGCCGACGTCATCGAAGACCTCGGGCGACCGTTGGAGAAGTACGATGCCTGAGCAGACCATCTGGACCGCGCTCGAACGCGCTCGTTCGTCCTTCGCAAAAGGGCTCGCGTCTCTCCAGCTCCTTGCACAGCGAAACACCGACGAAGTCGAGAAGCTCAAGGGGGCCGAGCGCTACACCAGTGACCGGCTCACCAAAATCGAGACCCAGGTCCCAGGGGATCTTCTCCAACGTCTCGTGATCGCCGAGGAAAGGATCTCCGATCTCCGCGACTCGAAAAGAGAGGTTACGGGAGCCATCCGGACCATGAGCATCGAGGACGCGAAGGACATCGCAAAAACCGAGCGCGCCAAGGTCCAGGTCGAGGACCGCAAGGCCCGTTACGGGATCGTCATCGCGGTCATCGCGGCCCTTGGATCACTGGTCATTCAGGTCGTGAAATGGTCACTCGACGCCGACTGACTTCGGGTGCAGACGTCTGCACACTCCGCAACTTCCTCACGTGAACCGAAGCTTGGTCGAGCAGGTCCCCGTAAGCCTCGGTCTCGCGGTCGACAATGTGGGTCCTGACCTGGAAGATGCCCTCTACGTTGACCACACCAAGAGTGTGCGAGTAGATGTCGCGGCCCTCGACCTGTCGGCACGCGATGCGCACAGCGGGGACGAGACGACCGGGACGGTCGGACTTGAGAACGACGATGGTGCGCCAGTCCATTACCGGTCGGTCTCCGAAAGAATAAGTGGAAGGGCGCGGGAGACTACGCGCACGCGCGAGGGCACGCTAGCGATCATTCACGGCGAACTGACGCCGCCGGACCATATTCTTCAGTTGACCTCGGTGCCGCCGATGAACTGGAGGGTAAGTAGCCCGCTGTCGCTGTTCGGGCGGCGGATGAGGCCATGGTTTGCGATAGTCAAGCACTCATCTCGGAATCAGGTCCACTCCTCGAAGAACTCGGGCTCATCGAGGGCGAGCTGGGTGAGCTTCACGCCGAGCTTGCACAGCGCGTCGTGGTACTCGCTGCTCAGGTGGTCCATCGAGTAGTGGTGGCCGAACTCGTGGATGAGCAGGCGGAGCACGCCGCCGGAGCCACCGACGATGTCCTGGTTGAACCAGGCGGTCCCGAGTCGGCCCTTGTTGAAGCACAGGCGGCCGGGTCCGTAGTTCGCGGCCCAGGGCTGCCGGACGTCCGCTACGAAGCGCACGCTGACGTGGGCGCCCATCAGCTTCTTGCCGAGCGCCCGCGAGAGGCCCGCAACCCGCCTCATGCCATCGGTCCACTTCTCCTCGGGGATGACCTTCTCGGGCTCGGCGTCCGGGCTGTCCGAGTAGGGCTTCGGGCTCGGGGTGACTCGGCCGGCCGGAAGGGCGCGTCCGGTGCGCCGCACCTGGCTCCACTGGTCGCGGTTCAGGCTGCCGGCCTGGATGACCGTGTAGCCCTGGGAGACGGCGAGCTTGGTGCCTTCCGGGTCGGACGGGTCAGCGATGACCCGCTTCTTGCCGTAGCGGTGGTCCAGGACGGCCCCTACGGCCTCGCTCTCCACGTCCTTGGACGAGAGGGCCTCCGAGACCCACGCGGCCGTAGCGGCCTCCTTGGGCAGCTCATCGGCCATCGCGTTGAGCACGAAGGTGCGGACCTTCTTGAGGTAGCTCGGGGTGACGTTGTCGCGGTCGGTGTTGAGCGGGATCTTCTGGAGCACGTTGACGTGCCAGGTGTCGCCGGTCTCGACGACGGGGATGCCCATCTCGTAGAGCGTGCCCACCTCGCCCTCGCGAGGCTCGAACACCTCCACCTCGGTCTTGCGCTTCGTCGCTCGGAGGTAGCCCTCCTCGTCGGCGCGCTCGGTCGGGAGCGTCTCCTCGAACATGGAGAGCTTCGTGTGGTAGTCGAACTGGACAGCCTCCTCACCGTCGACCGGGTCGCCTGGGTTGTAGGTCCCGCGGTAGCGAGCGACCGTGAGCTTGATGCCGTCCGGCACGATGACCGACTCGATGGCCGCGATGGTCTCGTCGACCTCGTCGAGCGTCATGCGCATCGTGCCGCAGAAGACGGAGCCGGCCTCGGTCTTCCGACGCAGCGAGCGCCTGCCGTTGTCGGTAAACTCGACGCCGCCGGTGGTGGTCACGATGGTCGCGTGATCGCAGAGCGCGATGACCAGCTTCTCGCCGAGGTTGAACCGGCCGCGCTTCTCGGGGTCGGTCTTCTTCGACGACTCGGCGAAGAGGGTGTAGGCGTGGCTCAGGTCGGCGAAGCCGGTCGGGCTGTCGTCCTCGACGACGAGCTGCCACTTCCCGCGCTTCGATGCGGGGGAGAGCACGACCTTGACCTCACGCACGTCCTCGTCGAGCGCGTTCTGGATCAGCTCCAGGACGGCGAAGTGTTTGCCCCTACGGGCGAGGAGTTTGGCGAGGCCCTTTTTGTCGACCTCGAAGGCGGGTTTCATCGTCGGCATCTCGTTCCTTTCAGAGGCTCAGGTAGAGCCCGGTCTCGGTCTCGATCACGTCGTGGAGGCAGTCGGCGTAGACCATCGGGACCTCGGCGATGAGCTTGACGCTCAGGCCCCGACGGGTGACGCGCTGGAAGGTCACCGTGTAGGTGTCGGAGGGGTCGAGCCGGACGGTCACGTGGGTGACGCTCTTGGTGTTGCGGCCGACCTTCCACTGGAGCGAGTCCTTGCCCGCCATGAGGTTCTTGGCGCCCATCATGACGAAGGCGCGGTGGCCGACCTGCTCCTGGATGGTGCAGGCGACGGGGTGGGTGGTGGCGGTCACAGACATCGAACGGGCTCCTGGGGTTGCGCTAACGATAACCACCCTATCATAAGCGTCAACACTATCGCAAGATGTTTCTGCTCGGGGCCTCGCTCGGCCCCTGTGGGGTAGTCTCGTTGCGTCTGGGAGGTAGACGTCGGACCCCTACGATGTCTGACAGAAAAAGAATCACTTGCACTGACGCTTCTTAGGCATTAACTTCGTCTGCATGACTACCAGCGAAGACAAAGGGGATCTCGCCGCCATCGCCGCCCAGTCACGTTTGACGGTGTCGAAGACGATTGGGGCCATGTTGGTGAAACGACTGAAGAAGGAGTTCCCCGCGCACGCCCGCCACCTCCGGGACAACGGGTCGGACGTGGAGGTCTCCTTCGCTTCCGAGCCAGGCAAGAGCGGCTACCGGGACATCTCGATCCACGTCGAGCTGTACACCAAGAGCCGGTGGGGACGGAGCCTGAGCCAGCTCCCCAACCGGGTCCGTATCAAGGGCCGCTACGGCGAAATCCTCTCGCGGTCATGGAAGATTAAGGCCGACCTCAGCTTCAACGTCGAGGCGCTCTTCACACTCCTCCACGAGACGGTCAACGAACAGGCACACGTCGCCGCGAGGAAGCTCGAAGACGAGCAGCGATCGACGAACATGCGCGACGCAATCATCGCGCTCCTCACCGGCGCCGGCTGGACCAGCGATGACGACAACATGCAGCGCGACATCAGGTACGACGTCACCTGGCGGTTCACGAAGCCGTGTGAGAAGAAAATCTTCACGATCTACGTGGGGACCTCTGGCGAGAAGGTCACCGTGAAGAGCAGCATGGGCGAGAAGCACTACTTCCCCATCGTGAGCCTCGTGGCTGTCGCCGACGCCCTCCTCGACCACGAAGTCACCATGACTCGCCTGGCAGACGCCGAGAAAGGATGAAGGTCGGAATGAATATGGAAGCGGTCCTCCGCAAAAGAGACGCCATCTGCGAGGCCCTGAGCGGCCCCGACGGCATCCCCGTGGCCCAAGCGACTGAGCGCGCAAACAACATCGCCCAGGCCGCCATGTGCCTGGAGGGCGACGAAAGCATCGACGATGTCATCCGCGAGGCGCTCCGCTCCCCAATCAGGCACGAGCGAGCCAAATCCCTTGGGTACGTGGTCCCCCAGGATGTCTTCGCCCGCGCCGTTCTGGCCTGGAACAAAGGCTGACACAAAGGGCCCCTGACTACTCTTTCTTATGACCCCACTATGACTAGTGTAAGTCATCGACGGCCGAGAGAGAACGGCATCTTCAAAACTCTGTGGAAGGAGAATCGACGTGGCCAAGTTCGCACTACCGATCAAGAGCACCTACGTGCCGTCCTGGGGACCCTGGGAGGCCATCCGGGAGCTGATCCAAAACGCCAAGGACGAGGAGGATGCCAACGGTCACGCGATGACTGTGCGCCACCGCGGCAAACTGCTGACCATCAGTAACGACGGCGCAGACATGGACCGCTCGGTCTTGCTCCTCGGCAAGACCACGAAGGCTGGTAGACCCGACCTGCGCGGTCAGTTCGGCGAGGGCCTGAACCTTGCTCTCCTCGCGGCTGAGCGCTCCGGGCTCCCCGTCATCATCCACACGCAGACCGAACGATGGCACGCGAGGATCGAACCGGCGGCCGAGTTCGGCGGCGAGGAGTGCCTCGTCATCCAGACCCGCAAGCTCCAGAAGCGGCGCTCTGGAGTCGAAGTGGTCATCACGATGTCGGCCAACGACTGGGAAGACCTGCGCGAGAAGCTCCTTTTTCTGTGCTCGGTGCCCGACGACCGCGTCATCCGCACGGATGACGGTGCCATCCTCCTGGAACCCGAGCGCAAGGGTCACCTCTACGCGAAGGGCATCTTCATCTCGAAGCTCGACGAACTCAGCTTCGGCTACGACCTCAACGACTGCCCCCTCGACCGCGACCGGCGGATGGTGAACGTCTGGGACCTTCAGTGGAAAATCGCCCAGATGTACCGCGACGCACTCGCGAAGCGCCCCGAACTACTCCAGCCAGCGGTCTACAAGATGCTCCGCGACAACGCCGAGGACACACGGCAGCTCGGCTACCACGCGAACATGGAGACCGCCGAGGGGCTCCTGAAAAACTTCCACGAAGAGCACGGCGAGAACGCGGTACCCGTTGCCTCGATTGCCGAGAGCCAGAGGCTCAACCACGTCAACAAGCGCGGCGTCGTCGTGCCCGAGACCCTGAGGACCATCCTCCAGAAGAAGACCGGCACCCCCGACGAGATCCACCAAGAGGGTCTGAGGGCCATCTCCACCACGCACGCATGGAGCGACCTGGACGCCGCCGAGCAGGCGTTGCTCACCTGGACAACCGCTGCCATCGACCGCGTCTCCGGCAACCTCAGGGGCGACCTGGGACCGCTCATGAGCCGCCTGGAGATAGTGGACTTCCTCCGCGACGACATCCTCGGGGTCTGCGACCTCGAAAAGCAAACCATCCGGGTCGCTCGCAAACAGCTCGGGGACCGGGAGCGGCTCCTCGCCACGCTCGTCCACGAGGAGGCCCACGCCATCTCGGTGGCCGATGACGGGTCAACGGAGCACACCCGGTGCATCGAGAACCTGTGGACCAGGCTCTACTTCGCGCGCGACACCACGTCGTGAGCCTGTGGTGCCAGTCGCACCCTGGCCACTGGTGCCTGTTCGCTCCTCCGCTGGAGGGCGAGCAGTTCTGGCGGTCGGTCTGCGGGCGATGGATCAGGTACGATGCGGCCAGGTACGGGCGCGAGGAGCCCCAACCCCCCGAGGGTGTCACCCTCTGCACCTACGGGTGCGTCGTGAAGTAGCATCGGAAAATGTGTCCCCGAAGGGGCGTCTGGGGGTCGAGTTCCCTATGTCGTATGAGGTCTCCTTCCACCCCCCGGACGTCCCTTCGGGGGCACGTTTTCGCTGACCCCCCTCATCAGGAGCGGGAGGTTGCTCAGGAGCCGCCAGGTCTCGGGACCCACAGCGAAGGCCGTGAGAGCGTCCTCCAGGTCCGGCTCGAAGAAGGGAACCGCATGGCGTGTCAAGCGGTGCAGACGTCTGCACCTCAGACGTGGTGACCGTGCGCCACCCTGGCATCGACTACACCGGCTGTGAAATGGTTCCAAAAAAGGATGATGCTCCAGCGGTGCTCAGTGCGCCCACAATGAGCACGCTAGACGCCGCTGAAGACCAATCGAAGGTCCCACCGATTGCAAAAGTACCATTCCCAGTGTCGAAGCCGCTGAGGGTCACCTCGCGTGCCGTCCAGTCAACCACCATGGTCAGGGTGGTTCCCCCCGTCCACGACACCGTTTGAGTAATCTGCTCTACAGCGTTGACCGAGAATACGAACTGCTTCGTGCCTGATGAGTCACGGAGTGACATCGCATTATCGGAACTGGTACGTGCATAGATCGCAGCCGTCTCATTGAGGAGAAGGTTTGCCGACCCATGATGGGGGACCACGCTGACGGACCAAGTGCTGGTATCGAGAACCGTGTTGCTCGTGTAGCTCATCCGATCTGGGTCCCGCGTAGCGGGTGCAGTTCGTGTGCGGATAGGTGAAGAGGGGAAGCCCCCCTCCTCACACTGTGCCCCGAAGAATCCGAAGGTTTTTCCCTCTACCCCCGTCGCCTCTTCTTGCAGTCCCAGGAATGGAGAACCACCGCCCGTGCTGGCGTTCTGCACCTCTTCGTAGCGGGTCCAACTGGCTGCCACATTCTTCACCACAGCGAGGTCTGCGGAGGCTTTGTTGCGCATCCTGAACACGATGTCCGCAGGAGCCTCTCCTACCTCGGGGGCTTGCAGGTAAATCGACCCTGTGTAGTCCACGCTGTCTGTTTCAGCGAACGTGGTGCTCCGCACATCGCTGCGTCCTGCTGCCGCCAACTGCAACATTTTGTCGCCGGCCGGAGACCCGTCGGGAGCTGTGTACGCGTCCTTGGTTACCGTCGGGGTTTGGGTGAGCTTTGCCCAGGCAGCGTCGTCAAGATCCTGCGACCGGATGACCAGGTTCGTCCGTGCACCCTCGATTAGCACTGCCCCATCGGGGAGGATGCGTCGCTCACCGCTCAGCTTCCAGGCGTTCTCGGTAACAATCGGATCCAAGAAGAAGTCAATCGCTCCCACTGCTGAGGAGCTGGAACTTCCCAACGTGAGGCCCGCGGCCGGCAACACCGTGAGTCGCATTTTGCGAATGGTCCCAGTGCCGTCCGTCAGGTCTACCGTGATCTTCCACCAGTTTGCATCGTGAGACGCCACAACATGCGACGCGTGGCTCCACACACCGTTGTTGATGCGAACATTGTCGGCGCCCGTGTTCGTGTTTATTTGCACGTAGTAGAGTTGTTGGTTGCCGTTGTCCTTGAACTGAATCTCCGGAAACCGAGTCTCGTCTGCGTCCTTACCGATGTAAGCGGACACCCGTATACGCTGTCCGTACTTGAACGTCAGGAGGCCGTCCTCTTGGTATCCCTCGGTTGCCCCTGCGTTGTTGTCCTCGATGTTCACCGCATCAGTACCTCCGTGCGGGTCTGAAATCCCGGTAACCTGTACGGGGGTGTTGACGTGTGTCCAGTCGGCATCGAGATCGTCCGAGAAGTTTTCCCATGGCGTCGTCATCCCTGTATCGGGGAACCCCCACGCCTCAGTTGCCGTTCCTCCCTCCCCCGGAGCACGCGGGTCTACCAGCGCAGCCTCTTCCACGCGAGTGAAGGTGTCCGCATCAACATAATCGAGGAGGGGCGTAACTCCCCGAGGGCGGATGACACCCATCTGGTACATCAGAAGGCTCACACCAAGCCTCCAACCACCGTGACCAACGTACTTGTCAGGTAGAGATACGAGATTGTCACGGACTCTCCGGAGGCAGGAATCAGAGACACCAGGGTCGAACCCTTCTCCGCTTGAACACTTGCTGTACCGGCAGTAATCGTTACCTCTCCTCCGATACCCGTAAGCACAATGGTGCCGTACTGACCTTCCGGGCTGGCGTCGAAGGTAGCGGCTACTGCCGCAACGCCCGTGTAACGAATCACTGTGTCGTGATCAGCACTGTTGATGGTGAACGCCACCGCCTCGGAACGAATCGCCTTGGGTACAGAAGCAAAGGTGACCGTGACGGCGTCACCTACGTTGGTAGCTGTCAGCTCTGCACCAACAAAATCGATAGAGGCTGTTTCGGAACTGACGAGGGCTCCCTCCTCCCTGATGGTAAGGGGGACCCCAAACACAGCCCACGCGCTTGGGTTAGCTAGCTTCTTGTAGACCAAGCTCGTGTTCGGGTCGATCGCCAGTGATCCCGGATCCCCCGAGGTGACCTGTCCATCCGGGTCATTGTCCACCAAGAGGATGACAGGGCTGCCCCCGAGGGCACTGACCGCGTCGTCAAACTCGGCCATCCTGGAGACGTTGACGGTGCCTTCCAGGTCGGACTGCTGAGGCTGAATCGTGAGCCCGCTGTTGGCGACTGGATCGAGCGAACCAGGGCCCTGGATGAGCATCCTGCCGCGCTGTGTCCAGGGAGTCCCTATGTTTCCCGTGTTGGGAAAGTTACCCGACGTGATTGTCTTTGCGTCGGTACCTCCTAGGGTAATGTCCCCACCTGTATTGTTTCCGGAGGGGTCCGCGCCGGCATCGAGTTCGAGATCTCCTGCGAGACCTGCGTTACCAAACCCTGGCCACCCAGCATCACCTGCACGCAAGGAGGCAAGACCTCCGTCTGCCCCGTTGCCTAGCCCCGTCCCAGGCCCACCATCGCCGGCTTTGAGGCTGAGAGGACCACCGACCCCAGCAGCGAACCCCGCCGCCTCGTCCCCGCCCTCGCCTGCTGCGATAGTGATGCCACCTGAAGCTCCGCCTCCGCTGCCGCTCCCTGTCCCTCCAGCTCCGGTCTGGATTCGGAGGTTCCTCGAAGGGTTTTGGCCAACCGAACCATCAGAGCTTCCGAGTGTCGGTGACGAGATTCCACCCACGAAGTCGTCCACGATGATGGCGCCTCCGAGAACTATCCCCTTCGTGATCTGAATCGCAGGTGTTGGAGCTGTCTGAGCAAAATCGACGACTTTGATGGCTCCACGCGCATCAGTCAGCCCAACACTCTCTCCGCCATCGTAGGCGTCCTTTAGATCGGCGACCCCTGCGACAGTGCCAACCCACACGCCCGCGCCGACCGTCTCGGTTTTGCAGACGTACAGCTCGTCGTCAGACAGCGAGTAGGCAAAGTCGCCGCGCTCGACACCCGTGTCCTGGATTGTCGCGGCGGCGACGTTTGGCAACTCCGCAGGGGACGCTACCTGCCCCCAGTGTGCGTGATACGGACTCGGGCTCTTTTTCGCCATCTACGGACCCTCAGTCAGCCCTCAGTGGGCAGTACAACGCAAGCGTGTGGAGGAGGAAAGGTCGACCAGCTCATCTCGCCGGTGGGAACCTCGGGGGCGCCCGTCGTAGGGAGGATGACCCCCTCGTAGGCGGAGGAGAGCCCTGTGTGGCGCTCAATACGGTGGATGATTCCTCCGGCTGCCTCTTCGGCGGCCCCAAGCTGACCCACCTGCGCAAGCGTTACCGCACGCGCGACGTCATCCAAAATGTCTACCGGAAGATCTGATGAGCACTGTTTTAGCAGGGCCTTGAGGCGATTGAACATGGTTGACATGACTACTTCCGACGGTGCGGTCCCCACCCAATCGCACCAATACCTGATGACGGGTTTCCGTTCGGGTCGAGGAAACCTCCGCCCCTGTGCTTGTCCTCGGTGATGGCGGCCTGAAGGCCGTGCATCGACTGCGCGATGATCTCGTCCGCCGTGGTCGGCGTGCGCTTCGGGTCGATGGGCGCGGCCGTCCCGGGACCCGGCGCCCCGGTGCCCTGGAAAGGCGTCTCGGCCCCGTAGCCCTGGGGCGCACCATGCCCCCGATGACCTTGCCCCGGCGCGGGCGACGCACCCATCGGGGCACCCGGGTAGGCGGCCTGCTGTGGCTGGAGGGCTCCCTTGACTGCATGAGCGGCGTGCTGAAGCGCCCACTCGGCTGTCCCGCGCACCTGGGCAGCCGGATCGACCCCCTCGTGGAGCATGTGTGAGGGGATCTCAATGATCACCTCCTTGGAGTTCTTCATGCGGTGCTGAAGGTCTTCAGCGATGATCTGGACTCGGATTCTCATCTTGGGGCCTCATCATACAATCCGGTCCCGGCAAACACAGCTTCCTGGTATCAGGTGTGCAGACGTCTGCACATTGCCGGGGTGCCGAGACCTATCATTTTCCTCAGCTTGAGCGGAGGATTCCTTCCTCGACCAACCTCTTGCGGTCCGTGAGCTTGATAGACCTGGCAGTGATCTTGAAGACGTCAGCGTCCCTGCCGACCTTGAAGATGCGGATCACCCGCTTGCCGTTGTAATGAATGATGGCGCACGTGTTGAGCGGAATCTGCTTCGCCAGCCACACAGCGAAGGGTCCTCGTGGTGGTGGTTGGGTCCTCCCTCGTCGCTTGAAGCTATCTGGGACGACCTCCTCGGGAACCCCTTGGACGAGGTAGACGGGAGTTCCCCTGTCGGTATGCGCCACAGGTTCCACGGTAGAATACTACCAGACGACCGCTATTCGGTCTTGCCCCGCAGCTTGTCTCTCATCCGGACGAACTTGGCCCACGCACTACGCGCTGGCTCCGACCGGGCCACAATCGCAGGATCACCTCCGTGAGAAATCAACTCGAAAATCTTGTTCACCGCATCGACCTCATCGCGCCTGAAGGTTGTCGCTGCTCCACGTACATGACGCTCACCACTACTGGCCACTGTGCCTCCCGAAACGGCGCATCCGCCGCCATCGCTCCGTCTCGTCTGTCATCTGCTGCTGAGGGTCCTGGTGCTGCCGAGAGCGGTGCTCACGCACACCACCGAGCACGATACTCGCAAGAGCCAGTATCCACACAAACGTCATGACTGCACCGTGATATTGTATTTTTTTATGGCACTGTATGCGACCTGGAAGAGCTTTTTGGAGTTGTTGATCCCGCACCCCCAGCAGAACCCCTGCTCGTCGGTCAGGGTCTCGCGCGGCGCGCCGCACCCACATCGGCCAGATTTCGTCTCCCCGCCGAACTCGATGAGCAGGAGCATCGCCATCCCGAGGTGGACGAGCATGTCCCAGTCCTTCGAGCGCCGGCGCCGGACCTCCTCGGACCTCCTCGGGTCACACAGGCCGCAGGGGTCCTCACCCGGGTCCTTGCGACGTTCAGCCCAGATGCGCTTCTTGTGTGGCTCGGGGAGCAGCCCAACGTGGTGCTTGCAGAAGGGCATCGCCGGGTGGGCCTCGGCGCCACAGACCTTGTCGTCGGTCGCGGCGAGCGCGTGACATCGGTGAGTCACAACTTCATCCGGCTCGCGCAGACGCCCTGGTCCATGACCCCGTCGAGGGTTCCCGAACACGGCATCCTTTCGCCGCACGTCGTGCAAACCCCCATCTTGCCTCGCGAGCAGTCGGGGCACTTCCGCTTCCGGTTCTTTCGGTCACGCCCGGACCCGTTGCAGGCGAGACAGGTCGCCGTGTACTCGACGTCTTGGCGTCCCGTCATTCGGGGGCCTTCTTCCCTTTGTCCGGCCACCGATCCCAGAACGAGGTCCCCGGCCCCTTCTCGGTGACGAGCCGCGCGAGCCGGAGGCACCCCTTCTCGGTGAGCATGACGATGTGGGCGTCCTTGGTCTTCAGGTCCATCACCTGGGCCATCCAGCGGTAGGCCGCCGAACGAGTGCAGTAGCCGGACTTCCACAGGTAGTCGAAGGCGTCGTGAGCGAGCGCTCGGTGCGACTGAATCTTTTGCGTGCGCGGTTTGCCCTTTGGGGCGCCGTCAGGCATGGCCGGGAGGCTCCCCTTGCACCGCTCGTTGGCGCAGGTGTAGTGCCACCCCCACGGGGCCATTCCGATAACGAGCACCTCGCGGCAGCCCTTCTCGACACACGCCAGGCCGGTGACGTACCCGGGCGGCGTGGCATCGTGTGAGTCCCTGTCGTCAGCCCCGAACATCAGGTCTTAGAAGGCTGACGTTTGATGATTCCCTCGGTACGGATGAACGGGACGAACGATGGCTCACTTCCGAGCTTCACCGGCATGACGACAGCCGTCATTTCAGGACACCCACCAGGGGATGGGGAGGTGATCAGGACCGGAGAGAGCGGTGTTTCCCCGACCTCGAAGCACAGCTCTGGGTCGCCCCTGTTGACGGCACCCTTTTTGAACGCTTTGAAGACGTTGATGAAAACCGTTGGGCCGACTCCCACGAACCCTGGCGCGGCCGTCCCCGTCGTCCTCTCGGGCGGAATGATCCGGTCGTAGGGCGGGAAATCCTCAGTTTCGATCAGGTCCATCTTCATGGTCCCGAGTTCGTGCGTGTAGACCTTCTTCTTCGTGTCGAAGACGACGCTCATCGAGCCGACCTGAATCTTCCACCGACGAGCGATGATCTTCAGCTCGTCGAGAATCTGGGTGACCGCCTCGGTCGTCAGGTGGAACGACCCATCGGGCAGTTCTTTCTCATCCCTCTCGATCTTTGCGACCCACAAGAGCATCACGTGCCCGTCAGTCGCGACGAGGTTGTACTTCCTCCCGCTCGTGCGGACGAAGACCCCGCTGAGGTGTGGGCGCGAAGCGTCCTGGCACGACCCCTTACTCATGGCCCCGAACGCTCTGTGCGCGTTGGTGACCGACATCTCAAACTTCATCTGCGACTCCCTTCGACTACTACGACTGCTGCTACTGGTACTGGAGCTGCGGTATCATGGGGACCGGCATCGCCGCATCCGCGGGGGCTGTGTAGATGCAGGTCCTACCGTACCGACGGTCGCCCGTGTATCGACAGACCTCGACGTCGGCGTTGACGAGGGCGATGTACCCCCCGACCTCCCCGTCGGGCTCGATTTCGGCGACGGTGATGGAGACGCGCTTGGTTCCAACCTTCTCCCAGCGCTTGCTCGCGAACAGGCGCGAGAGCAGACGAGACCACCACGAAGCGACAGATCGCACCACGAGCCCGCCGTCGCCGATGATCTGGATGAGAGCGTCGTTATTGCTGGTGGCCATGTAACCTCCGACCAACAAGCTCAGCTCCTCTCCGGGCTGCGGTCAACTCCCAGCCGGGAGGCGGTGACGCCGCGCTGACCCTGATATTTGCCCTGGTAGGGGCTTTCGGCGTCCATATCGAGCTTCTCGAAGGCGAGCTGGCAGATGCGGACCCCGACCTTGAGCATGATCGGGTGGTCCCCAATGTTGGTCATCTCCAGAGTGATGTTCCCCTCGAACCCTGGGTCGATGAAACCCGCCGTCGAATGGACGATGAGCCCGAGCCGGCCGTAGCTGGAGCGGCCCTCGACCCTGGCGACCAGGTTGTTGGGGATACGCACGCACTCGATGGTCGTCGCGAGGACGAAGTCCCGTGGCTCCAGTCGATAGCTCTCCCCCTCCTTGGTCTCCCAGCGATCCATGATGGCCTCGATGTCGGTCTCCCCGGGGACGATGGCCCCCGTGGCGGCGGACTCGAAGTTCGGCAGGTGGGCGATGCTGTTGAAGCGAGCGAACCCGGTTCCCAAGCGTAGGTCGAGCGACGCCGGCTGAAGCTGCGTCTTCATGTCCGGCGCCGGGTCCACGCCGATGTGGCCCGAGAGGATGCTCTCGCGGATACTGCGGTCGCTGAGGATCACGACCTATGCTCGGCGACAGCTTCGATGATATCCATCGGGACAGCTACGGCGAGCGCGAGCCAGGTCCTCGACGCGGGCTCACCCGCCTGGGGCGAGACCATGACCAGCCGATGCCCAGGTGGCGGCGAGTACATGCCAGCCATCCCGAGCGAAGGAAGCTGGGCACGGTGAGCGAATCCCTCGACGCGACCTCGAATCTTGATGCGACCCTTGCGAGGGAGGTCGTCGGCCCGCTCCGCGACGAAGGCGAACCGTGGGGTCGACGCCCCAAAGTCCAGCTCCAGAATGCCCTTCACCCATGCGTCACCGTAGAAGAACGCCTCAAATCGTTTCATAGCTGCGCCTTGTTATCCCATGAGTTTCGTTCGGTCAACACGACACACCGAACAGTGAGACCAGCACGATGAAGAGGACCACCGTTCCGATGTAGATGATCGGAATAATGTAGTCGTGGTTCGCCTTGGGAGTGGCGGCCCTCGGGGAGGGTTCTAGGGGTAGCTCGGGCTCGCCGAACTTCTCCTGGACCTCCTTGGGGAGCCCGCCCTCTCGGATGGCCTCGATCATCCCGAGCGCGTTGTCCTCGGTCATGGGTCCGCCGAGCATCTTCTCGCCCTTCTCGAACTCCTCGTGGATGGCGACCACGTAGAAGATGGCCTCGGGGTTGAACATGGAGGGGGGACCCTCTCGGACCTCGATTCGCAGTTTCATCCAACCGCTCCTACAACCATGGCCAGGTCTTCCTTCTCGTCGTCCCTGTCGCTGTCGTCGATCAACGTCTCACGGACCGGTGGGGCGATCTTGTCGAGGCCGTAGGATTCACCCAGGTCCCGCAGGTCCTCGATGGCCCGGCGCTGACCCCTGCACTTCACGCATCGGCCGCAGGCACGTTTACGCGGCCTGTTGGTCTCGCAGGTCCACCAGCATCGGCTGGGGATTCGGTACCTCTTCGCGCCCGCGAGGACGTCCTGTTTGCGGTACCACTCCAAGGGGAACTGGATGAGGGCCTGGCCGGCGTAGTGGCTCCGCTTCATGGCGCCGAACGCATCGACGAACAGGTGCCGCCCGTGCCAGAAGTCGTCGCCGCGGATGTAGCCGAAGAGCATGATGTCGCCGGGGTCGACGTAGGGCGCGAGATGAGCGAGCCACAGACCGGACTGGCCGACCTGCTGGGTGGCGTCTGCCTTGGTCGTAACGCGGACCTCGTTGTGTCGGAAGGTCCACCCCTTCTCCTTTGCCCACGCCTTGAACTCGCGGCGCGCCTTGGCCTCGGCCTTTTGCTGCTCCCTGGAGAGCTGATGGTGCCCCACGAGGGTCAGCGCTCGGACACTGCCCGGGTGGTGCGCCAGCTCGTTCACAAGGAGGAGCGTCGAATCGAGCCCTCCGGACCAGATGACCACCCTCACGGAATGTCCGCCTCGCGACTGGTCTCCCTGTGCCGGCTCTCGACGTCGCGGAGCTTCGCGACCCAGGGCTCGTCGGGATGGCAGCGTATGGCCTCCGAGTGGAGGAGGCCGGACAGGCAGTTCACGGCGTTGGTGGAGCTGCTGGCGCCGATCTCGATGAGGTCAACGAGGCGGTCAAGCAGCTCGACGCGCGTGAGCAGTGTGGGGCCTCGTGGCTTCGCTCCCTGCGGTCCGCCCCACGGGTGGGGAGCCTTGCACCTCGGCGCGCAGCCTCCCCAGTCCTCGTTGCAGAGGGGGCACTTGCCCATGTCCTCCATGATCTCGAACTTGGGAGTGTTGCCGGCGGCGCGGCTCTCGCGCTCCCCGTCGCCCATGCTCTTCAGAATCCCTTCGGTGTGGGGGAGGTTCGCCCAGGTCTTCCATCTCGGCGTGTTGCACTTGAGGCAGTGCTCCAGGTCTTGGAGCATCGATGCCCCGCACTGCGAGCAGGTCCACTCCAGGTCGCTGTTCATATCAACTCCATTGGACGATCGTCTCTTTCGGCACCTCGAAGGCGTCCGAGCTGTACTGGCCTCTCCAGACCGCAACGACCACATCGCCGTCTCTCACCTGTAGGTCGCCACACACCCTCATGGGAGAACACCATGATAGGCCCCCGCCGCCACCAGACCGGCCCCCGCCGCCACCACAAAGGCCACCAGGCACAGGGCCACGAAGAGGTGAACGAACCACCGGCGGCGCTTCTTGGGCGCCCAGGGCCGAGCCCAGACCTCGGCCTGCGCCTTGGAGACGAACTTGCCCGGCCCGCTGCCGGCGTTCGTGACCATCCACCGGACGTCGGTGACCTCGAACTCACCGAGGATCTTCTGGATGGTCGAGGTCAGCTTCATCCGGTCGCCTACCCTCGGGATGGCGAGGCCGCGAAAGCTCAGCACCTTGGTGCCGTCGTCTGTCTCCACGTTGATGTGGTGCTGGGGCTCGGTCATCGACGTCCTCGGGTTACGTTGCGATCGGCGTACCAAATCTGCTGGGTGAGGTCTGCTGTTCGCGTCTTCAACGCACGGTCCCAGCCGGCCCGGTCGGACGTGGACCCTGCGAGCGGCGCGATGGGCTCGGACTCTTCGAGGGCCGTAAGCACGAACCTCATCTGCTCGATGGTGAGCTGCTCGTGCCCGTTCATGAGGTACAGGTCGATAGCCTCGGCCTGGAGCAACATCGGCGGCCCGTACTGGACCCCGTCGTAGGAGCTGATGTGAGGTTTGAGCGCGAGCCCGCGCCGGGTCTTGGACTTGCGCCTCAGGAGATCGTCCACGAACTCCTCAGGGGTCAGAGTGGGCGCCGGGTTGGCGTAGGGGTCCGGCGGGGTTTGGTAGCTCGTCACCGGCCCCGGGTCTGGGATGCGGTCGCCGGCGGAAAACGGGTTCACCCCCTCGTCGTCCTCGATGTCATCGTCGTCGATCATCGCTTCTTCAGGGCCTTCATCACATGGTCACAGGTGTTCTTCTGACAGTTCTCGGTGAGTCCATCGTGGTACGCCTGATGAATCGTCTGGGCCACCCACCGCAGCGACAGTCGCAGCGACTCGTTGTCCTCGCGCAGCTCCTTGATGGTCAGGAGCGCGCCCTCGTATGCCTGCTCCGTGGTCATCCGGCATCCGCTTCGAGGAAGTCTCCGAATGGGCCATCGTGAACCGCGTGGGGGGCGGTGAGTAACGAGTCAACGTAGTCCATCGCCGCCTTCCGGTGGAATCCTACGGTCATCCGGATGCCGCGGAGCCCCTCTTCGAGAACCTTCGCACGAATCAGTTCGACAGCTTCCTTCTTGGTGTGCGCGAGCGCGAAGGCGATACCGGGGGAGCCGTAGGTACAGAAGACCTCGTCCCAAACGAAGAGCTTCATCTGCTCGTCCCCGAGGATGCCCTCCAAGATGGCGCGCTCCTCCTTGAGCTGGTCGACCTCGGCGCCCAGCTCCTTCTCGGTTCTGTCCTTGGTGGCCAGTTCGGCCTCCAGTTCGGCGATGTAGTCACCCTGGTCCTCTTCGATGTTGGCCGCGCTACCCATTGACCTGTCCTTCCAGCCACACATCGAAGTCGCGGTGACCCGCGAGCATGGCCTCTCGGTGCGGGTCGCCATACCTCGTCCTCATGAATCCGTGGTGGGCCGCCCAGTCCGTCCAGCGAGCCTCGATCCACAGCATGAACACGACGGTCCACGACATCATCCGGCGCTGCTCGTCGTCCTCGTCGAGGATACGTTCGATATCTCCATTCTCGTCGCGACCGAAGTCCTCTGGTTCCTTGCCTCGGCTCTTGGCCCACAGGACGTAGCGCGGATTGTAACCGTCGGTCACGCCTGGACCCGGACGAACGAGCGCGGCCTCGCCGGGCCATCGATCGCCTCCGAATCGTCGATGACAATCTTCACGGACGAGTGGCCGCGGATCTGGGAAGGGAAAGGCCCTGGCGTGCCGACCACGATGAGCCGGCCAGCGAGGTGCGATCGCATGGCCCGTTTGAACTCGTCTAGGTGGGGCGAGTCGAACCGACTGGTGTCCGGGTCTGCACCGCGCATCAAGATGCGAACGAACTCTTCGAGCGATGGTCGCTTCGGGGTCTTGATCTTCATCACATCGAGTTTCCTTCCGCTATCCATAGTGAGTGCATGGTTAGCGTCTGTCAACACGACAGGTGTCAGGGGTGCTCGTTTTCTGACAGCGGGCGCCTGAGAACCTCGATGGCGGCGGCCACGTGGACATCCTCCAGGCCGCTTTCCCAGCTCGTGTGGACGTGCCGGGCCTCCAGCTCGGGGAAGTTCACTGAGGGACCTCGCGCCGCTCGTCGGTCACACTGATGAGCTTCCACCAACTGAAGACGATGCCATCCATGAGGACCGAGGACATGTTGGCATCAAGCCCTCGGTCGCCATGAAACGGAAACCAAGAAAGATCGGTATCAACCGCGCGAACCATCGCTCACCTCACCCTTCACAGTGGGGGTCTCGAACAGGCTAGTGAACGCCTCGGTGTCCACCTCCACAATCACCATTCGCACAGCCTCAAACGATACTGAACCTTGAGCCTTAAGCAGATCCGCATTGAACCCGTCTGGGTTCTCGTCGACAGAACCCTCATCCCAGCAGGCAATCACCTCAGGAAGGTATTCTCCCTCGTACCTGCACGGCCTCTGTCCCACGATCAAATGCAGTCTCATTTTTCTCCTTCCCAGGTCTGATACACCGCCGAAATAGACTCCACCTACTACTCCGTCTTGATGAGGGCGTTGATGTGAATCGGCTGAGAAACCGCGAAACCGGCCGCTCGGTGGTGACCGCCGCCACCGAAGCGTTTGGCCAGGGCGCTTACGTCGAACGCCTCGGTGCCATCGTGCCTGTCGCGAGAGCGTAACGAGTAGCTGTGCTTGCCGTCTGGCCGGATGTACCAGCTCATCGCGAAGGCCGGTTGGACCCACTCGTTGAGATTGATGGCATGGTCCGGGTGGTGCGTCACCTCGTCGATGCGCATCCCCTCCTCGGCGTCGACACTGATATCCTGTAGCGAGAGGTGCTCCAGGACCTCGGAGGTGTGCCAGTAGGTCGCGTTGACGACCGGCACCAGGTGGTCCGCGATACTGTAGATGCGGGCCTTTTTGACCGTGTCGGCGACGTAGTGGTCGACAACATCCTTGGCCGCCGCGCCAGATTGCCTGGCATCCTCGGGGGTCATGGCGTGGGCCATGTAGTCCCAGCGCTCGAACGACTGGACCTGGTGGTTCACGAACGCGCTCACCTTGCGCGAGTCGGGGAGCCGCCAGGTCCACAGGTCGCGGTCCTCGACGTAGTCGATGAGCCAGGGTCGGGGTTCGCTAGAGAAGTGGTCCCATGCGAGGCCCGCGCCGCTCTTGTCCATGTCGAAGCGGAGGTAGAGGTCGTCCTCTGTGAGCAGTGACCGGCGCACATTCTCGGGATCAATCGGTTCGGTCTCTGCGAGAAGCGGTGCCAAATCCTTCAGCGCGCTCTTGTGGTGGTCGAGCATGACGACCGTCTCCGCCAGCTCCCGAATCCTCCTGAAGACCTCGATTGGATAGCTGAAGTCGACGATGATGACGTCACGGCCAGCGAGCTGCTCATCAGGGAGCGGTGGGGTGTTGTAGTGGACCGGGACGGCCTCGATGTCACCGAGGGCACGGTAAACCGCCCACGCTGCCGTAAACCCATCGATACATCCACCGTGGTAAAGAACCAGCTTCTTCATCGCCTACTCCATCAAGGAGGGTTGGAGATCCCCCCTCAGGTACAACGGGTGCCCAGGGTCACCCGCTTTTGTTTTCGTCAGGAGGTGCATCGGCACCCCCATGCTCCGTATCATCGACAAGACCTCCATGTCTCGCCTGACAACCCGTCCGCCCCACGCCTTGTTGCCCCCCTTGGTCCCCCAGGCGCAGACGACGAGATCAGCCCGGCGGACCACCATCTCGACGTAGGCGTCATTCTCGGGTCCAACGGGGTCATGGTTGGTCGTCACCAGCTCGGCCGGGTCGGTCGCCCGGAGCGCGAAGAGGTTGACGACCTCGATGCTGTCGTACCCCCAGCCCTTGGCGTACCCGACGCACTTGCGGACCGTGGGGTCGTCGTCGGTGGCGTCGGCCGTGCTCGGGTTGAGCATGACCCAGCAGACCGTGCCGCCAGACGCCCACTCACGACGGAGGGTGTAGCGGTAGAGCCCGTCCTCGGAGAGCTGTGCAGACGTCTGCACCTCATCCTTGCGTAGGGTGATGCGCACGACGCCCTTGCACTGGCTCCTCCAGCCCGCGTGAGGCTCGACCTTCCCGCACAGGGCACAGGAGGGCCTGTAGTTCTTATTCATACCCTGCAGAGCTCCCGTAAGTGCTTGATCACTTCCGCGGCGGCTTCGTCTCCGGCCAGCACGAGCTTCTCGAGGCACATGGGGCACTCGACAGTGTACTCGAATAGGTGCTTGTTGTAATCGACGTCGCTCCACGAAAACCTTAGGTCCGACTCACACTCGTGGCACACGACGCGATACGTGTCAGTTTCTGGGTACACTGTTACAGCCATATCACCCCCCACCTTTCCTCGGCTTGCCCTTCGAGGTCAAGCCCGCTGCAATCCTCGCCTCTCGCACGCGCCGTTGCCTGGCCACCGAGCGCGCCCTGGCCACTTCCCGTAGGTGGCCGACAGGTGTTGCCCTGGAAACCGATTCGACCACCCCTCCAGGCTGGTGACGCCGACCTTCAAAAGCTTGGCGTCGACCTCCACGTAGAAGGCATCGAGGTTGGCGCTCACACGTTCTCCCGGGTATCGAGTGCTACTCTCAGCTCAGACCGCAGGATGCCCCACCGTGGGTCGTCCTTGCTCTTGATGGGTCCACACACGGGGTGAGGGTCCACGTGGCCACAGTCCTCCGATCTGGTCTCCCTGACACGCATCAAGCGCCGTTGGTAGGCGAGCAGCCGAGCGGTGCTCATTGCCTCCAGGACCATCAAGGTAACCGGCTGCACGTAAATCTTACCGCTCACTTCTCCTCCTCGATGGGCGGCAACGGTGGCTCCTGGAAGCCACCAGGCGGCAGAGCCATCGTGTGGCCTGAGCCCTCCTTGCCGATCCCCATCGGCGAGCGCGGGAGCTTGTAGCCCTCCTTCATCGTCTGCCTCGGCGGCGGGTTGGGGTCGAGCCCCCGGGCGATGCGCATCTCGCGCACGCGCGTGCTGAACGCGATGCGCATCGTCTGCTTGCAAACGTCCCTCGGGCAGTACCAGGAGAGGATGAGCGGGTCATCCGTGAGCTGGACGCCCTTCCACCCAACGGTGTCCGAGCCCCTCTCCATGACCTCGGAGTGGCAGCCCGCGCACCGGAGGATGACGTCGTCGCTAGTGAGTCCCTTCAGCACCCGGGGTCCCCTCGGAGAGAGTGAACACCTTTCCTAGGTTCACGAGCAGGTAGGGCACGTTTTCGTCTTCGACGACATACCCGAGACCCGACCCCTGGAGCGAGGCCGCGCTCATTTTGAGGAACTTCATCGCGGCGATCTGCCCCTCGTACTCACGGTCGACTTCCACTGGCGTCCGAGGTCGTCGAAAGGTCACCAGGGTGAAGCGGTCGTCTGCGGGGTCGACCTCGACCTTGAGGCGGCAGCCGTCCTGTAGTTCGGTGATCGCGTTCTTCGTTTCGTCGTCAGTCATCCGAAGTCCATCGCAACCTGGGGGCTCACACTCTTCTTCGAGTGGCCCCCGAGGTACTCGTAAATCCTGCCGTCAGCCTGGTGAACCCATACCTTGCGCTTGAACCTCAGCGCCTCGCGCGCACTGTCCCAGCAGCCGCCCTTGGAGCCGTCCGGAAAGAGAACCATCTCGTCGCAGTCGAGCGCAATGAGTGTGTTCCGGTAGAGGAGCTGGTCGCGGGTGCTCACCTCGATGATATGAGACGGACCGTGCCCTCCGTAGATGGTTGTGATGCTCGATGGGTTGTGGGGTGGGTAGGCGCGCACCAAAAACCCACGGTTGCGGCCCACCTTCTGGGCAGTGATATCCACGCCCGCCGCGCCGCCGCTGATGAGCACGGTGCCATCAGGGAGCCCGAGAACGTACTCTTCGACCATCGTGAGCCTTGGGTGCTCGCGTGAGCCAACGATCGCGAGCTTCATACTGCGACCCCTTTCTCGCGAGCGTCGTCCTTGCAGACGTCTCGGTCGCAGACGTAGCCGATGCCCCCGGCCGGGAACGGCATTTGGACACCCTGCCACCCATCACCGATGGCGAGGTGCTGGACGGCCGTGCGACCACAGAAGGAGCAGGTGAGTGTGCCCTGATCGAGCGGCTCAGCGTGCTCCTTCTCGGTGTACTGGCTGAACTTCGAGGGGTCGCGCCGGTTCATGTGACCACATCCATGTCCACGACGATGAGGAAGTCGTCGCCGTCCGTGGCGAAGCCGACGCGCATCGCCTTGTCGATGGACTTTGTGGGGACCCGCAGTACGCCATCCTCACCGTGCTCCAACGCAAGGCAACCGAGCAGGTGCATGAAGATTCTGGCGCGCTTGGTATTGCTCCAGCTTCCTGGGTTGTCCTCAGCCACGTCGACTCCTCCTGCGCTCGCATGCGAACTTGGTACGCCACCCCTCCAGATCACACACGTTGCCCGTGTAGCAAGCCTCCTTGGTCTCGTAGTTCAACCGGTACCCCGGGCACGAGGAGAGCAACTCGCCCTCGGCCGCACCGCAGGTCGTGCATTCACCGAGTTCTTCCCAGGGGGGCTTACAAGGTACGATGTTGTGCTCGATCATGGTCCCCTTCGGGCTCATCGCTTAGCCAGGCGACCGTTGCCACCGGATCCTCGTCGGGGCTCAGGAATCCGCGTTCTGCTAGCCATGCGATTACCCTCAACCCGTCAGCCGTCGCATCACGGACCGTAGCCCGGACCTGCCCAGCTCGCATCAACTCCTTGGGGCCGGCGGCTGGCTCGTGCCCATACAGCTTGACGGTGGCCGCCACCTGGTCATGTGTGAGCAGGACCCCCTCGGTACGCTCGCCTCCAAAGAATCGCAGAGAAAGTACATCCTCTGATTGCACGACTGTGCACCCCTTGTATTTCGGTCTGTTCTTCATCGACCACCTCCGCCTCGTTCATCCGCCTCAGCCACGGTCAATCCTCCTCAGGTCGGCGATGGCAACGCCTTCAACCTTGATGGTACCGAGGTGGGTGTAGACGCCATCAGCGGTGAGCGAGGCGTGCAGGTGCTCTTCGACGATGTCCTGGGTTGCCGTTCCAGGGTCGACGACAATGCGAAGCGTGACCTCGTAGTGCTGGCTCGGGTTGGGATCGGTCATAGGGTCAGGGCCTCCAGTTTGGCGACGAGATCGAAGTAGACCTCGCCCGCCTCGTTCACCCGCCTCTCCAAGCTCTCACGCTCAGCGCGGCGCTCAGCGGCATCGTGGTCGCCCTGCATGACCGGGCGCTCCACCCACCTGTCGTTGCACGCCACGGTGAGGAACTCCAAAAAAGTGAAGACGGCCTGGCCCCCGTTCCGCAGGTGCTTATCACCCGACTTCACCGTGGCCTTCCAGATGATGCTCATGAGGTCGACCCGGAGCTGCTCGGGCAGTGAGCGCCACACGCGGAACGAGTCCACGGCGTGGTAGCTGATGCCGTCGGCCCCCTCGTAGGAGATGGAGAACGACGCCTGCTTCTTCATCGCGTCGATGACGTCGGAGAAGCTCATCGAGCCCACCAATCGCGGACCATCTTCGTTTTCGACCTGAGCCACGCCATGACGACCCCCACGAATGGCAGTGCAATCGCGATGGCCATGAGTTCGTCGCCGCAGAAATGCATCAGCCCCCGCCCTTCTTCGCGAGCGCGAGGGCATCTTTCCACTCGCGCTTGTTGTACCCAAGACGACACATGGCCTTGTGGACATCGTCGCGATCCTGGTTGGTCTTTGCCTCGACGTAGTCCTTGGCCAGGACGTCGATCTCGAACATGAAGCCGGCCATCAGAATAACCACACCCTCTCGGACTCGGTGAACTGCACCCGGAAAGACCATCCAACGAAGCGGTCACCCCACCCCTCGTAGTCCTCGCTGATGTTGAAGACCTCAGCCCTCTCTATGCCCCCCTCGGGAAAGAGGGCATCCATGAGTCTCTCGTCCGGCGTGAAGAAGCACGGGCGGACCTGTTCTCCAAGGTGGTCGTAGAGGTTGTCGCTGGGAGATCCTGGCCGGTACGACCCGGTCAGGATGCCGTTCTTGCACCTGTCGACGGTGACCCCCTTCACCAGCACATCCTCGCTTCCGCGCGAGCTTCCGCAGCATCCTCGGCCGCGTCGATGGCCTCGCCCTCGAAGTGCTTCTCGACCTGCTGGTCGAACCAGCTCTGACCCTCACCCACGACCCACTTGTTGAGGCGCGCAATCTCGTCAGGATTCGCGGGGCGCAAGGCTCCGCCGTCGACGCCATCCTTGTCGGTCAGCGTGAGGTCGAAGATCTCGACGCTCTCCCAGCCCTGGAACTCGCCTCCCGCGCCGTACCAGTCGATATCCGACGGGCACGAGTGGACAGAACCGCGCCAGGGTGCCGTGGGCGCACCAAAGTCGCCCGTGGCCTCGAAGCACATGGTGCCCTCGTAACGGAGGTCCCCAGGCTCCGGGATGTCGAACTCGATGCTGAACTCAAAGTTGCTCACAGTGACGTTCCTTCCACTGACCATGCTGAGGCCATGGTTAGCGTTTGTCAACTACTTGTCGCTCTTCCAGTTCTTCATGCGGTTGATGAGCCGCGTGAGGGTTGGAGAGGGGTTCTCACAGTCGTCGCAACAGGCGTCGTCACCCTTTTGGTCGAGGTACCTCGTCGTCACGAGGGTCCAGTTGCCGCACACGCACCACGCCTTGAGCTTGGTCTTGTCCATGTAGTGCTGGACGTAGAGCCCGCCGAAGCGTTGGTAGGTATATCGGTCGTACATCGGGGCACCGTCGTGTTTGCGGTGCGTGGGTTCGGCCTTCATCGGTCGTAGCTTCAGGAGCTTGAAGAAACGTCGGACACCTTGCGGACGACCAACACGGCACGTGGCCCCTTCTCCTACTACCAGCACTTCCCTCTGGGCCACACTCATGGCGGGAAAACACCGTCGTTGAGCTGGATATTGATGATGCCGAAATGGTCGAGGAGGGAGAGACGAGGCTGGTACGACGCCCAAATCTTCTCCGCCCCCTTGGGCTTCCACCCAATGGCGGTGAGGACCATCAGGAGCCGGTCGCACTCCTCGACCAGGCGGTCGGCGTCGACCTCAACACGGAGGAAGATGGCCGGGTGGACGAGCGGCTGAACCTCGAAGCCGAGCCAGCCGAGCCACTTCACGAGCTTCGCCCGGTCCTCGAAGTCACTGTCGGGCATGTCGGGCTCGCGGAAGATCTTGGCCGAAGGTCCAACCGAGTCACCCCACAGCATCGCGCCGACCTCGAAGACCTTGTCCGGCGGCGGGACCATGACCTGGCGGAAAAGGAGGTCCTCGGCCCAGCAGACGATCTCGTCGATCTCGGGATTGGAGAAGACCATCTCACCCTTCCCGGTCACCTCGTTCCACCTCTCTCGCCCAGGGGGCACCGCGAGGACGAGCCCCACGCACCGCAGGAGGTTGCCCAGGTAGGCCGTGGGCTCGCCGCCAAGGAGGAGATGGCTCATCTCGTGACGGGCCCCTAGGTCGCCGCCCTGGGCGCGCATGTAGAGACTCCGGTACTCGGTCTCCATCTCCTCGCCGATGCGCTGCCCCTCAGCCTGTTCGACCGCCAGGTTCGCGGCCGGAGTGATCAGGTCCGTCATGTCGACACCTCGGGCACCCAAGAGGCGACGCGCATGAACCAATAGAGGCCCGTGGTGGTGAAATGCTCGGTAGGAGCCTCGGATGGGAAGATGGCCCGAGGAACCGGCGGGACGTAGAGGAAGAGGACCGTCGCTCCCTTGACGACCTCTTCATCCACCCACCGCTGAACGCACTCGGCGACCTCGGCCGGGTGAGAGTCCCTGTTAGCGAGCTGGACCGACTTTGCCACCACCGTGGCGCACTTCTTCCCCTGAAAGTCGTCTTCGAGCGACAGGTCGGGCTGAATCCACACGCCGGGCTCGATCTCGATGTAGAGGCCGACGGGGCAGGTCATCTCAACGATGGGGACGCCCTCGGGGACCTTCACGCGACGAATGACCTCGATGGCGTCGGCGCGGTGGTCTGCGCAGCCATCGAAGCGGGCGACGTTCTTCCAGGTCCGCTGGAAGACCGGTCCCAAGGGTCCCCAGGTCGCGCGGGCGTCGCGACCGGCTTCGAGGTTCTCCGACTCAATGTCCACGCCCAAAAAACGGAAGGGCTTGAACCTGTCGTAGTAGACGAGCCCGATGGCCGAACCGAAGTCCGCGGTGTGGATGGGCACAGCGTCGGCGCCGGTCTCGCGCTCCGGGTAGAGGTGGGCGTAGAGCCGACCGGTCTCCGTGTTGACGCACTGTGGCCCCATCCTCAGACCCAGGGTCTTCGCCGCCTCGTGGCGCTCCCTACACCCGTCGACCTCATCGCTCACCTGTTTGTTGTCCATCATCGCCTCTGCCTCCTGTTCACCGCCTCTGCCTCCTGTTCACCCACTCGATGACCGAGGCCAGGTCGGCCGGGTCGAACTGTCCCTCGCAGACCGCCACCCGGACCGCGCCCTCAGAGGTCCCAGCCACCCGTGCAATCTCAGCGTAGCTGTAACCCCAGATCTTCCGCCCATGACCCCGCGCCCCTCCGTAGATGACGGTGAGTCGAGAGGAGGCGCTCCGCGCCCCCGGTCGCTTCACTCCTCAGACGTTCCCACAACCCGCAGCAGGTCGGCGTACTCTCCGCCCAGCCCGTACCCGCACTCGGGCCACCCGAGCGACGAGACCATCCACCGCCTGTCCTCAGCATCGCCCCCCACTCGGTACGTGCGAGTGACGTAGTAGGGCTCTCGCTCCAGGCCCATGAGCTTCAGGGGGAAGACAAGCATCCCCTCCCTGATGGGTTCACCCACCCGGTCCCGGGCCACGTCAGCGAAACCCTCGCCTATCTCGCGTTGTGGGTCGCGTAGAGGGTCGAGCCAAATCACACGGGTCTTCCCGCCGTGCCCGTGGATGGCCTCGACGGTCTTCATGTCGTCGTAGGTCGCCACGGAGGTGTGTTCCGTGCGCCACGTGATCGACACCTTACCGTTCCCGAACAAAACACCCTCGGCAACCGGGCCGCACCCGCTGATGCCGGTCTCGTCCTCGTCCCTGTATAGCCAGAACCGTCTCATCGGCTCCCTCCTTGTCTATGTCTCGCGCATCTTAGCGGGTGACTACGATGAGTCAACACTCTCGTTCCTAACACCTGCCGCCTGGCAGTTGTTAGTTCAGCTCTCGACGACCACGACCGGTCTGTCCTGGGTCGTCGTTGTCCCGTCACCGAGCTGCCCCACGTCGTTGGCCCCCCAGCACATGACCTCCCCTGTCGCCATCACGGCGCAGGTGTGATTATCGCCGGCCGACAGATCGACCACCTCCGCTCCGAGCCCGAAGACGATGCGTGGGAGGGCCTCAAAGTCGAGGGGAGTCCCCGTCCCGAGCTGCCCGAGCTGGTTCCTACCCCAGCAGCGCACGGACCCATCGTCGTAGAGGGCACAAGAGTGGTCCTTCCCGGCCACCACGTCGATCGCCCAGGGTCCTGAGACGGCCGTGATGCTACCCAGCTGCCCGTAGGAGTTGTCGCCCTCACAGAACGGCGTAGACCTCGCCCCGCCCGTCACCGTGCAGCGATGGCGACCCCCCACCGCAAGGGCAGCACCGTGGCGCCAGTAGGTGAAGCCCAAACCCCCGGAGAAGGCGCCCCAGCACCAAATCGAACTGTCCTCCCTCAGCACGCATGTCCGGTGACCGCGCGAATCGATCTCGACCCCGTCGCTGAAGCCGTCGACGAGAACTGGTGTGAGCTGCGTGGGAAGGGTGACGGCTGGGTTACCGACCTGCCTGGCGTTGTTCCGGCCCCAGCACTGTCCCACCACGGTCCTCGTGCCGGCCTGGAGAGAGCAGGTGTGTTCCTCGCCGAGAGCCAACCCAACCGAGCCCACGGCCGCGTCGATCCGAACGGCGGTGACTTCAGGGAACCCACCCGGCACTCCGTTGCCAATCTGGCCGAAGGTGTTCTCTCCCCAGCAGTCAACGTTCCCGAGCGCGCCCTGGGTGGCACATGTATGGGATCCCCCGGCGGCGATGTCTCGCGCGTCAGTGATTCCGATGGCCTGGACCGGAAACGACCGCCGACCAGTCATGCCGTTGCCGAGCGAGGAGCCCGGTGCGCCCCAGCACCAGACCGTACCGTCCATCCGGCGATCGCACGTGTGACGTGTGCCAGCAGCGATCTGGATGGTCGGAGAAACGGGCGGCGGCGGCGGCGGCCCCGTATCAATCGGCATACCGGCATCTGTCACAACGGCATCTGTGCCTGCATCGAACGCATCGGACGCATCCACACCGAGGGCCGCGTCCGCAATACCGCCATCGACACGATTGGCCGCGTCCACAGCCGAATCAGCACGAAGAGCGCCGCCATCCACACGATCCGCGTCGACGTGGGGAGGAGCTGCGTCGAGGACGTCAGCGTCATGGACGTCAGCGTCCGTGAGCGTATCGAGCCCCCCATCACCCACCGGCGGCATCGAGTCCTCGAACCCGACCGCACCATCCGAACAGCCAACCAAAACCAGGACCAGAAAAACGTACCTCATGTCACAACCTCCACTCATCTATATGAGCATATGGTTTGCGATTGTCAAGGTATCCTAGTTCAGGCCGCTCGGCTTCTTGGCGCCGAAGATCGATTCCCAGTTGTCCCGATACTTGGGGGTCGCGACCTGTGCGGGGCCGTCTCCTGCCCCGAGGCGCATCGAGTCCACGACCCGCCCTTCCTTGTTGGTCCAGTAAACCGACCCGCCTGTTGGGAACGGCTCCCCGTCATTCGCACGCTGCATGTGGGTCACGCCGACCGGTAGGCCATCCTTCGTGGCGAGGACGTGCTCTTGGCCCTCGTGGGCATCACACGGCCCCAGGGAGCGGAGGGTGTCCGCCCCGCCGGGCAGCTCGGGCTTGTCCTCACTCATGTGACCCCTGGCGCAGGAGATAACTCGCGTACCGGAGGTGCTTCGTCACGGGACGGCCTCCACGTGAGTGAGGGCAACGCAGCCGGCGTGCCCGGTGATCCAGACGACCGCGGTGTGCCCACTCAAGACCTGGGCCATGGACCTGGTCTCCCCCTCCTTACCTTCGCCCTCGCGCAACCCGGTCCAGAAGCGAACCCGTGTCCCCACGGAGTGCTCCTCATTGAACGCGTCGACCTTCTGCTGCTCCCGTTTCGTCTTGTTCGTCTTGTTCATATCCATCCCGTCACAACGGCCCCACCAGGCAGTTCGTAACCGTCGATCTTCATGCTGGTTCCACCCACGTGACAACGCACCCTCCACAGGGGTCTATCCGGATTCTTGGGCGGGACCCCTTCGCGTTCGAGGCGCACATTGTCGACCTCCTCACCGGGCCACTGATGCTCGCAGAAAACGGCGGCGGCCTCCTCGGGGGTGACAGCGGCAGCAAGCGGAACCACCCCCTCCACCCGGTAGAGCTTCTTCGTCAACTCAGTAGCCTTCTCCTCGGCCTTCCTGGCTCGATCGAGTTGAACGTTGGCCCGCCTCTTCCACATCTCAGCATTGTCGAGTTCCATCTCGGTGGCCCACATTGGATCACTCATCGGTGCACCTTCGCGAAGAGGTCGTACTCGTTCATTTTGTTTCCTCGGCAGTGGTTCCTGGTTTTGGGCGGCGAAGGTTCTGGTCGTCGTGGTACCGAATCCACTCACGCCCGTCAGGCAGGACGATCGACACGGCCTGGACGCCCTCCAGCATCGGCTCAGCCCGAACCGTGCCGCGGAGCCACCCTTCGCCGTCTACCAGCGCGTCGCACGGTTCTCCGTCGTCCCACCCGTCAACAGGCGAAGTCACGGAGTCTCCATTGGCTTCCCGCACGCACGACACATCCCGGTCTCGGGGTCCCAACCAAAGCCCGAGTAGTCGGTGGTCTCGATGATGGTGACCGTGGGCATGATCACGTCGACGTTGATGACACCCTTCTCCTCGCCCTCGGGCCTGTTGCTGTCGTCGCAGGTGACCTTGAAAGGCTCCTGTGGATCCCGGGTATTCCACTCGCAGGTGTACGGCGGCGGCTCAACCCCGCAGCACGGCATGGGCATGACCTGCATCATAGGTAGCCCCGATCGATGCCGTTCTCGATGAGACGGATGGCGCAATTCTTCGGGTTGCGCTCGGCCTCGAACCACTCGGGCGTCAGGTGGCACCACATCATCACGAACGCTCGGAGCGTTACGCCGTGGCAAACGACGACGATAGTCCCGATGCCGTGCCGGTCCTTGTCTCGGTGGAAGGTGCCGAACGACTGGTGAACACGCTGGGCGACGTCGAAGCGGCTCTCGCCCATCGGCATCCGCGCCCAGAAGCGGCCCTCGAACCTCTCGCACAGGACGTAGTGCCGGTACTCCTCAGGGAACCTCTTCGGCAGCTCCTCATCAAGGACACCATCGAAGAGCCCGAACTGCTGCTCGCACAGGAGGACGTGTTCACGCGAGTCGAAGATCATCGGACAGGCCGACAGGATGCCCTCGGCCGTCTGCCGCGTGCGCTTATAGGGGCTCACCCAGAGCCGGACGTGCTCGGGGTTTCTCCTGGGCAACAGCTCGGCGAGACGATTCCCTGCCTCCTTGGCCTGCTCCTCCCCCTTCGGGCTCAAGGGGATGGCGTGATCGGGCATCGTCTTGTGGATATCCAAGTCCACGTTGGAGAGCGACTGGCCGTGGCGCACGAGGAAGATTCTCACTCGGCACCTTCTTCCTTTTGGTGCACCATCACGAAGAGGTTCAGACCCTCGGGGTAATAGCTGGTCTCAGGCTGGTCACCGCGCAGCGCGATGGCCTCCCTGAGGTCGTCGAAGACGTAGGGGGCCACCGCGTGCTTGTCCTTGCGACGGGCCTCCTGGTGCAGCCTGAGCGCCGCCTTCAGGTCCTTGGTGGACGCGACCTTCATGTAGTTGCAGAAGATGCCGTTGAAGGGGCACCACTCAGTCACGATCCAGACGTCGTCGTCGCCCTTGCTGACCGACTGGTCGTAGAGCCGGTTCTCGATCTCGTAGTTGCGGAGCCGGTCCCAGCTATCCCTCGGGTCGTGGTAGCCGACATCGGCCAACCGGCACGCATCGAAGGCCGCGAGTTTCTCCGCGTCGACGTAGCGGTCCATGGCGTGCGCCCTGGACGTAAACTTGAGGGTCGTCATCGCCTGGCCTTGGCCCTCCGGGCGGCCTTCGTTTTCACCCGGCGTTGCTGCATCTTGGCGAGCTTCACGATCCCCGGCCGGGTCTGGGTCGAGGGGAGCTTTCTGAGGTGCCTAGCCTTGACCGCCGAGAGCTTCGCCTCGGCATCTTGGACGGCCTCGTGAGCCTCGTTCAGCTCGGCGACGACCTCAACGCTGTCGCAGAGATAGACGCTGTCCCGGTAACCGCGACCCTCGGTCTTCCCGTCGTCGACGGTGTAGAGCGCACCACCCCGGTAGTTCAAACGGATGTTATGTTGGAGGATCCGGCCAAACTTCCACTCCCCCTCTCCCCTGTGCCTGTTGTACTGCTTGGGGGTCTGCTCGAAGCTCGCGACGGTAAGCAGCTCGCCCTGCTCAGGGTCGAGGTAGGCCGTCCCTCCCGACGCCTCCTCGATGCCCTCGACCCAGCGCTTGATGCGGCCGATGGTCGAATAACTCTTGCGGTCGTGGTGGCGGTGGTGGCCCTTCCCTGGCCAGACCGCGCTGTAGTAGTGGATGGTGCGGTGGAACGTGATGAGCGCGCCGCTGTGGAGGTGCATCCCCACCTCGCCGGACGGAACGATGAACGTCAGCCCGTCGTGCTTCTCCGTGGTGGACTCATCACCCTTCTTTTTGCGTGCCATCTTCTTCTCCTCCGAGGAACATGTTCGTGACCTGGAGCGGCACGAAAGCGGTGTGGAGCCCGTCGTGCGTCTTGTAGATCGGGCCGGGCTTCGTCGCGTGATGCGGGTCGCCCGGGTGCTCGCAGATTCGGCTCATCGGGACTCCATTCGGGCGTCGACATCGCACGCACACGAACGCATGTTGACTCGGTTGTTGCGGACGATGCACGACGGGCATGGAACGTAGCCCCAGGGCGCAAGCATCTGGTAGCGGACGGTCACCCCGTCCATAAGGAAATCGACCTCGCCGATGGTCTCGACCGGAGCAACATGGAAGTCGATGCGCCAGAGCAGCCGCCAGGCCGTCAGGTACCAGGTGACGCAGCACAGGGGGAGCCCCGAGTGGAGCCCGCACTCAGCGTGCTCGGCGAGGGTCGTCATTCTTTCTCCCGTGAGTCACTGAGCGGATCCTCGGTCACGGTGCTCACCGGCTCCAGTCCTCCAGAGTGCTCTTCATGTCCTCGACGATCTGGGTGTTGTATTCGTCGATGCAGACCTCGTCCTCGATGGCCAGCAGCGCCGTGGGGAGGTAGCCGATGAAGTCCGGGTGGATGGCCCGGATGAGGGCCTCCGCGGCGAAGGCGAGGCGCGCGTGCTCACCAAAGCCGGGGTCGTGCTCGACCCTGTGGGCGTAGACCTCGGTGGCGCTGGCCGGGTACATGGGGCCGCACAGCCTCGGGTCCTCCATGTCGTCGTCGTCACGCTCCTGCATGACGCCGCGGCTCTTGTCGTGGAACACCCCGTCCTTTCCCATGATGTGCCAGGGGGTGCCGGTTCCGAAGTCGAGTTCGAGGATCTTGTCCTCGCACCCGGTACATCGGAAGAGTTCAGAAGCCATGATGCTTGTCCCAGACGCCGACGAAATGGAGGTGGATATCTTCGAGCTGCCGGGGGGTCGTGTAGGGCCTGAGCCCGTCGAGAGAGCTGTCGGGCCTGCGCGCGAGCCGGTGGACGTCATGGAGGTCCTCGTCGACGAGGACCCGCTTGCACAGGTCAAAGGGCGGGACGACCTCGTTGGGGACATCGTCGTACCAGTCCATGTCGTCGAGGTCCTCGTTGGGATCAGCCACCGTTGTCTCCTTGGGCCTTCTTGGTGGCCTTCTTGATCTTCTCGGCGATCGCGATGGCTTCGAGGGTGAAGGCACCCGCGTCCTCGCACGTGGCCGCGGACATGATCAGTGCCATCGCCTCGCCGACCTCTGGATAGAGCTGGAGGATGAGCGGGCCGATGATGCCCTTCAGGTCGGGCCGACCATTCAAAATCTGGTTCCGGAGGTTGGTGGCGCGGCCCCTGATACGAACCCGGGCAAACTGCCCCCCCTCGGCCCTGTCGGTCTTGTACTTCGAGAGGCTGACGACGTCGTCGAGGATGCCACGCAGGGTGTCGGTGACCTGTTGGTTGGCTTCGTGTTTTGTCACTGCGTTGCCTTGTGGTGGGTCATCGGAACTTCCTCCACTCCACCCCGAAACCACTGGGCGAGTGGCGCTTCGCGAGTTGACGAGCTGGTCAACCGGGACGATGTCGAGGCTCTGGAGCTGGATGTCGCGGATGACCCCGTCCTCATCGGGCGATCCGGTGCCGTTGATGCCCATACCTAACCCGGTCTTCTTCGGTGCCGTCCTGAAAGGACCCTGGGCCACACCGCTACGGACCTGCTCCTTCAGGACCTTACCGGCGGGGGTGTCGAGCAGCTCGACCTCGACGACCATGGCGCCGTCTTCATCCCGGTTCACGTCGATGACGATGCCGGCCTGGTCGACGAGCAAGGTAGAGCGCGGTTTTCCCGACACAGGGAAGGTCCCCAGGTCGCCCTTGATTTGGGCCATGGCCTTCACGGTGGCCTCCTCAGTGAAGAGGAGCCCGTTGGCGTTCCGGCGCCCAGGAACCATAACCTTGCCGGTCATAATGACCTTGTCCCCGTCGATGGTGGCACTGGCTTCGCGGTCGCTCACGTCACCGCCGCCAACCACTGGTCGCAGTCGCCCTCGAAGCGCGAGGACTGGAACTGGTTGAAGTGGGTCTCGCACAGCGGCCCCACAAAGAGCGCGCCGTCGCACTCGGGGAAGGAGCACGTCATCACCTGCTCCAGCTTTTGGGCGAGGCGGGCCACGCCGCGGTCGCCCTTCAGCTCCTTGTGGTAGCGCATGAGGATGCCCGGGATGTCCTCTCGGGGATTCACGTCGGCCACGATGGCCCGGAGCACCTCGCGCTCGTCTTCAGTCAGCTCGATCATCTACCTCTCCTTGGTGGGCTCACCTTCTTCGACTTCTCGATGCACGGTCGGCAAACCTTGAAGGTCCACTTCTCGACCTTGTTGACCCCACACCGTGCGCAGGTGTGGATGGGTTTCGGGTCCCACCGTGACGGCGTGAAGCTGCACACGATGTTCTCGTAGTCGGTCTGTCCGAGGTCGACGCAGCGTCGCGTGTAGACGCAATCGCAACAACTCATGTCCTCGGGTAACGGGGCGTTCACCTCACTCACGTTACACGCTAAGCATCGTCAGTCAAACCGTTGGTACGGTCGGTTGACCACGGCGGCTTCGTCAGCCTCTAGGAGCAGTTTGCGTAAGCCGCCCTTCAGCAGCAGAACCATCTCCCCGTCATCGCTCTCCAGGCGGGTCCGCCCGTCGCGTTTGAGCGTGAGCATGAGCCCCTCGCCCGGCAGGTCGTAGACCATGTTCCTGGCCTTGAAGACCTCGGACTGACTCAAACTCACCTCGATGGGGGGAATGTTGATGCGCAGCCCGTCCGGGTCGGCATCCAAAGGAAGGAGCTGGCACACCGTGAAGGTGGCGATCGACCTCTTGGGGCTGGCCACCTGTGGTTTGACTTCGAGCCCCGTGACCATGAACTTCTCACTCGCCATCGACCCAAACCCTTCCTGCCTGCGGGTTGAGCGTCAGGGTGGTGCCCTCAGGGAAACGACGCACCGCGTCAGGAACTCGCATGATGGTCCAGCCGAACTCGCGCCCGAGAGTCGATAGGTGGGCCAGTTCCCCGCCGACCTCGGCGACGATGGCGCGGACCCCAGGGGCCATGGCCTGCTCGGCGTACTCGGGGCTGAGGTTGGGGAGCACGAGGATCGCTTCGCCGACCTTGCCCTTCGTCATGCCGCAGTCAACAAGCACGTGGACCTCGAAGTTTCCCACCTCATCCTGGATGAGCGACGCCTCCCGGTAGGCCGCCAGGGAAACCGGGCTGACGGTGCCGTAGTCCTTCTGTAGGTCGAGCCCGGCGCCGAGCATCCAGTCGGTGTGGTGCGGGTTGTCGAGCTGGAGCTTCATGCCGACCGGCGCGACCGTCTCCCACTCGGGGGACAGGTGCCTGAGGCTGGTCCGGTCGAGCGCCCAGCAGACGAAGGGGGCTCTCGGGACGGTGATCGTCCGCTCGGGCGTGGGGTCCTTGAACTCGGTGCCCTCGGTCGCAGGTATATGCAGCTCGAAGGTGTCGTCCCCTGCCTGCTCGCGCACTTTCTTGCCGATCTCGGCAAGGCAGACCTTGCGTTTGGACTCCCGCTCGTCCTCCCCCGCCCTCCTGGCGGCTCTCTCCGCTTGGTCGGCCTCGGCATCGAGTTCGTCGGAGCGTGCCCTCAGGGAACGCACGACGCCCTCCGCGGCCTCCTTCCACGACGACTCTGCGCCGCGGATCTCGACCCTCCGGCCGCGCTGCTCCATGTCCTTCATGGCCGCCTCGACGTCCGGCAACTCCTTCCACCAGAAGGGGAACTCGCCACAGGGCTCGAAGATGACCCACTTCCTGTCCACCTCGTGGACGATTTCGTTTTGACGGATGAACCACTCCGCCGCTCGCTTCGCCCACGCGCGACGATGACGATTGACGATGCCCGTAATGTTTCGGCCACCGAGCACTTCCCCCGCGTACTTGGCCGACTCTTGGTTCAGTTGGGTCTGGGCGATTGGCCGGTACCAGGTGCCGTTGATGCGGATGCGGCCGGCGTAGATGTAGTGCAGGTCCCGCAGGTAGCGGATGAGGTCCTCGTCCTCAGAATCCTCGTCCACCAGCTCCAGGTTGTTGGTGCCCACGAGCTTCATGGTGCCGTCCAGAATGGCCCGTGCAGCCGTCTCCGCGCCCTCCCCGACGAGCGAGTTCGCGATGAGTCTCCATGCCTTGCCGGGCTCCTCGCCGAGCATGATGTTCCGAGCCGTGTCGGTGACGCACTCCCCCGTGATGGAGAAGTGGACCATCTCTGTCGCTGCCTGGGTCATGAGGTCTCCTCGGTATCTGCGTCCAGCTCGGACAGGTCGCACCAGATGTTGATGTTATGCATCTCGTTGACGACCCTCGCGGCGTTGCCCATCGCGCACGCGACCACACACCGGAGTTTCGGTTGCCCCTTCTTCACGGGAGCCAGGACAATCTGCCCGTCGTTGACGTAGGCGAGGCTCATGAGCGGCTCACCCTCTTGAAGTGGTCGATAGCGTCCGCGAGGTTGTCGAGGGACCGCACGACGTCACGGAGGGCCGTCCAGGCGTCCTCGGTCATCGAGCCGTCTGCGTCCCCAAGGGGCGCGCTGTTCTGGGCCTCACCGAGGATATCTCGGAGCTTGGCCATGAGGTCTCGGGTCTTCGCTGTCCGCAGGGGGCTGACGAGGTTCCTGGCCCGTTCGAGCTGCGTCGCCTCCCGGGTGCTCCCGAACTCCTCCTGGAGCTTCAGCAGGCTCGCCTTGTCGCCGTGCTCGCGCTTCCAGACCTCGAACGCCTGGCGCGCCAGGCGCGTGGTCAAATCGAGCCCTGCAATGAGCCTATGCGCGTCGCGTTCATCGTCGAACCCCGCCTCCTGGTAGGTCCTGTCCAGCACAGTCATCGCTGCTCCTTGTCGGTGACGTTCTTGACGGTATTGAGGACATAAACCCCTCGCTTCTTTTGGGAGATGATCCCGTCGATGACGAGTTTCCTCAGGGCAATGTCCACGCCATTGGAGTAGTCGTCGAATACCCTTTTCAGATCTCGTGGCCGAACATCTTGGTCAGGGTGATCCTTGAACCACCCCCAAACCCGATCCCGTTTCGTGACATGCACCTGAGGCTCGGGATCGGGATCGGGATCGTTACCCTCGTAGTCCATCGACACGTACTTCACCTGCCGGATGGCTTTGCACAAAAGACGGTGCTCCAACCGAATGCGCGTCCTTGCTTCCTCCATCTCATCCGGAGGAAGGGTTCCTGCCATGCCTTCCGCGGCACCTGAGTGCCGGTCAACGATCGCAAGCAATTCTTCCTGGGTCGCCGTGATTTTCACGGCTTCCCCGCTCTCATCACGAGCACGACGGTGCGAACTCCGGGCTCGACGAAGGCGTTCTTAGGGAGGTCGATGGTGTAACCCTCGTGCTCCTTGAACCACTCTCGAAACTCGTGGTGGCGGCGGTCCATGCAGAGGTCGACGCTCTTGGGAAGCACCGAAACGAGGCGCCCATCACCAGGGTTCAAGAGCGCATACGCAATCCGCACGTGGTCCATGTGGTCCTTGCCGTTCTCACGGACGAAGGGCGGGCTCATGACGACGCTGTCAACCAACGAGCCCTGGTCGACACCCTCGACGAGAAAATCGCCCTCGTAGACCGTGACCATTCCCCGAAACCTGTTGTCGGGGAAACGCTGCCGAAGGGCCTCTGCGTATCCTGGCTCCCGCTCGACTGCCAAGACCGAGGTATCCGGTGTGCAAGAAGGATCGAGGATAGCAGCGACGAGGTTTCCACGGCCCGCTGAAGGCTCCAAAACCACCTGTCCGTGCTGGAGGTTGGCCAGTTTGACGAGCTGGCATGCGACCGCCATCGGCGTGTCCCTCTTGTCCCACTTCTCCCTGATGGCGCTCAGCGCCGCCCCGTTCGCCTCGTTACTGATCTTCGTCGTCATGAGTCGTCCCTTCCACTGACCATACTGAGGCCATAACAAGGCTCAGTCAACAGGAATCGACGCCGACGTTTCCTAACACCTGCCGCCTGGCAGTTGTTAGGTGAGCCCAGGGACCCACTTCTCCAGGTTCTCGAAGGCAATCCGCATCGCCTGTTTGCAGCCCTCGCAGTCGATCAGCTCGGGCTTGTTGGACACGTGGTCGTCGCCGCACTCCGCCGCCGGCTTGCCGCAGTAGGTGAAGAGCCCAGAACTGATGGGCCAGGGCGTAAGTAGGACGTGAGTGGTCATCTGGCGATCACCTTCGATTGAATGATTACAGGCACTTGACCCCAAAAGGAGCCTACTGGGCGATCATCCCCAGACGGTGACATCGCGCCGCATCACCCTGTCGCATCTTATGCGATGAGGCGAGTTAGTCAAACCCCTCGTCGCGCTTCTTCCTCGCGGCCCTGAAGTCGTCGATGCTCCTCTGTCTAACCTCGGCAGGGCCCTCAGCGCCCTCCTGAGCCTCCGTGAGCGCTCGGACCTCCTCTCCGGTGTGGTGGAAGGTGTAGAGCCCGTAAGGGGCACCCTGGGTGGCCTGCGGGTCCATCTTGGCCACACCCCAGATGGCTGAGCAGCTCGGGCAGGTGTTAGACCAGGTCGTATCGTCCGCGACCTCGCCCACCTCGATGTCCTTCTCACCGCAGCTCGGGCACGGGGCCATGCGCTTCGTGGGGAAGCTCGACCCCTCGTTCAGCCCGAGCGGGTCGTATCGGAGCTTCTGTTTGGTCCAGCGCTTCTTGGTCTCCTCGGTCGGCAGCGAGCCCTCCCGCCACACCACGGGGTGCTCACACATCTCGGTCGCCCTCGCGATGGCCTCCTCGCGCGTGGTCTCGTGCCCGCCCTGGGTGACTCGCATGTTCGCGGGGTAGTCCCGGATGCACCAGTGCCACCCAAGCGCGTCGCTCACCTCGTTCACACTCGTGAGCATGAGGTCGTCGAACCACCCGCTGTCCGAGTAGCACTCCGGCCCGTAGACGTAGGGCTCGACGGCCGCGATGACGAGCCAGAACACGGTCGCGCAGCAGGCGTACCCATCGTCATCCCCATGGCCCCGGTCCTCGGTCCAGTTCGGGTCGGTCGAGACCGAGCACGGCAGGTGCGACTGTACCCCCATCAAACTCGTGCTCTTCGGATTGGGCCGATCCGGGTACCAGGCGTCCCGCTCGGTCTGCGTGTACAGGCCCCAGAAGGGCAGGACGGTCCCCTGAGGGTGCAGCCGGCACTCGTGGGCCTCTGGGTCGATGGTGATAACGGACGGCTCCCACCCGCCCCTTGGACCTGCCTCCGCCACGAAGATGTGCCCCACAATCTCCACCGAATCGGTCAGCCCCAGTTTGCGATCCCGCCCGTCGACCCAGTTTCGGTCCCCCGCATGGAAGTCCACGTCCACGAACCCCCCCGCCTCCGGCCGCCCGACATCCTCCTCTGGGTCCGGTGGTGGTGCCTCCTCACCGCACGAGCAGGTCCCGTCCTTCCACAGGTGTGCGTGATGATCGCCTTCGTGGCCGTAAGGTCGGATGCAGCCGAGGTTGTAATCCGCCGTCTCATGATGCCTGACCACCGCCGCGCACGGCATCTCCGACACGTCAGGGATGATCATGCCTGCGTCGAGCCGCGGCCCGTCCCGGTCGATCGACGCCTCCAGCAGCTCATCGAGCTTCTCGCGCATCCTGGTCATGGCCTTGGCCCGGCTCGCATGCCGCGAACGCTCGGTAGCCTCGGTGACCGTGCCGGTCGACTTGTGGGTGATGCGGATGCCGGTCGAGTCCTTCGACACGTCGTCCCCCACGCGGAAGGGCTCCACCTCGAAGTCCCCCTCGCGGTACGGATCGGCCGTCACGTCGATGTAGTAGGCGTCCCGGTCGGGCACTCCGGGCTCGATGCGACCGGGGGCTAGGGCTTTGAGCAGCCGGCTGAACACCTCGGCCATGGACTCGGGCTCCTTGCCCTCCGCCTTCGCGACCTTGGTCTGGTTCTCCAGCATCGCGTCCATGGCCTTCGCCGATCTCACGGCCTCCTCGAACGAGGGCCGGTTCACGGGCTGCCCCGAGAAGTCGACCCCGCTCGCGTCCGAGTCGGACCGTGGCCAGATGTCGGCGCTCCCGTCGGTCTGCTCGATGACGTGCAGGGTCTCCCCCACCCACTTGGTCCGCAGGTCTTTGGTCTTGGCCTCGTTGGCCTCAGCCAACACCTTGGTCGGGTTGTGCATGTGCATGGCCGCGAGCTTCGCCAGCCTCTCCACGTTCACCCTCTCCATGCCCTCAGGCCCGTTCTTCTCCAGTTCAGCCTGCTGCTCAGCGGCCATCGCGGTCTTGTCCGAGGTCCCGTTCGGGGGTGCCTCCGCAATCTTCTCCGAGATGGTCGGGACATGACTTCCTCCCAGCGTCCTTGCGAAGACCTGGGTGAACCACAGGCGAACCTCCCACGTGTCGAGGGCTGCCGGGTTCTCTTCGTCGGGGGCGAGGATGGCCTGGATGATCCAGAACTTGGTGTCGAACCCCTCCACCTGAAGCCGTTTACGGATGGCCTCTTCGATGTCGCCACGGATAATCCGAGCTATGAACCGGTCAGGGGTGTGAGGGCTGAAGGTCCACTCCTCCCACTTCCCCTCCAGGACGTCATTTTCGACCTCCGCTGCGAGACGCCCGAGCTTCTCCCACTCCCCTCGGTTGAGTGCTTTTGGGCTTCCGACCGTCCCCAAGCTCGGCATTCTGACGCTCTGTAGTTTCAACATTTCTTCTTCCCCTCGGTCTTGCGCTTGTGCTTCGCGGTGATGTGGTCCGAGAGCCCCTTCTGGGACACCTCCTTGCCGCACAGGGGGCAGGGGATGCGAGGGGTCTTCGGCTGGCTCGGTCTGTGCCAGTGGATGGGTGAGCCACCTGGGGTGAATAGGTCCATGATCTTCGTCACTTTCCGGTTCTTCTCGTCCGTGTAGATTTCCCAGATCGCCGCGCAGTAGATCACCATGAGCAGTCCGACGATGTCCGGGACCGTCACAGCCTGTGGTCAGCCTCTCGGGTGAATCGGCCCATTTACTCCGGCTCCCCTTCCTTCGTCTCCACCCTGACCGTGTGCAGGTTCACAATGTCCCCGTGCGAGTCCTTGAACAGGAAGACGAGGCTGTCGTCGTTCAGGTCCAGGTAGCCGTCCTGGTGGTCTCGGACCCACTCGATGACGGCCTCCCTCAGCTCGTTGGGTCCCAGCTCGTACTGCTCGGTCTTCCTCATGTCGGATCCTCGATAGGGCACGGGGGTCAGCTCTTGGGGACGTGGAAGGTCATGTTGATGTGGTCGACCGATCGCTGAGCTGAGGGCTGACGTTGACCGTGAGCCTTCTCGGCTGAAGGGGCGGGATGACGACGACGCGCACGGCCTCGTCCCCGTATTCGTCCCTGATGAGGTGGGCGGCCTGGGGGGTACAGCCCTTGCTCGCGTAGTAGATCTCCCCGCAGACCCTCCCATCCTCTCCGACCGGCGCGAGGCGGTTGAGCATGACGGGCACGTAGACCTTCCCGTCGGGTCCCTTGGTCAAGGGGTACTCGTGTCCGCACCCCACGCACTCCACCCAGAAGATGGGCTCGGGGTTGCCGTCGTCGTCGAGGATGGGTCCGCGGCTCTCACGGTAGAGGTTGTGGCTGTAGGTCATCAGGGCTCCTCGTGTGCAGACGTCTGCACCTCGCCCGGCCAGGGCTTCGTGCCGTGCCGGTCCCAGAACTGCTCGGCCGTCATCTCTGGCACATGCCCTGCCCACTGCTGGAACCCGGGGTCGTACTTCGGCCTGAGCTTCAGGAAGGTTTCGACCTCGAAGACGGGGATCCCCATCGAGTGAGCCCATTCGGCCTCCATGTCCGCGCCGACCGAGTCCCCCTCTCGCCTCACGATGGCTCCGCAGCACATGAGCCAGTGCTTGTTGAGCCTGAGCCAGTGGTTCCGATCGTGAGGGGCCACGAGGTCCCAGAACGTGAAAAGGTGTGGGATGAAGGGGATGTAGCCGGCCTCGACGACCCGATCGGCGTCGAGAAGGATGGCGCGGACGTTCCTCTGCTGCTCTCCCCCCGAGCCCATGAGCGGCCCGGCCATGAAGACCCGGTTGCTCGTGAGCACGACCTCGTCGGACCGCTTCACGTGGCCAGGCTTCGGCGGGGGCCAGCCCTTGAAGACCCGGTCGGGCAGCGACCCGCTCTCGGGCCAGAAGAAGCCGACGTAGTCCCCAAGGGCGTACCCCGCGTCGGTCATCGCCTGAGGGGTCTTGCCGACCCTTGTATCGTTCTGGCACCTCAGGTTCGAGCAGACGATGTAGTCCCGCGTGAACTGGCCCCCCGTCAGGATGGTCCAGCGCTCGCCCTGGTTGGGGTGCCCCTTGGTCTTGTGGTGGGCCTCCATCCACTCGCGCCAAGTGCAGGGGTCCTCGACCTCGACGCTCTTCGAGCAGGCGTCACAGACGATGGTGACGGACTCGCTCATGACCCCTCGTTCTTCGTGCGAACGATCTCACTGGAGAGCACGTACTCGAAGACACACACCTGGTCTTCGGTACTCACGTACCTGCTGTACTTCTCCTTCAGGCCCGCCACAGCGCTCAAAAGCTCTTCTTGCATGGCGGCGGCTAGCGACCGCTGACCGGGCCCCACCTTTCCCGACCTAAACAGCTCGGCAACCTCGTCCTCTGACGCCATCGGTGCCAGTGCCGCAACCGAAGACGTCGCCTTCTGATCTTGCGCCCGCTCTCGTGCTTGCTTCAGCAGGTTCTTCCTACCCTTCACTTCTTCCACCATCCCGGCATCTTGTCCGGCTCCAGGTCGTCTTCGAGGGTCCAGTCGAGGTTTGAGGGGTCCACGAGTCTCGCGTACAGGGCCTCGAAGTCCACCTCCCCCGTAATGAGCTTGGCTCCCGCCTGCTCGATGTAGAAGGTGTCGCCGGCCCGCCGCTTCGGCAGCCAGTGGAGGCTCTTGGCCTGGTGCTTCTCCATCGTCGCGGTCCAGTAGTCGACCCACGCGAGGTAGGTGGTCGGGTCACGAACGAACGGGGGGATGCTCCAGAAGCGATACTTCAGGACCCCCTCGAACAGCCGAAGGATGACCCCGATGTTGCGAGGCTCACCCCGTACCAAATCGGGGACGTACTTCGCCACGAACCACTGCACCTCGCGTGGATGGGTCATCGGCCGCGTGTCGCCTTGTACGCCGCCATGAGCGGGTCGCCGACGAGGTCGTCGAGGCGGCCTTCAAGGCGCTCACGGACCTGCTCGTCCTCCGGGGGCCAGGTTCTCCAGCAGTCGACCCAGGTGAACGGGCCGGTGACGGTGACCTTGTCCGTGTAGGGATCGGGATCCTCGCCCTCGGGCGCCCGCTCGATGGACACCTTGCACTCGCCGCTGATCTCGACGTGCTCGACGACCCACACGCCGCGGTCACCGTAGGTCACCGAAAACCTGTCGCCCGTGGAAAGCACGACGAAGGACGGATCGTCGCCCCCGCCCCACTCATCACCGATTTCGCCCTCGACCTCCACCAGATCGTCGCTCAGACCATAGATCGTGATTTCCTGCTCCATCTACTCCTCCTCCGGGCATCGCCCTGGTTCGTCCTCGTTGCGATAATGAGGGGTGCCCCTCACGGCGCCGCAGCACTCGTAGTACCGGTGAGCCTTGCACTGGCCGTAGGCGGCCTGCTCCTCGTCGCAGCCATCTTCCTGGCACCTCATGGGGAGCGACTCCAGGATGAGCCTGAGGACATCGCGCTCGGGCGTCGAGAGCTTGGTGGCCTCGTCCCTGAGGTCCACCTCCGCTCCCGTCCTGAGGCGTACCTCACGCGCCACGAGGTGGTCCCGGTCGCACTCTCCATCCAGCCCCTCGACGTAGACCCTGAGGGCCTCCACGAGCGGCCCGGGTGGTCCCTGGAGGAGGTTCTTGGGGTAGGCGATGTCCCTCCAGCCCTCCTTGAGCCAGGCGTCGGGGTCCCAGGGGAACTCCTCGGCGATGACCGCGTCACGCTCCTCGTCGGTGAGCAGACGGAACTCGCCCTCCAGCCACTCGTCGTACTCCCGGCCGTCGTAGGTGTCGTGGTGGCCCGAGCACAGTTTCCCCTCGAACATCCACAGACCCGAGATGGCGTCATCCCTCGGCACCATCTCGCCCACGGAATCCGCGAGGCAGCCGTTCTCATCGAGGTAGCTGAAGCCCGGCCCGATGAAGTCGAGGATCCGGATGAACTTCCCCTGGTCGAAGAGGACCACCGCCAAGTCGGCGAGCTTGCCGGACTTGTATTCGACCTCCGGCCGCCACGAGGCCACCCGGAAGAAGACGGGACAGCCCTTCACGGGCTTCTCGGTGAGGTCGAAGAGACTCACGATCTACCCCCTCGGGTCGCTTTCGCCCGTCTGTTCCTGCCACTCGCGGTCGCGCGTCCGAAGGCGCTCCACCTCGCTCACGACGGTCGCAAAGGCTTCCTCCAGGTCGGTAGCGAGCTGGCGGGACCCGGTGGCCTCCTCGTCGTCCAGGAGCCCCTCCGACTCTCCTGCCTCCGCCGCCATGCGAATCTCGTTCACCGCCGCAGAAAAGGCCCTCCAGAGCCTCTCCATCGGATCGGGCGGTCCCCACACCGGACACGAGGCCGCATGACCACCCGGGTTGTCTTCGTGCCTGGAGAAGGTGCCGACCGCGTCACCGCACGTACACCCACGCAGGATCTTGAGCATCGTGGCCGCGCCCTCGACACGGCGTACCTGGGCCTCGATCATCTCCTTGCGGACATCGTCGGGAACAATCTCGACCTTCTTGATGCGGATAACACTGTTGCCGTAGTCGCGTGCCCAGTCAGGCTCAGCATCGCGCGCAACCTCGTTGAGCCCGTCCTCAGACCATTCGCCCGGAAGCCACTCGTACTTCTCCCAGGTGCCCATGTGCCCCGCGCCCGCCGTGGCGTGGATGTGATACCAACTCATCGGTTCCTCGCAATCGTGGCCTGGAGCCAGTTCTTGACGGCCTCGGCGAGCGTGTCGCCGTAGCCCGCGCTCTCGTCCCTGTCGTCGCCCTCGGTGAAGGTCTGAACGACCGCGATGCGCCCGTTGTTGGTGCGGCGAATGGCGATGGGGACTTCGGAGATCACCGACTCCAGCACACCGTGAACGAAGGCCCCTTCCAGCATCCCGCGCAGACCGTCGTGTGCGTCCGGGATCAGGTTATAGGTCTCCGCCATCGCCTTCATTTCCTCGGTGTCCATCTTTCTCCCCTCAGTGCCCGTAGTTGCAGCCGATGACGAACGGTCGCCCGAGCACGTCGATCTCGATGTCCTGGTAGGCGCAGCACCCGCTTCCTTTCTGCCATCGGTAGTGGGCCATCTCGGCCTTGTTATCGCGAGCAGCAACGCGGACGTTGTCGACGCAACCAAACTCCTTCGTCATCAGCCGGATACGCTCGCCGAGGACCTTCGCGACCTTCGCCCCGTACCGGACGTCGAGGTTGTCCTTGACCATCCTCGGGAAGTCCCCCGTGACGGTACCGCGCTCGATGTAACGAACCTGCCGAACCCAGTCGCTCGGCGATTTGAATGCGTTGTAGGCGCCGTGAACCGCCGCCGGGAACCGCCACTCCTCGGTGTACGCACCCATGGCTCTCCACCAGGTCTGATCGCGGGTGCGGCGCGAGATCGGCCTGTGCCTACGGATCATCTCATGGTCAGGTAGTCGACTCTCCTGGTCGGCTCGTTTGAGCAGGACCTTCCAGTACGCAGCGTCTTTTTGGTCCCACCGGATGTCGCCCTGTGCCTTGATCCACTCGCCCACGTAGGGACGGTCGTCCTCGGTGAGGGTGTCCTCGATGCCCTCGGTGACCCGGTCGTTGATTCTGTCGCGGTCGCGCGAGTCCCGGACGAAGAGGTGAAGGGGCTCGAAGAACGCCGTGCGGATGTCCTCGTGAGCCAGAGCCGCCGCGTGGACGCTCCGAAGGACCTCGGGGGCCCGGTGCTCCACGATACCCTCCGGCAGAACCATCAACAGGGTCTCTCGTACCCACGCCTCGCTGAAGATTTCTGTGACTGGTCGTCCCACAACTCGCTCATCTTACCCCCTCAGATTCAGCAGTCAAGCACTCTGGGCAGAGGGTGTACCCGGGCAGGTGTTTGGCCCCAGGCTCGGTGAGCATCTCGGGGTTGGTGGTGCCGCACTGGGCCTCCCACTCGTCGTCGGCGTCGGCGATGTGGAGGTCCCAGGTGTGGAGCTGCGTGATATTGGTCGTCATGGACCAACCCTCGCCGAGTTCAACGAGGAGGTCCAAAAAGTGATGAACGCCCGGCGTACCTACCCGAGCGCAACTTCGGGTCCTAGCGCGCAGCACGCCTAGGCGTCCATCGGCCCCCGTCGAGGCTAGGGCACCATAGCATCACGTAATCGTGAGCGTCCTCCTGCCCTGCACCAGCTCAGCACCAGGAACCTCGATCTTGGCCTTCAGGGCCTTCTTGATCTCGGCCATGATGGGCTTCGGGTCGGGAGCCTGGGGCACGGTCATAAACTCGGACGGTATGAGCTTCGCGTTGAGGAGCTGGACCTTGTTCTTCGAGGGTTTGGCGATGGTGACCGAGATCCACGGCTTCTTCACCGACTTGCCCGCGCCTGGGTCGGCCACGAGAATCATCAGGTCACGCACGCGCTCCTCCAGCCGCTCACGCCCCTTGTCCATGCGCGCCTTCTTGTCCCTCAACCGCTTCGCCTCCTCGTCGACCATCGCAGCTTCTTTTTTGAGCCGCATGATGACGAAGCCGCAGCCAGCGATTTTATCGTCGAGGTCGCCCTCCAACTCGGCAAAAGCTCGGTCAATCTCGTCTTCGTTGAGGTACTCCCCGGTCTCCGGGTCGAAGCCCTGGTGAGCCATCTCCAGGAGCCGGATAAACTCACCCTCCAGGTCGTAGATCGAGCGGGGATGCTTTGCTGACTTGGTCTCGGTCTCGGTCATCGTCTTCTCCTACTTCACCAGTTCGAGCTTCGGCCTCTTCTGCTGCCGACACGAACTGCACTGGGGTTGGTTGCGAATCACATCGTCCACACATCGCAAACCAAACTTCGCCGCGGGCTTCCACCTTCGGCATTTGGTGCAGCGAAATTTGCACGAATTCAAGATGACGTTCATCGGATATGCGACCCGGTACTCGGGACCGAGGCTGTCAGCCACATCTCCTCCGGGTCTCGTCGATGGGACGATCGAGGGCCTCGCGGACTGACGCTCCCATCCGGAGTCTCATTACGAGGGTGCTGAGACCCATGCCGATTCGTTTGGCGTGCTGGGCCACGGTCGCCTCGACACTGTCGATCACGATGGCGCCCTCGCCTCGCCTGCCCGCCGACCGACACCGGCGCGAGCAATAGAGCCGGCCCCGAAGGGTTGGCCCCGAACACACGACGCACTCCCCTGGACCATGGAGGGTAAGCCTGTTCGTGTGTGGCCCGCCGCCCTGTTTGGCCTCCTGGGTGGTGATGCGCTCGATGTCACGCTCCCCGAGCTGGATCGGTGGGTTGAGAGGCGTATCCCTCATGGCCGAGCACGCCTCGCAAAAGATTGTCCCGCGCCCGCGCCCCGCGCCCACGCGCGTAGGCGTGCGTCCAGAACACGAGAGCGTCGCGCAGGGCTGGAACCCCGAGACGCGAGGCTTGGCCATCAGCGGGCCTCCAGGGTTCTCACGCGCTCCTCCAGACCCGGGATCCCCAGGAACGTCCGGACGCCCCACCAGGAAACCATGCAACTCGTGGAGACCAACAGGAGGACCATGAGGGTGAGCCCGAGCATCCACAAACAGCCGCCACGCTCACTCTCGGGCGGCAGATTCGGCTGCCTCCCGTACATCGAGTGCTTTCTTGTCCGCGGCGTCCGCGTTCTTTTGGGCTCGGGCACGCTCCAGCTCCAACCTGTCGTCCACCATCTGTTTGAGGGTGTCGTCCTGGGCCATCATGTCCCGGGTGACTTCGAGGCTCTGACAGTGTGCCACGACAGGAGAGAGGTTGACCGCCACGTCTCGCATCGTGGCGATACTCTCGCGCCAAAGCTGGTTCTCGATCTCCAGCCTCTCGATCTTCTCTCTGAGGTAGTCGAAGAACTGGCCGTTGGCGCTGCATCCAGCGCACAGCTCGATGGCCCCTAGGCCATCGGCGGGCTTGTCCCTACACGTATCGCACAAGAAGCTCTGAGTGTCGGTCACTGAGCCACCTTATACGGTGGAGTGACACCGTCAAGCAGAACTAGAACGCCATGCGGAGACGGTCGTAGTTCTCCTTGCTCCACGACTGCTTGGCGTAACGGAGGAGCTGGTTCCGCATATCGTCGCGGACCTTGGAGAGGCCGTCCGGCATGTGACCGTAGAAATCCTGGATGGTCACGATGGCCTGGATGGCCTTCACCATGGGCTTGTTGCCCATCGCGTTCGCGAGTGCGAGGACCGACCCCGTGTGATCGTTGCGATCGGTCATCTTCTCGATGCGCATCGCGATCGCCGCGGCTTTTTGGGATGAGCCGAACCCACTCTCGTCGAGAGCTTTCCAGCCCTCAACCAGGTTGTCATCGACGACGTTCAGCTCGTCACCGTCACGCACGGCACCCTCAACATAGGACCCGCCGAGGCGCTTTCTGGCGCCGGAGGAGCCCCGTCCGGCCATCCACTGGAGGTACTCGTTGTGGACGCCCTCGGCGGCTTTCACCTTCTTCTGGTCGAAGAGGATGTAGAAGTCCGAGCTGAGGTTGCCGGCCTTGTACTTGGCCTTGTAGCCGAGACGGGCCGCGCCCTGGACCAGCTCCATCATCTTGTCGTACCACCCCTGCTCACCACGCCCGGGACCGGGGGGGGTGCCGCGGTAGGTGACCCACACGCCCTTGCGGCCCTCCCACTCGGAGGCGTACTGACGGTCGAAGAGGCTGTGACCGAGCTTGTCGATCTCCTCCTTCTGTCGATGGGTCTCGCGCTGACCCATGACGCCCTTGGAGGGGGCGTACTCACCGCCCTGGAACCGGAGGTCCTTGACCCCGTGCTCCTTCTCCATCCACTTGAGCGTGTCCTTGGGGAGGTTGCCCTCGCTGAGCCCGTCGACGTCGGTGTCGTCGGCGTCACCCTCCTCGATGGGGTTGAGCCACCCCTGGTCGAGGTTCTCGGCGTAGATGCTGACCGTCTTGATGTCGACCGGTGCGGTGCTCGCCCGACCCGTCTGCATGATGGTCATCCACTCGGCCGCCTTGCTCCGGGTCGCCGCCACCGCGGGGACCATGAGCATGAACTGGTCGCCCGACGGACCGCGGACCGTGAGCCAGCTCTTCTGCGGCCCCATCTGGACCGAGGACTGCGCCACGTAGGTCTCGCCCTTGACCATGACCTTGTCACCGGGACCCATGCGATAGAGGCCCCTGAAGACGGCAGCCGCCTGTGCCACCGCTGCGGACTGGTGGCCCGAGTGGCTGTTCTCCTGGCCCTGAGGGTCGGGAACACTGCCGTACCCGGACCGTGCATCGCCCGAGCCGCCCGGCTTCGTGTAGCCGCCCGCGCTGGGCATCCCGATCGGGTGCTCGGTGCCGAGGTCCATCTCAGCGAGCCCCTCGCGCATCCCGCTGCGCTTCGCCTTGGCCATGGCGCGCTTGTCCAGCTCGATGCCGATCTCGGCCGCGCCCCTCGGCTCGTTTGTGGGGTCGTCCGACCAGACGATCATGACGAAGCGCCCGTCATACCCGGAGACCTTCCCGTTGATCGCACCGGAGACCATGCCCATCGACTGCATGGCCTTCTTGGTACGACGAACGATGTCGCCCTTCTTGAACTTCATCTTGGCTTCGGACAGGGCGTTTTCGAGGTCATCGGCAAACATTGGATTCTCCTCAGATAGGCAGGGTCTTGGCTCGACGATTCAGACGCCCTGGTCGACGTCCCCCGCCCTTCGTTCCTGCACCCTTAGCTTGCGGGTAGCCAGGATCACCCGTCACACGGGCCTTCTTCAACTTTTTGTCCTTGGGCATGAGGTGAAGTGCACCGATGTCCTCGCGGAATCGGCCCTCCAGAACAGCGCTCAAGGGAATCAGGTTCACGCGAGCTTCCAGGCTCCGAGTTCGCCCGTGTGGAGGACCCTCTCGCCGCCGCGACCGCGGATGTCCCACCAGACGGTACCGTCGTGCTTGGTCTCTTTCTGGACCCTGAACTCACCCCAGCCGGGGTTCTTGATGTTCACGATGGCGGTGCCGCGCTTCATGTCGGACGACTTGAGGCCACCCTTGCCCTCGCTCATCTGGGCGATGACGTCGAGCATACGGCGCGGCCCCATGGCCCCGACCTTGCGCTGGTTGGCGATGCCGAGACCGTCGTAGACCTGGATGGCATTGGCCGCCTCGTGGACCGAGACGGTGACCTCATCCACGTTGGCCACGATCCCCTCGGAGATGACCTTGCGCATGGCGGAGATGAAAGCGGGCTCGCCCTCAATCGCTTCGAGGTGATAGCTCAGCTCCTCGCCGCGGAAGGCCGCGCTGATGAGCGGGCCAACCTGGTCCTCGGTGGCCGCGACCCACACTTGGGTCTCGTCGAGCCGCGAGCTGGCCCACAGGTGGTCCGCGTCCGGATTGAAGCTCTCGACGGTGAGGTCGACGGTCACGTCATGGAAGGACGGCGTCGCCGACCCGATGCTGACCATCTTCACGGTGCCGCCCTGACCGGTGCCGCTCTTCGGCGGGACGAGCGCCATGTACTGGTCGCCCTTGCCGCCGTTGGACAGACCGCTAAGGACCACGACGTGGCCGCGGGTGCCGACCGACTGAGCGGGCTGCATGACCTTGTAGGCCATCTTGCCCATCTTCACGACCTGGCCCTTGCGGGCGTTCATCAGAGCGCTCGCGCTCTTCGAGATGTTCGCCGCGTGCGAGGTCGAGTTGTCCGGGGTCATGACGGTCCGGCCCACGACCGGCTCCTCCCACATGCCGTGGCCCTGGTTGGCGAAATCGACGCCCTCCTCAATGCCCTCCCTGAGGCCCGTCGCCTTGACCATGTGGTCGGCGGCACTGTCGACGAACTTCGCGAACTTCCGGAGGTCCTTGTAGATGGGCTCCAGGAACGTGACCGCCTCGGTGCGGCCGACGCCGATCTTCATCATCCGCTCGTTCCGGACCTTGGCCTTCTTGAAGCCGGCGGTAATCTGGTCGATACGCTTCTGGAACATCTTCTCCAGGCTGCCATCAGCTCCCTGATCGATAAGTTTAGTCGCCGCCACGTAGTGATCTTCGCTCGCCTCGGTGATGACACCGGGCGATCCGTCGCCCTCGGTGAGGATTTCGCGGACCTCGTTCAGGATGTGGCTCGTTGTCGTTTCCATAATCTCACCTTCATAGCCCATCCGGGGCAGGTTTGTTGCCCTAGAGCTGTGGCGACATGGGCTTACCGGCCCACCTCTTGAGCTTCAGCTTGAGGTTCGGATGCGTAGCCTCTCCACCCTTGAGCCGAATCGTAACCGGTCGAGAGCCAGTGAAATCGCCCTTCAAAGGGACGACTTTTGTGCTCTTTTTGGTCTTACCCTTCGCGGCAACACCACGGACGACGATAGACCGTGCGGCCACCTTGAGCACCTGAAACATCACGAGCCTCTTGCTCTTGTCGTACACGTACAGATACACGGGCGCCGCGCCGGAAGGCTCGTATAGAGATCTACCTTCACCCAGCAGATCATCCCTAAGTCGGTCCAGTTCCTCACCGCGCATCCGCGCCGCGATCTCGGAACCCTGGCGCTCGGGCTTGTTCTCCACGAGATCGGCGGTACCGAGGAGGGCTGCGCGTGCCTCGTCCATCTCGGAGTGACGCTTCTCGATGTCCTTCTTCTTCGCTCGCCGAACGGCCTTGTTGTAAGCGCGATGGTAGCCTTTTTTGGACTTCGGCCCCGTGTATGGGCTCTTCGCGTACTTGACCTCCGAGTGGTGACCGCTCCCCTTGTTGTCGCCAGCCAGCTCACGGCCCCCGCGCTTCTCCAGGAGGTCGTTACGAAGGGAGTCGAGCCCCTCGGACCTCTCCTTGGACCACTGGTACATCTGGTTCATTGCCGTGTCGACGACCACCATCAGCCATCCCACGGCATCAATCCACACCCGAAACTTGCGCTTCTCGTCGCTGTCTCCGGCCCGGCTCTTGTCCTTCCACCCCTGGAAGGCAGAGTTGAGCCCGCTCTTCACCGCCACGAGGAGGTTGTAGAGGTCCACGGGGGTCCGGGGTTGGTCCACGCCTCGGCTCACGCCGCCGCGGTCGAACTCCTTGGCGTACCTGTGCCCGAAATCGGCGACCCCGTTGATGAGTTTCCGGGCTCCGGGAGCCTTCATTTTGCTGGCAACGTCTCGCGCGAGGTTGAGACCAAGCATGGAACGCTCGTAGGACTTCTGGGGGTCCATCCCGCCGAAGTCGTACCTGGCCGCCTCACTGAGGTTGCCGGCCGCGGTCTCGAATAGTTCATCCAGGTCCATCTCGAACTCCTCGCCGACGGGGCCGGAAACGGCCTTCGTCTTCCCGGCCTTCGTGCATCCAGCGTAGTCGGGGTTCTTGTACATGCAGTATCGCTGCCACGCGACACGCGCATAGTACTCCTTCGACTTGCCCGGCTGCTTCTCTTTGATCTCGTCGTAGTAGCGCGAGATGACCTTCTGCGTCCGACCGTCCCGCGCCTTGGGACCGTGAACCTTCTTCTTCTTGCCGTCGGACTTCGACTTGATGGTGCTGACCGCGACGGAGCCCGAGCGCATGGTGCGCTCCTCGTTCTTCAGCGCGTCCCAGTAGGCACCGAGCCCTCGAACCAGGTCGGCGCCTGTGACTTTAGATGGCATCCGTCGTCCCATCGAGGGCAGCGGCGATACCGATGGTGATAGCAGCCCCAACCACGACACCTATGGTCAACCCCGCAGCAGCGCCGTGTCGTTCCCACCAGTTGCGTTCGGCTCGCCCATTGGCGCGATCGACCTCGTCGTCTGCCAGGTCGAGGTATCGACGGTAGACCTCACGCTCGCGCGCCCAGGTCCGTTGGTCGATGCTGTACAGCCCACGCAGCTCGTCATAGGACACTCGAAGGTGTCCGGTGTACGCGGCTGTCTCGTCGGCAAACAAGACGCCTCCGGGGGTCTCCTGACCGTCCGCGTCAACGCACTGGGCGACCGGTCGCGTCTGGACACCACCTTCGGGCCTCGCGGGCTCTTCAGGCAGCTCGACGGCGACGATCGGATCGGGAAGCGTCCGGCGGGGCATCTGAGATGCAGAAGCACAACCAGCGGCCACGAAGGCCGCCAGAGCCATTGCCGATGCAGCTACCAGCTTCACCCATCCTCCACACGAGACGCCGCGAACCCCAGGGAACTCCCGAGGTCGCGGCGTTGTGTCCCGACCCGAAATCAGCTCAGAGCGAGTCCATCTCGTCGAGCATGGAGACGAGCGTGGTCGCGGGCGTATCGCCGGTACCGGGCGAAGCCACGGCAATGGTGATCTGACCCGTCTGGATCAGCCGGTCGAGCTGCTTCCACACGGGACTTCCCTTGTCCTCGCCCTCCAGGAGGTCGGCCTTGCTGATGCCGGTGACGACGTTTCCGGCGGAAGCGATGGCGAACTGGGCCAGGGGGCCGGGGAGGTCGCCGGCCGCGAAGGCGGCGCCCGAGGTGTTCGTGACGGTTGCGAGTGCCATGATGCTTGTTCCTTCTGAAAGTACCTACGGGGTCGGCCCCCTATCGAGAATCGGACTCTACCACAACGTCGGTGTGCGCCAGAGTTTCGGTGCAGACGTCTGCATCCTCGTGTCAGATTTTCGGGTCACCATCGGGGGCAGGCGGTGAAGAGCTGGGCGTGATGCCAGGAATGTCGAGGTCGACACCCTTTTTCTTGGCCAGACCCTTGAGGCCCTCGTAGGCCCAGGTGCTCAAACCGCCAGCCGCCGCGAAGTAAGCCATGGATGCCGTGATGCCCTCGACGCCACCCTCTGGGTTCTGCCAAGCGAGGCCCAAGAGAGCACCACCGAGGACGGGGTGGAGCACCATCGTTTTGCGACCCCACCACCAGAACCAGTGTGGCCTCTTCTTGATGGCGTTCTTTTTCGTCCAGACCGTGTTTTTGACGACCTGGCCGATCAGCATCGCGATGAGGAGCCACGAGAAAAACGGCCAGTGCTGCAAAATATGGGTGTTCACGAACCCCATGACATCATCCATGACCAGGTCTCCCCTCACCAACGGCGAGCGTGTTTGCCGACAGACAGCACGAGCCTCGCAGCAGTATCGGGATTGACCGCCTCGGTGGCAAGTTTCCGGGCGAACGCCCCAGCAAAGCGATCTCGGTCACGCCCCCACAGCTCCCAGTCCTCGCGGTCCAAAACCTGAAGCCACACCCACGCACCGACAGCCTCCAGGACCTCCCTCAGATCTCCCGAGAGTCTCTGCCCCAGGTCAGCCTCGAAGACGTCATCGCGGTCGTTCAGGCGGAAGTAGGAGCCCCTCGCGACCTTCGGGTCGAGGAGCACGTACATTGGGTCGAGCTTCAACCCTACGTCCACCAGGAGCTTGTTCGTTCGCTTCAGCGCGATGGTCGTAACCCGCACCTCGCTCTCCGAGTAGCCCCAAACATTCTCCAGATCGAAGCCGTCCACGGTGAACATGAGGGGGACGTCGGCGAGCCCCTGTTGGTCCACGAGCTTGCGCAGCTCCTTGAGCTTCAACAGCGCCGCCCGGATGGCCTTCGAAGCCGGAAGGGGCCTCTTGGACGCGCGGCGCATATTGAAGGACCGACGGATCAGGTCGTCGCGGAGCTTCTTCACCTCGGGCCGCGTGCCGACCATCGCCTCGATCATCCGGTCGACGATTTCGGAGAGCCTTGTGAGCATGGCCTGCTTGGTCCCAACGACCGACACCGCGACGCTGATCTGGTCCAGCTCGCGGATGACGTATCGGAAGCTCACACCCGACAGGGCCGGCGCCGTGGGAATGATGGGGAGTGCCACGATCGCATCGTAACAGCTCCCTGGGCGGGGTCAGGCCGCTTCGGCCCACTCGACCACGATGGCCTTGGTGGGGCGGCTGAAGAGCGCGAAGTGCGCGTCCCGGCCCTGCTTGAGCTTCGCGTTGAAGCTGACCGTCGAGCCGCGAAGGTTGTGGCCCTCGTCGAGGAAGCTGGAGGGGCAGGTGCCCCATGCGAGCCAGGTACCCTCGGGGGTGGTGATTTTGACGGTCATCTTGACCGAGTCGCCGTAGTAGCCGCTCACGAGCTTCGTGGAGACGACAAGGCCGGTGACGACCTGGCGCTTCGCCTCGATGGGGGCCGCGACGTGCTTCTCGGGGGCCGGCGCCGGGCGGAGGGACCATTCGTGAAGACTGAGGACAAGGGCCTCCTGCTTCTCGGTGAGCGAGGTGTAGCGGCCGGAGAAGAAGCGCTCCTTGATGTCGCGGACGATGTTGTGGTTGGTGTCGAGCGCCACGCGGAGACCCTCGACCGAGTCGATGTAGGCGCTCCGGTCTTCCTCGCGGATGGCCAGCTCGTGCTCCCGGGCGGAACGAACGCGGACGGTACCAAGCTCGCGCTCGAAGTCGCGACGGTCGGCGATCAGCTCGTACTTGTCGGCGCACTGGTGGCCGACGAAGATGTGCTCGCCGGTCGGCTCGTGGAACCAGACGTCGCCGTAGAGGTGGGCGGTTCCGCAGACGGTGCAGCTACCGACGGATCCGTGGGCGGCCATCTTGGTGTTCGCGAGACGGAGACCGATGATGCAACAGCGGCCGTTGGCGGCGTGCGCCTTCGCGCCGTGGAGCGCGCAGTTGATGTTGACCGAAGGCACGGGCCAGCCGTCCATCGTGCTCGCGAGTGCGTAGCAGAAGACGAGGGAGTAATCCTCAGGCTGAATCTGGGAAACTCGGTGGGTATCAGTGCGGGTCGTCATGGTCTTCGTTCCTTCCACTGACCATACTAGGGGGTAACTAGCGTCAGCGCAAGGACTCATTCGGGGGTCGGCGTCGATTCCTCAGTGAGCGCGTGCTCGGCCCAGAACGCCTCCGACTCCGCGAGCGCCTCGGTGTCCTCCTCGGGGACGTTGAATGACTCGCGGGGGGCCACGGGCCCACCGAAGACCGTGAAGACGACCCAGGGCTTGTCCTCGTGTGGGCCAGCGATGATGGAGAGGGTCCGCACCTGCCTCGGGGGCCACGTGACGAGCCTGGAGAGTCCCTCCCGGTCACCCCTGGCTTCGAGGCGCACCTCGGCGTCCTCCACAGGCTCGTCGCCCACAACGGGACCGTAGAGACCGCAGGGGACCGTCCCGTAGCGCTCGGGCAGCTCGACGGTCTGGATGCAGATGCCGGCAAGGCCCTGCTCCTCGATGGCGCGTTCGGCCGCCTCTATGGCGTACTCAACCTGCGCGACCGTGATGCCGTGGTCGAGGTGGCTGGCTTCAATGATTTCGATGGTCATGCCTTGAGGACGGCGACCACCTACCTGATCTGACACTTCGGCCTACAGGTTTCCGTTCAACCAGGTCGAGAGGCGCTCACGTGCCTCGACCGGATCGTCCTTACCCAGCTCCTCGATGGCGTCCAGCTCCTCGTGACGCGCGCCCGCACGAGCGCTCACACGAGCCTTCTCGATCTCGCCTTCGAGCCGAATGCGCTCGACCTCCTTGTCGGCGATGGCCTTGAAGTCGCTCTTCGGCCTCTCTTGCTCCCCCGACCCGTCGCCGAGGAAGAGGAAGAAAAGGGTGATGCCGATGGCCGAGGCAGCGGCCACAAAGATCCACCAGTACTTCCGGATGAAACGCCATGCTGCCGTCACCTCAGCCCTCGACGAGGTACTGGGGGCCGGCGCCGGGAGCGACCTGTTCGGTGCGCACGGCGCCCTGGCTGCGGTCGTCGGTGAGGAGCTGGCGGCCCGCCGTGTCGCGGACCTCGCTGAAGCCACAGGTGCGGCAGCTCTTCTTGACCTTCCCGTCGCCTACGGCCTCGGTCATGAGTCCTGGCGCCTGGCACTTCGGGCAGGTGGGGGTGGGGCTCTGGTTCTCCATCGACTTCTCCTAGTTGACTGCGTTCAGCGCCTTCACCAGACGGTCGCCGGATTTGACGAATACATCGAAACCCTTCTGGGCGTCGCGAATGTCGAAGTCTACGGACTCCCACTCACTCTTGTCGACGGACCGGACCAGTGTGCTGAGCTTGTCGAAGGCGACCTTGAGCTTGCGCCCCTTCGCCAGGCTGGCCTTCACGTCGGTGATGAGCTTCGGGATGTCGATGCGCCCGTCGCGCTCGCGGAACCAGTTGCTCCCCGCTCGCCACTTGCGCGAGTGCATGTCGAAGCTCCGCGTGGCCTTCAGAACCTTCTCGCTCGCGCGGTACGACTTCTCGTCATCGAGCATGACGTTCCAGGTCATCGTGGCGGAATCGATCTTGCCGGCGAAGGGCTCGAAGCCCTTGAACCAGAACTCGTCGACAATGGCGCTCACAGCACGCATCTCGTCGTCGGTGACGGGAGAGGTACGCTGGCCCTCTTCGAGACCCTCCCACCCCTCGGCGACGACCTTGCGCGGGGTCACGCGGTAGCTACCCGCCTCGAAGCACACGATGCCGGTATCAACGAGTTCCTGGAGGCTGCTTTTGGTGACCCCCACGCGCCATGCGCGGCTCCCATCGAACGCGCTCGCGCCGAAGGTCTCGCGGATGGTCGTGAGCGCGAACTTTAGGTCCTCGCTGAGATCGTCGTCCTTGGGAAGCGCACCGAGGATGGGGATCGACGCGACGATACCCACGCCAGCCGAGAGAGGGGAGTCCCGATCTTCCATCGAAGGGGGGGTCGTTGACGGCTCCGGAGACGCCGTGGGTCCCCAGCCCGTGTTCTTGGCGAGCCGTATCAGCTCCCCGCCGTCAAGGGTCTCGATGGGAGCGTCGGCCGCTCGGCCGCGGGAGTCGTAGAAGACGATGCACTGCCGACCCTTGGCATCCATGTATTTGTGCCGAGCAGGAGTCTTCTCGACAACGTAAGCCTCCATGCGGGCACGGATCGCAGGGGTCAGCTCGACACTCGGGGTCGACGTGTCCAACTCGGGGTGATTGACCCCGCCGCTCATCTCCAGGCCACTGGTGCCCTCGTCGAGGTGTCCCATCAGGTTTTCGAGCATCACTTCCTCCTGCGCTTCTTCTTATCACGCTTGGGCTTAGCGAGCGGGTCGCCGATCACCACCTTGGTCCCGCCTGGTGGGACATGGAAGGTGAACCGACCGCGGCCTTGGGGGTCACCCGATGCGCTCGGGCTCGTGCCCACACCGTGGACCCCCATCCGGACCGCCATGTCGAACCCGAAGCCGCTGGTCTTCTTTCCCTCCAGCAGGTCGGCCAGTCGGATGAGCCGGCGCTCGGCCGCGACAAACGGCTCCTTGGCCTTGCTACCGTCATCCCGTTCGCGCTCGCTCTTGCGACGCTTGGTCCGGCCGCCCTCCATCCGGTCGGGAACAACGCGCATGTTTTTGCCGAAGACCGAGGAGCGGGCATGAGATCGACCGGCCGCCGATTCCAGCAGGTCGTCGAGCATGATGAAGCTCTCGGTCACTGTGGCGTCCCCGCAATCTTGTGGAGATAGTCGACCGCGTCGGGCTTGCCGTGAACCTCCAGGTACATCCTCAGGGCCTTGTCGAGAATCTCGCCTGGATGAACATGGCGCCCGGTCTCCCTCGACTCCTCACGGGCCTGCCGAGCAAGGCACTCAACGAGCGCGTGCTGAACCATGAGGATGGTGACATCCCCTGCCTCACGAACCAGGTCCTCAGCCTCGGTGGTCATCCCTCTCGCCTGGCCAGGTAGGTGCCGATTTGGCCCGACATGAGGCCCATATCCTCGCGGTTGTGGAAGCGGACGCTGCCGTCCTCCTGGACCACCTCAGCGAACTCCAGTCCGACCTCGATGATCCGCGGGAACCCGTTGGGGAACCACTCCTGGTATGTGACCTCGCACTGGGTCATCACCGTGGTGATGTGGTCGCTGCCATTGTGGGCCAGCTTCGAGTTGGGCATGACCAGCATGACCTTCGGGGGCTCGAAGACGCGGATGTCATTTCCGGACCCTCCCGTCCCGTAGAACGGGTAGGTGAAGTAGCGAAGCCACGAGACTACCGAGCGCAGATCAACATCACGCTTTCCGAGCGAGAGCCCCGAGGTGATGCCGAAATCGCCGACCGAGGCGTTGTATGGCGAGTCGGCCGTACCAGCCTGGGCCACTCCCGATTCGCTCACCCCACCACCTGAGCCCGGCCGGTCAGGGATATCCGGCTCGGTGTCGGTCGTGAAGACCGCTGTGAAGCTCAGGCGCCGCTCACCACCGTGCGTCCACTGGTAGATGGGGTGCGAGCCACCCGGGATGTAGCGAGGGTTCCAGGTGCTCTCTCGGCTGTCCGTGAGGGACTCCGGCCAATATTGGAAGGCAATCTCCGGGGCTCCGTTTTCAGCACTCTCCCACGGAGGTGTTTCATCGGGCGCAAGGTCCTTGGCGACGATGAACGCCTGCTTGAGTTCCGGCTCGTGCGGGACGTTGACGAGCTGGGTGAGAATCTGTGTAGGGAGAGCCGGCACGTCTACAACCTACCAGACCACGCTCTCACTGGTCAGGATCGATGAGACCAAGTTCCGCAGCCATAATCCTGAGGAGAGCCTGTTGCTGAGGGTTTGTGATGGCAGCGTTGGGGTTCGACGCCCGGCCTGCGACCCACGCAGACTTCATCGCCTTCACCAAAACATGCCGATCAACTGATGTTTTTTGGTCCGAAATGTACACGGAACGATCGTCCAGAAGTCCCCGGTGCCTCTGGATGTCTTTGGTTCTAGCCATCAAACAGTCTCCTTGATGGTGTATCGGGTCAACGGTACGTCAACCAGATCAGAAGTGTTCGCCGGAACACTAATGGCATAAAGCTGTGCAACGAGCGCGTACCGATCACCTCGCTGGTAAGCGTACCGTTGATCAACACCATCCAGAACCACCTCATCAACGAGGACCGTGATGGCGTCGCTGTTGGCAGTATCCTTGGTAAGATAGGCGACAACGTCCGTGTCCGTATCCCTATTTGTCACAGTGAACAGGTCGTCACTACCAAGAGCCGAGGCTTCACCATGAAAGACAACGGGCCCAGCCTTGACGGTGATACCAAGAGAACCAGCCTGTTCAACAACCAGGTCCATGCTGTGAACAGTACCCTCTGCCATGGTGTTTGAGTCGCTGATATCCATCTAACCCTGTCTCCCGCAAACAACGAACCCGATTTCGTGACTAGACGAAACAAGACTGAAGGTCACAAACTTCGTGTTGGCATCCCCACCAACAGACAGCGACTCTCGAACAAGACGAACGCTGAAACCATTGATCGTTTTGTTGAAGACCTCCACGAACTCTTTTTCGGCTCCGGCTGCTGTACCACTGATTTGTGCCTGAGGTGCCTGCGCAAGGGGGCCCGACATTGCAACGTGGTACGTCACATCAATGTCACCACCCGAATAGACGCACGTGTTGAAGTTGTATCCGTCGTCTATGGTGGGTGACACGGCTGAGGAAAAGAAGTGACCCCACGCCTTGACGATGTTCGCAGCGTAGATTGAGTTGGCCGCCGGTGCTGTCCCAACGATGATATTGGACCCAAAAGCACTGGTTACCGGTGACGCAATCTCAAGAATCCCATCTTCAAAAGTAGAAACAACACCTGACGAAAACAGGTTATTTGCCGAGTCCCAAAGCGGGTCCCACGAAGACGCCCCCCAGGTTGGGGTCCCCGATGCCTTTGTCTGCTGATTCAGTCCCCCGGGACCCACAATGAACAACATCGACCTATCGGTGGCATCGTCTTGCGACCAGATTGTCCCATCGAAGTCAGCGTTGATGCTGACCGCGTACACCGATCTGTTTCCACCAGAACCGGTTCCAAACCAAAGACGCACGGGCCACAGACCACCAGAGCTGCCCCACTCGGCGATCTTGGTGTAGAGACTCGTGGCGCTGATCGCAGCCTTCCCCTCTACACGGGCCGTGACGGCCTCAGCGGCAGACGAGATGAGGTTTCCACCAAGGTTCTTGATTGCCCGGTCGAGCTTGATACCCATTCCCACGGCATCAAAGTCGAAGTCCTTTGCCGCAGCCCCCATGAACTCAGCCACGATAGTCCCGAGCACCGCTCCATTGCTCGTGTTCTCCAGCTTGAGCGTGTCGTTGATCTCGTCGGCAATCGTTGGGTTAGACGTAGCAAACGGGGCGAACGCTACGGAGCTGAATGCCCCGGTGTCCGCAGCCATCCGCCTACGCGGGTCCTCTCCTAGAGCTGCCCCACCATCGATCCAAATACCGATATCATCAAAGAAAACGCTTCCCGCTGGCGTTCCCCCATCCGTGTCAACAACCACCCCGTAGAAGAAGTAAGCACACCCCGCAGGAACCTCCACCACCTCGTCGACCAACGTGTAAGCGAACGTGCCGCTCAGACCCACATTATCAACATAGACGTTGACGAGGTTCTGCTTGTCCTTGTCGGTGAACCCGAGACGGACACCTTGGTGGCCCGACGCTCCGATACCTCCCCATGCAGCACCACGAATGTAGTACCGAACCCGAACAGAGTCTCCCGGTCGAACAGCCGCGTAACGGCCCCCAAGAACCTGGCCAATCTCCGTGGACACCCCGTCCCCAAGCACCTCTAGCTCGTGCGCACCCGTTCTTGGACCCGTGGCCACGATGCGCCACGTGTAGTTGGCGCTAGACAACCCTGACTCGTCCCAGCCGACAATGTTCGACGTGGTGACCCCAGAAACCGTGGTCTCAGCCGCGAAGTCCCAGGAGCCGTTCTCAACAACCTGTACCCCAGGGGTGAGCCCCTTAGAAACGCTGGCCCATGCATCTCTCCGGCCGAGAGGAAGCACGTTGGCGGCAGGAATGGGTCCACCTCCAGGCACATCCACCAGACCAACGATGACCAGGTAAGGGGCCTCGGCGACGGGCGTGCCGGTAATGTCCACCTCGGGGTAGGCCCGCCACTCGATGGCCGTGTCGACACTGATGGTGTAGTCAACGTAGAGGCAGATGTAGTGCCGCCCGGCACCGGCGAGGGCCGCAAGATCGAGCTGTATCGTGCCGGCCTGCCGGAACGTAATCTGCTGCCCATCCGCGTCGATGGACGAGTAGATCGAGTCTCCCAAACCAGCGTCCGGTGCGATGTCGACGAGGAAGGCGCTGGCCGCAGTCGAAAGCAGACCACCTCGCACGATACCCGACGGGATGATTCCGTTGAGCTTCTTGTTGAGCCCATCGGAAACGTAGGGCTCCTTCCAGCGCATCTTCGCGCCGGTGTTCGATGGGGTCGAGAGGGTAGTGGCGGCCATTCTGCTTCTCCTAGAACACGAGCTGGATGATGGTATTGAGCTGCACGGCACCGCTCTTCGTCTGGAGGTCGAAGGTCACGTAGCACACCATGACCCCGAGATTGTCGAAGAGGGCCAGCTCATAAAACTGTGGATTTCCGCCGAGCTGATCGAGATTGGCCTCTCCGGCCGCCACGATGGTCGTGATCTCGACCACGGCCGGGACAGCCGAGTCGAAGAGGACGTCACCGCCGACCAGTGTCTTGCGGAACGTGAAAAGAGGCGCACTCGCCTTGTGGCACGGGCGACCCGCGAGCGTCGCGCCGATGTAGTTGGCGTTGAGAGTGATGGAGAGGTCCGAGTTGACGGTGAGAACCTCACCCCACTCGTCCACCTCGGTGCCAGGGTTGCCCGCTGAGCCGAAGTTGATTGAGGCCACTGGACCTGGCTTGATCCAGTCACCAGGAGACACGTCGGCCAAGAACGTGGTGCCGGTGCCGACCACGGCAGTGGAACCGCCCGTGAAACCCACCGTGCCACCACCCGCCAGCGGTGTTCCTTCTGACTGAATGTCGTTGAAAGTTGCGTCCGGAGTGATGGGCACACCGGCTAGGCTCCCACCCTCCCCGATCTTGAAGAGCACGATCTCCTGGTGAACGTCGGCCACGTCCCGAGAAAAGATCCGGGCCAGGATCGCCCTCCAGTTCTCCTGCACTATTGCTTGGACTGCCATCTAGATCTCTCTCCTCAAGGGACCGTGAACTGAGTCGCCGAGGCAACCATGTGGTCTGGGTCCAGTTCCAGCTCGTCGGCCGGAACGACGTCGAAATAGTAGCCGACCGGGGCAGCAACGAGAACACTCGGTGACGAGGTAACGAGCGCCTTGATGTCCAAGGTGGCCTGAACCGGGCCTACCAAGTGAACGATATCCGTGAGCCTCACGTGGATGGGGACGACCTGAAGAATCTTTTGCACCAGGCGCGTCAAAACCCCATCGAGCAGCGCGTCAGGGTCGGAGAGGACCTCTACGGGGGTCACCTCGACCCGGATGACCGAGGCCCGGCAGTAGGAGCAATTGATCTCGATGTGGCACTCGTAGTTGATATTGACCGTGAGGCCGAAGGTCGGCGACGAACCGAACACCTCAAACTCCCAGTCGCCAGGCACGACCTCCACCGGGAGGGTCTCCATGTAAAACGTGTCGCCCGGCTCGCCAGCGAACTCTGCCCACCAGTAATCGATGCCGACGACCGGGGAGAGATCTCCCGTCACCCGGACACGCCAGCGGTCGCCCCCGAGGTCCACCGTCGAGACGATGGTGAGCCCCTGCATGGTCGACCCGATGGCGGCCTCCACCGTCGTGCCGTCGGGGACGGTGCCCAGGGTAGGAGGCTCGATGACGTCGGTGACCCAATTCGGGGTCTCGTAGCAGTACATGTCGAGAGGAATAATGTCGGCACCCACCTCGTCGAAGAAGGCGCGCGAGGGGTCGAGGTCCGTGTAGAAGCTACCGCTCCCAATCGGCAACTCGAACAGGTGGTCGGAAGGAACGTTCGCTGGGACAGGGTCTCCCAATCCCCACAGCCCGAGAGGGACGGCGCGGTAGCCCGCGATTTTCCCAAGGATATCGTAGGACTTGACCGTACCCTTGAGCGTTAGCCACTGGCTGACGTTGCGGATGCCCGACCGCTGGAACGCCTCGGGCTCATGCGTGTCCACGCTGAGGCCGTAGTCGGCCCCCAGAAGCGAGATGAGCCCTGGAGGACGCAGGGTGGCATCGGCGAGCCCCACACCCAACTCAGCCTCCGTGGAAGGCAGCGTGGTGCCCGACAGCTCCAGGACGGGGCCTCGGTCGTCGAGCTTGTGGACCGAGTTGACGGTGAACTCGCTCCCTTCGGCGTCGAGAAAGATCCATCCCACCGAGGTCTCCCCGAGCGGGACCAACGGGTCGGAGGGGTCAGGGTCGCTGAAGAAGACCTCTATGGTCCGCCCGCCAGGGGCCGCCGCCGCCGAGAGCGGGGTGACCGTGAACTTCCCCTGGAACTGCGTGCGGACCTTGTCGGGGTCGCGGAGGTCTCCGAAGTTGATGGCCTTGAGGAGCATTTCCTCGAAGAGCGGCTGCGCTGCCTCCGAAAACTTCTCCAGACGCCCGCCACCTTCGGCCGTTTTGTCGAGGGTACGGTCGATCTCAGGCAGGTCTTCGAACATGACCTGACGGCTCCAGTCGAATCGACCGAATGGACCGCTGCCGAAAGGCCCTGAGCCAAAACCTGGCATCTGCTACTCCAACTCCTCCTGTGCAGACGTCTGCACCTGCTACGTCGTGACGTTGTGGGCCTTGTCGTTGAGAATACCGACGTCGAGCACGGGTGTAGAGTTCGACGCGAGCACGTTGAGCAAGGCCACGTTCTTGGTCGTCGTGGCCGTGAGCGAGAGACCCGTCTCCAGGCCGAACACGTTGGCCCCTAGAAATCGGCACTGGCTGACCGTGTTGTCGACGAGGATGCCGACACTACTCGCAGGGAACCCGCTGCTCAGGACATGGATGGCCGAGACCATCACCCTGTCCACGGCGTTCAGAAGCCGGACACCGATCCAGACCCCGACCACTGCCTCATTGCGGACGAGCCCGCCGCGGATTTCCGAGCTTCCTCCCTGCGCATCGACAGTGATTCCGCCCATGTAGGGGGTGTTGATGACCGGGTCGACGATGAGGGCCTTGTTCAGGACGTCGATGCCCCAGTCGCCACCGTCCAGAACGGGGCGAATGATTCGAGCCATGTGGCCCTTGTCGACGGTGCCGCCGAGAATCGTCACACCGAGGAGGTCTGCGCCGACCCCGTTCGCCCGAAGCGAGGGCGCCGAGATGACCTCGGGGTCCATGATCATGGGGTCGTCGATGTTGTTCGAGATGCCAAAGGAGCGCCGAATGGCCAGGTTGCCCGCCTGAGGAGCGCCGTAGGACCCGAGGTAGGTGACCCGAACCCGCTCGGCCAGGGCTCGGTCGCCGTTCAACAGAACCACGTCCACGGACCCTGAACCGGCTCCCGTGGGAAGCGAGACCTCGACACCAAGGTCCACGATGGCCGCGTCTGTGCCGACGACAAAGGCTCCCATGTCCGCACTGGCCTTCGTGCGGATGACGACCGACGTCTTGCCCGCGCCGCGCACGCGCACGCCCACGGGGACCGTCAGGGGCGACGTAGGAGACCCAACGACCCCAAGGTCATAGGTACCCGGCCGAACGAAGACCTCGGTGTCCGCCGCCGCCGCCGCCAGGGCCACGGAGAGCTGCGCTCCGTTTCCGGTGTCGAGATAGTCCGCGTTGTCCGTGGTGTCGCCGGCTCCTGTGTTGCCCACGATAATGGGTGCCGTCCGGAGATCCGTGGACGCGCCCCCGCCCTGGCCGCTGCCCAGGTTCGTGAGACTGTCCCCGTTCTCCATCTTGAGGCCGTTGCGCCAGTAGACGCGAGTACCGATACGGGTCGCGAGCGCGAAGGCGTTGTCGGTCGAGGGAACGGTCGACGAGACCGCCGTGGCCACGTTCGTGTTCTGGCCAGGACCTCGGTTGAGCACGACGTAGAGGGTCTCCCCCTCCGCGATGGTCTCGTTCCCCGTCGGCACCTGCCACAAGAAGCCCGTGATGGGCGACGTGACCGCGATCGAACCAGCCCACGCCAACACGCCGGTGCCGGAGTCCCACGTGATGATCCCACCCTCCGCCAGAATGGCGTGGCGGTCCTCACGGTGGGCATAGCCCGAGGCGTCGGCTGCGTTGAGCTGGTCCTCGTAGGTATCGAACCAGGGGTCGTCTTCGGCCGTGGGGTACGGCCACTGCATCCTGGGCGTCTGCTCCATAGCTCAGCCCTCATCCTTCTTCGGCAACCCGTCGCGCCAGTCGTCGTCGAGCTTGTATGCGGCCTCTTCGATGTGGCTGCCTCGGTATCCGTCTTCACCACGGAGGGCCGCGGTGATCGCGCTGGATACCCCGTAGAGGAACCCACCAGACCACCAGTACAAGAGTCCGAGGACGAGGGCCAGAACTGGGTGCCCCACCGCCAGGAGAGCGATGGCCAGCACGAGCCCTACGACGAAAGACCGAAGCATGGACGCCTCGAACTGCTCCACGTGGTGATGCTCGTGGTCCTGGGTCCTAGTCCACCCCTCGGGCTCGGCAACTCCGGGTCCGTAGAAACCCCCGTGGCCGAGGGTCGTTCCACCCCAGGTCCGGTAGAGGCCGTAGCGCTCTTGCCTGTTCTCGTGGTTGATGATGGGCTTCCCCCCTTTGAGGAAACTCAGCCAGTTCCCAGACTCGAACTTCCCATACCAAGTACGGGTCGGCCACGAACCCTTTTTGAGGTCACACCACAGGCTCAGTCCATCCATGGTTTTGGGGTCTCGGTTGCGCTCCCACCGGAGGTTCTCACCCCAAAAGAGCCGAAGCAGGACCACAACAGGCCAACAGATGAGCAGATCCCAGATGGCGGACGTGATGTAGAGGACGATGTGTGACTTCTTCATGAGATTGTGGCTCCCGTGGTGGTGGACACCGTCTGCGCCACGTAGGTCACCGTACCGCGGGTGATAATCTCTTCGGAGGTGATGACGAGGTTGCCGTCGACATCGATCTTGGTCGCCGGTCCGACGATCTTGATGATTCCCCAGTCGACCCCGTTGATACCTCCGCGACCCGTGCGATCGGGAACGAGGAGGGTGTAGACGTCGGACACCCGGAGCGACTCACCAAAAACCCGCGTCTTGAGCAAGTTGTCGACGAGCCCCCGCGCCGTCGACAGAATCGTCGCCCGAACGAAGGTCTCGAAGATGCCGAGGGTGATGTTGATGTCGGCCGCGATGAGGAAGTTCTCGCCGCTCATCACCTCCACCACCTGGGTAACCTCCTTGCGCTCAGACAAGTGGGTCTCCAGGGAGCGCTGGAGGGCGACGGGCGGCGCTGTGAGGAAGCCATCCACGTCACGCGTGAGAATGGGGACCTGGACAAGGTTCGCCTTGCAGTCCGCCGAGAGGAAGCCGTCAGCATGATCAAAGATGGCCTGAAGCTCGGTCTCGATCGCCGTCTCAAACTGAGCGCCAACCAGTGCGTCGATGTCGTCGAGGTCGGTGAGCACCGAAGCGGCAGCGGTCGAGATGAGCGCCGTCGATGCCGAGATGGCCGTCGAAGCAGCGTTCGCATCGGACACGCTTTGCTCAACATCGCCCATCTTGCTGACGATGGTGTCGAGGTCGGCGTTCATGCCGGAGAGCAGGGTCTTGATCGAGCTGAAACGAGCATCCTTGTTGACCAAGGTGACCTGCGCGAGGCCCTCGTCCGCGAGAACGTCCGCGTCAGTCACGTCGGAGCGCACATTCTGCGCCGTGGTCCTGGCGTCGATGGCGTCCCCGGTCGGCGATGCCGTCAGCGGGCTCGTCACGATGGCGTCGAGGGCTGTGTCGAGGTTGCTCACCTCGGAGTCGATGCTCCCCTGCTCGGTGACGATGGTGTTCGTCGAGGTCCGCGCCGTCGCGGTCTCCACCTGGACGTTCGCAGATAGGGGCTCCGAGATACTCCGGATGTTGTCGAGCAGGATACGTAGGGTGAGGTCCTCGTCGGCCGAACGAGCCACGAACGCCTGGGCCACGGCGACCGCTCCAGCAAGGGGGTCCGCGAAGGCTCCGGCGAGCCCCTCGTAGTCTCCTCGGGTGACCGCGACGTCCCTGGCCTTGAACCAGTTCGGAGCGTTCGCCCTGATGCTCTCCAGGCTCTCTTGGTCCGACCCACCAGAGCTGGGTGCCACGTTGGTGATGGTGAGGTCGATGGCCTGGAAAGCGACCACGAGCGGGCTCTCGACGTCGTCGATGGTGGCGGAGTTGACGAGCCCACCCGCACCCGAGGTGGCGACGTAGGTGATGACCAGCGCCGAACTGGCCACGGGGATGTTGCCAGCCACGGCATCACCAAAACGGAGCAACGGGGGGACGTCGTTCTCGCTCAGCTCGTACTGGTCGGTCTGGTCGAAGGTGATGATCTCCGACTCGGTCCACAGGCTCCCGTCGACGGTGACCGCCGCCGTGCCAGCCGCGACGCTCTTACCCTCCCCCGGGTTGAGCCGGAAGATCTGGTTCTTCGCCCCGGTCGAGGTGAAGGTCTCGGTACGGGTGACGCCCTCTCGGGTCGCCACGGTCCGGGCCGGGCTCAGTGGCCCCTCGCCGGTCGGGAAAATGACCTCTTCGGTTGCCTCGAAGACGAGCCGGTTCGGTCCGCTGAACTGAAACCCGACCTCGATGGGCACGTCGAAGGCCCAGATGTCGTCGAGGAGCACCGTGAGGTCCACGGCCGCGCTGATGGCCGCCGATGGCTTGTAGCCGATGTTCCTGGCCAGCCGGTTGAGCGCCTTCCTCGTCCGGGCCGTCGTGATGTAGGACTCGGTCGCCTGCCGGTCGATGTAGAAGCTCAGGGTCTCAGCGGCCCACGACACGATGTCGATGAGCATCTGGCCCGTGCCCGAGGCCACGAAGTCGTTGAACTCCGTGATGAACTGGATCTGGATCCTGGCAATCAGGTCGTCGACGAAGGTGAAGAAATCTTTGCCCGCGTACCTGGCTCGATTGATGAGCGCCTGGGGGCTCTCGATTGCAAGCGGATCAGCCATTTACCTACCCCTGGGAATCGTCACCGAGGTCGACCTTACCTCGGAGTTGACCCGGTAGTTCACATCTACCACCACCTGGGTCCCTATCGAGGAGGTTCTCTCCTCGACGTTCACCTGGAGGACCTGCGCCCGTGGCTCCCCCTCAGCAAGGGCACGGCGCACCTCGTCGTCGATACGGGCTCTCAGAACCGCTCCAATGGACTCGAAGGCGAAGTCGAAGACGTTCGAGCCCGTGGAGGGCCTCATCACCCGAGACCCACGACGAGTCATCAGAATCCGCTCGATGTTGTCGGCGATCGTATCGAAGTCCGTCGAAGCCGCGGGAAGCGACGTCGCAGACCTTGTGAACGGAAAAGCAATTCCCCTTATCGTCACAGGTGCCGCAATCCCAGGTCGGTGTTGAATCGGATGGTCATGTATCGCCACGCACGGCCTTTTCGGCCGGCCTTACCCTACTCCATCGAAGCCGATCCGTAGAGTCACGGGTCACGACCACGGCGCCAGACCTGTCGCTGGGCCGATCCCAGTTTTCATCCAGAGGTCGATGGCCTGCGCGATAGTCTGGGCAGCCACCTGAGACCTGTCGGTGTTCACGAAGGGGACCACGAGCGGTGTAACGGGGGGCACCGCGGGGGTGAACGGAGGTCCCGTTGGGACCATCCCTGTGCCCACGAGGGTCGCAAACTGGAGCATCGCGGTGGGCAGCTTTGAGAGGGTCGCGCCGTCCGATCCGAACCCGGCGAGCCCGGCCCGTAGCGACTGGGCCGCCAACGCCACGGTCGTGCTCGGCGGGATGATGGACAACGTGTACGACTGGATGGCGCTGACCCACCCCGAGATCGCCTCGGCCTCGGTCTTCTTCGGGGAGTCGAAAAGACTCTTGAGGTCGCTCTGGAGGCTGTTGGCGATGAGGGGCATGGCTACTTCGCCACCTTCACGGTCTTACTGAGCGCGGTCGAAAGACGACTTTTGACACCCTCGAACGCGGCCTTGTTGATGGGCACACCCGACGGCCCCGTGCCGGTGGGGACGGTGAGCTGCCCAATGGCGTCGAGGATCTCCTCCGTGAGGGTCTTCCACGTGTCGCCGATGACGCCCGCCTCGTTCTCGCCAGCTCCCACCGTAACGAGCTTCCCCGTCACGTTGGTGATGGTGATGTTGCCATCCTTGTCGATGAGGATCTCGGCCCCGTTGGTATGCCGGAGCTTGATGATCTCCGAGCCGCTGGTGTCGTCGAGGAGGAGGAGGTGATCGCCGGGAGTCCGGATCCAGTGCTGGTCGACCCCCTTGAGATCCGACGGAATGTCGTTCTGTGCCCACCACCCACCGTGCCAAACGGGGACGTCCACGCGCCCATTCTCGAAGGTCACGTAGCAATGGCCTCCCACCGGTGGGATGAACTTGATGCCGTAGTTAGGGCCCGCGAACTGGGTCTGTGGGTACGCGACGCGAGGCGGGGTCCCTTCGGTGTCCCCCACAGCCGGGCAGCGGATCTTGATCTTGCCCTGGTCGTTGTCGTCAACGTTGTCCGCGACCTGCGCTCGGTAGACCCCGTAGTAAAGCCCGAGGAACTCCAGACCATGAAGGATCAGACGGTCGAAAAAGCGAGCAAACCCCTGTGCTCGAAATGCGGGAGAACGACTCATCCTGCGGGCTCCGCAGACACTTCGGAACTGCTCACACCAGACCCAGCATCATCGGTGGACGCCTCCGGAGGATCCTCCTGGTTGGTGGACGGTGGCCGAATGGAAAAGAAGGACGAGATCAACTCGGTGGCCGTCGCGTTGTTCTGAAGGTTCAGCGTCATCGACCAGTCACCGGGCCCAACCCGATGCGTGAACCCAAGGACCCGGTAGTTCCCATCGAACACACCTACACCGCGCACACCAACAAGCTCCGCAGCGAGCTGCTCTGGGATGCCGATGGTCGTGACCGTTGCCGTAATAGCCCCCCTCGCCGCGGCCTCATCCCGGTGGGCGTTGACAACTTCCTGGGGGGTCCTCGACGGGTCCGTGGCTGACACCGACAGGTACTCGCCCTGGTCGAGGTCGCTCCTGGGCTCCGCAACAATCTGGGACTGATGGTCCGAGACGACCTGTGATCCCGTGCCACCCGGCACCACCTCACCGAGAGCGCCCGTGTCCGAGGTCTCCGGTGTGGCCTCGGCTACGACCACTTCGTTGGTGTCCGGGTCGAGGTTCTTTGACCGCGTCAACGAGACCGAACGAGGCATCCACACGCCCTCGGCAGAGGACTCGAAGTCGAGCACCGGAAAGACGTTCTCGAAGTCGACCTGGCCGCGCATCATGAAGGTCCGCACCGGGACCTGCTCATTGTCATCTCGACGGCGCCTGACGACGAGCTGTGACCGCCCGAGGTTGTCCGGGTCGGGTCCCATGTAGGCATCGCAGTTGGCCTGCCTGGTGAGCTGCTGGATGAATCCCCAGTCCGTGTACCCACCTTGGCTCACGGTCTCCCGCTGCGTATCGAAAGGGGTGTCTGTGTCGGTGGCGGGGAACAGGGTGGTCCACCGGTGACGATCAGCCACGGCGGCGATGATCTCGCGATAGGTCTGCCCCGTGTAGACCTGATTCGAAGAACTACGCAGCGAAGCGAACGCGCCGCCCTCTCCCGTAATGGTTGCGGTCAGCCCCTCGTCCGGAGACATGCGGATAGTCGGCTTGGAAATCATGCCCGAAAACCACGGGGTGAACCGTCCCAACCTCGGGTACCCGATCTGCACCTCTATGACGTTCCCGATGACAAAGAGACTGCTCCGTATCAGTCGGATGCCGAGGTCGTAGGGGGCCGCGACCGTCACGTTCGTGCGACCGTTGTTACCCAGGTTGATCTCGATCTCGACCTGCTCGACAATGGCGAGATCGTAACCCGCTAGGGACCCAGCGCTCGCCTCGTCAGCGCCGCCTAACGGGGCCTGAACACCGTCTGAGGAGCGAGTCCACAGGAGATGTTCGAGGCCAGTGGCGGCCTCTACGATTTTCACGGACATCTGGATGCCTGAGGGGTCGAGAACTGCCATTCACCGCCCCTCCAAACCACGCGATGGACGCCTCAAAATCGTAGTGAAGACACGGCGTCCCGATGGGATTCGTAGCTCCTGGTTTTCGTACATGTCGTTGGGGAGCAGTTCCATGCCGTTGGCCAGGGCGATGACCCACCACAGGTCGGCTGAACCGTAGAGACGATCGGCGAGACGATCGATGCGGTCGTTCCGGTCGACGATGTAGCGCCGGTCGTCGGTCGCAGGATCGATCTTTGGGTACTCGGGCACCTCCCAGTGCTCGACGCCATCCAGATTCAACATCCGCGCGAACTTCAGCCGCGAAGTATCTCGTACACGTACCGTCATCAGTGAACGTCCCCGGCACCCTCAGGTCCGCCCGTTCGTGGCCTAGGTCGAGGCGCTCCACTCCCTCGGCGCCCACCGAGCGCTTCGCGGAGCTGCCGCACAGCCTGGGGTCCGAAAGCTGCAATGGTCATTTCGGCCTGGGCCTCGCGAGCAGACCGGGAAGCCTCCTCCCTGGTCCTCCGCCTGGAGCTGTCGCGCTGGCCGGGCGATTCCCCACCGCCAGCCGGCTCGGCCCTCACACGGGCTCTACGGCCGCGCCGCCGACGTCCACCGGCCTCCGATGGCTCCCTTTCCCCCGTCGACTCGATCTCGGCCAAAAGAGAGGCTCGGATACGGGCAGACGCATCACCCACAGCACTCTCACCACCCTCGACCGCACTGGTGAGTGCTGTGGCTGCCTGCTCATACTGAGCCGCCGTGATACGTCCAGACCCAGCGGCCCGCTCCAGCTCAGCCATCATGGGCCGCGCCGCATCGACAGCGCTCTCCACCTGCCGTCGGCCTCGCGCGTCACCTGAGAAATCACCGCTAGCTACGCCTTCGACAAACTGGTTGAGCCGCTGGTTGAAGCGCTCCGAAATCTCCAGCGCCCGCTGCGTAAACCTCTGGACCCCTGCGACCCTCTCCTCCATGCGCCCACGTTGAGCGCTGGTGTACTGCTCATCCGCAGCATCCCACTGGCGGTAGCTATCCCGAACCGTGTTGGCCTGGGCAGCGATCTCGTCACGCATATTCGCCATACGGGCCGTGTGCTCCCGCGCCCGCGTCTGGGTGGCCGTCTCGGCGTCCCTGAGCTGCTGGTTCACCGCGAAGAGGGCTGAGCCCTGTCCTGTGAGGGACCGCTCCATCTCATTGAGCGCGGACGAAGCGACCCCGAGGTCGATACCAAGACTCTCAAAGAGACTCGTGAGGGGGTTGTTTTGGACCAGGGTACGGAAGGCATTGAGGACGAGCACCGGCAAGCTCAGAAAACCCTGCTTGATCCGCAGCAGCCCAGTCTCCCACCCGTTCACCAGTTCGGTGAAGTTGTGGTGGGCATACTCCAGAGCGATGCCGACCGAGTTGCGCACAGCCGTCCCAATGAGCGCCCAACCGTTCGCCAGGATGTCGCGCCAACGGGTCCACGCTCTACCGAGCCGACCAATGGCCGTTTGGATACCAGAAAAGGTCCGCACACCAGCCTCGACAACGGCCCCGAAGACCATAATCGAGGCCCTCATGTTGTTCTGGAACGTCGCCATCCAGACCCGCCCGAGAAGCACGAGAGCTGGCCTGATGTAGTTCCTCCAGGTGTCCCGCATCCCCTCTCCGACGGCCCGGAAGAACCGGATCGTCTCCGGCTTGAGGGTCTTGATCCAAACCTTCATCCACTGCTTCTTCAGGTCGAGCAGCACCGGCTTGAGGTCCTCCTCCCAAAAGTCGACGGCTACCGCCGCGAGGTCCTCGAAAAGGACAATGGTCTCGTCGACGACCGGCTGAATCTCCGAGTTCCAGAAGTCGACGAGGTCGGAGAAAGTCGGCCGGAGGACCGTGTCCCAAAACTCCCCCACCACATCGAACCCGAGCATCGAACTGAGCCCCGTTCGAACCATGTTGTAGAGGGGTCCCATTGCCGTGAAGAGACCCTCGAAGATAATGTCGGCCCAGTCGCCATCCTCGATGGCCCGGGTAAGGTTCCCGATGTTGGTCGAGTCCCACAGGAAGCTGAAGATACTGTTGAGGATGCCGCCGCCGGTGTCGCCGAAGAGACCCGTCGAGATGCCCATCAGCGCCGTGCCCGCACCGGCCAGAAGGCTGCGCAGCGCGCCCGCCATCGTGCGCATGACCTCACGTCCACGTCCACCCTCACCGAAGGACGCGAACAGCTCCGTGAGCTTCATGGCGATGGTGTTTCCCATCCCCTCCCAGTCGACGCTGTTGACCCAGTTCGAGGCCACACCTGCGAAGTCCTCCAGGTAGCCCGCACCCTGCTCGATAAGAGGGCCGAGGTCGTCCCAGTAGTAGATCATCGCCGCGACGCCCGCGATGAGCAGCGTCCACGGGTTGAGCAGCATCCCGACCGCGCTACCGAGCCCCGGAATCGCTCCGCCCATCTGGCTCATGACCAGGAGCATGGGACCCATCTGGCCGACCATCTCGAAGAGGCCGCCGCCGACGTCGCCGAGCACCGGGAGGAAGGTCTCCATCCTGTCGGCGAGCCACGGGAACGTCGGTCCCAGGCGCTCTCGGATCGTGCTCGTCAGGCCGATGACACCGTGGCGCCGGAAGTCGAGGAAGCCCTGGGTGATGAGCCCAAGAGGGCCACTGTCGCTTCTCCAGCCCTCCAGGTAGTTCCCCATGCGCTCGTAGGCCGCCCGCTGCCGCCCGAGGACCTCACGGTTGGTCGAGGTGGTCATCCGGTTGAGACTCGTCTGGAACCCGTCCTCCAGGAGCGACATGGCCTCGCCGAAGGTCCGCGTTGATCCCGAGGCCCCTCGCGCCATCCGGGAGAACGCGCCCTCGACACCCTCTATGGGGACCTGTGCTCGCCTAAGGGCCGCCGCCGCCTCATCCCCGCCCTGTACCAGGAACCGGAAGTTTTCTGGCATCCGTTCCAAAAGAGCTGTCAGCCGATGAGCACTGGTGCTCGTTGGATCCATCCCAGCCATCATCTCTTGCATGTTCGAGGCGAAGGTGAGCGGGTCGCTCATTACACTCGAAAGCGCACCGTCGATGTCTCCCGAGGCGATCCCGATCTCCGTGGCCATGGCCGGGAAGTCTGAAGAGATTCCGGTGAGGAGGTTGCGCATCTCCCGCCGCTGACCGCCTAGTTCCGTAAAGACCCCAATCGCCTGTGTCATAGACTCGGCGAAGTCTCCGCCCAGTCGATCGTGCGTCGCTGACGCCAGGCGGGTAATCGACTCTATGACCGTGTCGATGGCCGGAGCCGCGCCGGCAGGGAACGAGCTGATAACGTCGTCGGCCGCTGAGATCATGTTGGGCATCGCGCGCATCGCGTCCGCGCCCGCGCCCGTGCGCTCACCCAAGGCCGTCACGGTGTCCATCATCCGCGTGGCGCCGTCCGCGCCGAGGTCGTACCCCTCGGACAGACTGGTCAGGACCCCACCGAGCTGCTCGCCCGTCAGAATGCTGGCCTGGATGGAGCCGCCGAGGTCGCGGACCGAGAGCCCGTAGTCTTCGAGGGACCGCCCCGTCTGGGCGATGCGCGTGACCGCCCCGAGGATGTCCCCCGCGTCGACCTGGAGGTTGAAGGCCGTGCCGCTGATCTGGCCCCTGAGCCGGTCCACCTCGCCGCGGTACTGACCGAGGCCCGCGGTGGCCTGCCTGAAGGTCTGCCCGAACTGAGCCCCGAAGGACTCCATCTGGGTGTCGTCCGCGCTCGCTCCCAGTGCGCCGGCACGCCCTGCCAGGTCTGAGAGGGTGCTGTTGACTCGCGCGAGCTGTCCGACGGTGATGGCGCTGAGGGCGTTACCGAAGCGCTGGATACGACCCGAGGAGGCCGCCACCTCCTGGACACTGTCCCGAAGGCTGTCCATGCCCTCGGCGAGGTTCTCGGTCGTCTGGACCGCACCCTGGTCGCGAGCGCCAAACAGGAAGCCGAAGCTGTACAGACGCTTGATGCTTCCCGACACTCGACCTCCTTCCTACCCTCGCCGTCGCCTCAACCCCGTCGCCAAACCTTTGTCGTTGGCCGCCCTCTGCTGGTCCATGTGCTGCTTCTCGTCACACAGTCTACGACGCCTTCCGCATGGCATGGCCATAATCGCGTCGTAGGGCTGCTCCATCGCCACCATCAAGAAGAGGACTTCCGCTTCGAGCGCCTTGAGGTTGCCGAAGGGAAAAAAAAGGTCTTCTGCCCCACGTCCAACATTCCAGTGAACTCAACCTTGCAGGCCGGGCACTCGAACTCCAGATCCGTGTCGACGGCGGGCTCGTGGATAAGGAAGCTCTCGCGCAGCTCCTCGCGGTCACCCGAGGAGAGGTTCTTCACCTGCTTGAGCATCTTGGCCGCCCGTGGGGACAACTTGATCTTGCGGCCCGCCGCGTCGAGAAGGTCGGTCGAACCGAGGCGGCAGTCATCGCCGTCCCAGGAGGCCAGCCGGACGAGGATCATGTAGCTGAGGATCTCGTTCTCGGCGACACGGCTGATGACCGTGAGCGTCTCGTCCTGACCACCGTGGGCCACGCGCCACTGGACCTTGACCTCGGCGTCGAACAGTTCGACCTCGTGGACGAGCTTGCGGGGGTCCGGAGGCTGGAACAGCTCCAGTGTGGAGAGGTCGACCGTGTGCTCCTTCTCCTTCTGGCAGCGCCGGTTCGGGCACTTCACGATCATCTCGTAGGCGTCCTTGTGGCGCCTCCAGTGCGTCGCGCGGCGCAGGGCAATCAGCAGGTGCGTCCGGGTTCCCGACGGCATCCGGTGAATGGCCTGGGTCACGAGCCCTGGCTGGTCAATGACCACCGCGTCACCGCCGGGAGTCTCTCCCACGAGTGACGTCGTGCAGGACGCCATGATGCCGTTCATGCGCTGGGTGACGGAGACCGAATCGTTGCCGAGGAGGTCCTCCTCGTTGCCGCCCATCGCCCGGAGCTGGACCCGGTTGTAGAGGACCTGGTTGTCATCGACGTAACCGCCGACGAGCTGGAACGCGCCCTTCTCGGGGACCGCGTCGGTGACCCCCTCGAAGCCATCATCGCCACCGCTGGTGTCGAGGATCGAGTTCGGGTCGTCCTTGTTGGCCTCCAACGCCGCCTGCATACGCTGAAGCTGCGGCGAGGGTGTCCCCTCGGTCTTGGTCTCGTTCGCTTCCATCTGCTTCTCCTCTGTCTACTTCTACAGCGCGGAATCCTACCCGCTCGACTCGGCCATGGCCACGAGGCTGTCTCCCCATGCCTGACGCTTCTTCTTCGACTTCTTCTTCTTGCTGCGACCCACTGGGGTGACCCGCCGAAGCGGGGTCCCGATTGGGATAGGTGTCGTGGCGATGTTCCCGGTCGACGTTGCCCCTGTCGAGGCGTGGGTGGCGCCGCCTCCGGCACCTCCAGACGTCGTCATCTCGGTCTGCTCATCGTCCTCGGCGTCGTCGTAGCCGATAGGGACGATGGCCTCGTGCGCGATGAAGGGGAAGCCGCGGTGCTCTTCTCTCTGTGCAGACGTCTGCACCGACGGCAAATCGCGCACGCGGGAGACCTCGTCGCTGTTGACCACCACGATCTGGTGCCGGGTCTTCTTCTCGTGGCTGTCGCACGTGGGGATGACGGCTCGGTGGCCTGCCCACCCGAGGGCCTTGGTCGCCTGACCCTTGCACCAGTGGCACTTGTGGGGCTTGTCGAAGAAGCCGAACTTGCCCTTGCCCTCGACCATGGACTCCCGCTGGTAGAGTTTCAGCAGCGCGCCCTCGACGTGGTCGAGGGACGCCTTGCGGCCGAGCACGATCTCCTTGGCCTTGACCTTCAGGATCCAGGTGAAGCCACGACCCTTCTTCTTCTTGAGAATCTCGACCTTGCCGAGCACCGAGTCAGACTCGTAGCCGGTCGTCTCGAAGGGCTTCCCGGGGAGTGGAGGGTGCTTCTTCCAGTTGAGCCCCAGGTCCCCGGCCGCCTCGGTCTTCGAGGTCGAGGTCGCCCTGGTGTCCCGAGTGTCACCTCCGATGGAGTCCTCGCCGGCCCCTGAGCCAGCCACGGTCCGGTCGACGGACTTCCGGTTCTCGGTGTCACCCTTCTTGCTGCCCTTCTCACCCTTCTTGCCCTTCTTCTTCTTGCGGTACCCGGTCATGCCATCGGGCTCGCCTCCGTCGCTCTCCATGTCGCCCTGCATCTGGAGGAAGAAGGCGCTCAGGGGGAGGAAGACGCGCCGCGGGCCGGCCTTCGTTTTGCCAGCGAAACCAATCGGTCCGCCGACACTTTTGGTGCTTCCGGGGTAGGGCACGGGTCGAGACTATACCATCAGGTCGTAGCGCTGAAATCGGTAAGGCCGTCGATGACCTCCATCAGCGCGAACTTCACGACCGGCTGCCTGGTGGGGGGGTCACCGGGATACTCTACCCACACATCATAGCGATATTGGCCCGCTTCGAGGTCGGTATCGGTGATGCTGAGCGTGGCGATGGCCTCGCCCTTGGCCGCATCGGTGATCTCGATCCCGTTCTCGGCCGGCGTGGTCTTGGTGATGAGCACGTCAGTATTCGGCCGCTGGCGGACCGTCAGGTAGAGGGTCGCCCCCGTGAGCTTCGCGTTCCGCCCTGCCTTGGTCTTGACCTTGATCTGGAGGACCTTCGTTTGGCCTCGGACCACCTGGACCTTGTTCATCCTCGTCGCCGGGTGAGCCATCTACCTCTCCTTCAACAGTGGGGCGGCCCGTCGTCGGCGTCCCCGACGAGCCCGTCGATCTCCGCCACTACTGCCGCCTCATCTTCCTCGGTCACGTCGCCGATGTCACGGTCTGCACTGATCTCACCGGTGAACCCAGGCTCCACAGCTTCACCTACCACGTCCTCCATCGCGAGGACTTCCGCCATGAGTCCCACGTCGGTGACCAGGGCCGAGGCGTCGTAGCGCTCGCCGTCGACCGTCACCACCAGGTCCAGCGCATCCCCGAGCGCCGCCTCGAATGTGAGCCTTGGGTAGTCGGCGAGGATGGCCTCCAGGTCGAGCTGAGCAACGACCGCCCAGGACCCGTCGGAATCAACATCGGCGTCCTGCGGGAAGCGCGGGACGATGTCGGGGCAGATGATGTAGCCCCGGGTCGCCTTCCCATACTCACCGTCGAGAAGGCCCCTGGTGGCGATGTGCAGGGGGAAGAGGGCCACGTTCAGGGCTCCCGCTGGACGATGACCTTCTTGCCCACCTCAGTGTGACCCAAGGTGATCCGCTTGGTCTTCTGCCCCGTCTTCGAGACACACAGCGGGTCCTCGGGGTCGAGGCCCATGATGTTGTGGATGTCGCACAGCTTGGTGAGCGCGACCCCGTCCTCCGCCAGTACGACCTCGCCGAGCATCCCGAGGACGATGATGGGGTCGCCGTCGACTGGGGTGAACGGGAGGGCCTTCCCGAGGGTGAAGGCCCCGTCGAGGGTGGAGAAGTCCGTGATGCGCCGCGCGACGTTGCCGTCCGCGTTGCAGACGACCGCGACCAGGCCGTTGTAGAAGTCGTCGATCTGGGCCGCCGAGGTGTGGATGACGGTCGAGGTGCTCCCCGGTACGACCGCCGTGAGGCTGGCCATAATGAGGGCCTTGCGGAGCAGGGCAGCGTCCGCGGCCGACTGCGCGAGGAGGGCTCCCGCGGTCCCCGCCGCGTAGCTCCCCGGGAGCAGCTCCGACCAGACATCCTCGGTGATGGAGGTGATCCAGTCGGCCGGCGGAGGCCCCGCCATGAGATGGCAGTCGAAGACGTCGTCCACCGAGGTCGTAATCTGGATGTACCAGAGCCCGTCGGCGTTCGGCGTGAACTCGGCCGTGTAGACCCCTGTGGCCCCGATCTCGTTGACCGTGAGGACCTGGGCCGACACCGCGTCGTCGAGGTAGACGGCCTTGCCGAAGGCCGTGTTGGCCTCTCCCGTGAGCGGAGTGATGCCGTCCACGTCGAAGACGGAGAACTGGACCTTGACCAGGCCGCCGGTGCTGACGAGGAACGCGCCCATACGAGCAGTCTACCCCGACGCTGCCGCTCGTCGCTGCTCCTTCTCGCTGATCAGCTCCCGCAGATCACGCCGCCGGAGCATCCCCCGTGCGCGCTTGCAGCCGTTCGCCTTGTGCGGCTTGCACATCAGGCATCCGGCCCTTCGGTTCTTCGCTCGCTTCCGCTTGTGGTTCGCCATGAGCACCTCCAGCCCGCCGCCGTCAGCGGCGCGGGCGTGAAGTGCTGGTGGCGGTGGAACCAAATCATCGCTCAGCAGTAGTCGCCGTCCGAGGCCCAGTCGTCAAGGCGCTCGCGGTGCGCGTCGGCCATCTGGACGAACTCCCAGGCACCGTCGTCGCAGCCATGAAACTCGACGCTGCGGCAGCGCACGCCATTCCAGCCACCCTTGACCGAGGCGCGGGCGTACTTCTGAGCCCGCTCCTTGTTCTCCGTGTAGTCGAGGATGAAGACCTTCGGCTCAACGGTCCCGACCAGGGCCGTCACGAAGTAGTAGGTGACCTGGTGCTTCGCACAGGAGCAGTCGGCGCCAGCACCCCAACCGCATCCCCGAGCGTGACCCGCTTCGTGGTTGACCGCGTGGTAGTGATTGACGAGACCGTTGCTGCTTCCGTACATGATGTCCTCTCCCTCTACGAACCATGTTAGAGGGTAAGGAGCGTCAGCGCAACGCGAATCGTCAGGGTCGGTGTCGATTTACCAATCCTGGCATTCGGCGTCCTTTCGGCCGATGGCCATTATGTCCGCGGTCTGGTCCTTGTCGAAGCGTGCGGCGTCACCGGGGAGCGGGTCGGAGGGCCTGAGGACCCGCAGCTTCACGATGCGCTTGCCGACCCCCTTGGGGTGCCGCGACTCTACGGCCGCGTTGTAGAGTTCGACCCGATCGAGGTCGTTCTCGACCAGCTCGCGGAACATGACCTCGAACACGCGGAGGGCCGTGTTCCAGATCCGGTCGGTCTTGGGGTCCCACTTCGAGAGCTTGGGCGACTGGGTGAGGATGAGGTCGATCTCCGTGGCCCCGAGCGCGATGGCCTGCCGGAGGGGAGAGACGTCCCGGATGCCGCCGTCGTAGATGACTTCCTCGATGGCACCATCCGCACCATACGTGCGCACGTTCGGGTGGAGGATGGGCGTCGCCGACGAGGCGAGGATTCCACGGACGAGGTCGGCCTTCTCACACCCCTGGTCGTAGATCCGAAAGTCGCCGGAGACCACGTCCACGGCCACCGCATGAAAACCACGACCTGAGCTACGCATCCGGTCCATGTCGAGCCGCTCATGAAGGAGCTTCTCCAGCGGGCTGAAACTGTGCGTGCTCGGCTTCCACGCCAAGGCCGCCGGCTGGAGGAAATGAGGGTCGACCACGTCGTCGGTACTAAGCGTCTTCCACATTTCTGAGAGGGACTTCGATGCCTCGGCCTCCTGCCCAATGGGCCACATGGCGACCTCGCTACCGTTCACGCTCCCGACGCTGACCCCTACGATGAGCTGGTAGGGAACCTGGACAACACCGATCATGTGCTCCAGTGCTCCCACCTGGTAGGCCCCAAGACCACCTCCACCACTCAAAACCAATGCTCTCACTTTGACCTCGCTCCACTGTCAAAACCCGTCACGTCTCGTCCAAACTCAGGCAGTAGAGGGTGACCGTGGTGTATTCCCCCGTCACCGGATGATCATTCTCCATCCGCACCACGAGCTTCATCCCCGCCGAAGAGAGGAGCTGGTTGACGGTCCCGTAGTAGAAAGGGAAACCGACAACCTGCTGCGAGTGGCCCCGGGGTCCAGGCATCGCGGGCACCACAGGGTAGCTCCCTCGTGCATCGGCAATGAGCTGCCTCGTGGTGTCGTAGTATTTCTCGACGAGAGGGATCGGGGTGCCGTCGGGAACGGGTCCACCGTTGCTCACCGCCAGGGCCGGAGCGAAGACTTCGACCGCCCCGTGGATCCCGTAGACAATGGCTCCCTGGAGCTGTGCGTCGAGCGAGAACTGCGCCTCGGAATCGAGCACCTCCAGGAGCTTGCCTGCTGTCGGCAGTAGTTCCCACGTGCTCGCCCCCGCGGCCCCCGGCACCACGTAGCTGTAGTCGGAGACGACCACTTTGCCCGCCTGGCTGGCGAAGAAGGTCACGGTACCAGCCGCGTAGTCCACCGAGTAGTCCCCCCCGGTGACAGCGAATGGAGCCCTCGGTGTCATCGGGACGGCATCGACCCGTACCTCCACATGCCATCCATGCCCCGCGGCGGCGAGGTCGTTCGCGACGATATCCCGCTCGTAGAGCATCAGACCATGGGTTAGGTCGACCCAGAACTGGTGATGACCGTCGAAAGTGAGCCCGTCACCCGAGTCGGTCAGGGTGTCGGTCGTGCGGGTGGATCCCTGGTACCAGGTCGTCGGGTCAGCGAAGTCATGGCTCGCCGAGACCGTGTCGGAGCCCTTGCGGCCGACAAGTTGTACCTGGTTATCCTCCCCGTTGAGCACCACGTAGGGGACACGTGCCGGGTTCTTCGGGTCCGGTAGCCCCAACCCGTCATGAGCGGCCACAAGCTGGTCTAGCTCTATTACCTCGGGGGACGTCAACGGCGATCGGAACCGGAAGGTAATGTCCGTCTGCGTCGCCGAGACTCCAGCACCAGGATCAACGTCAAGCGCCACTGTGATTGCGGATCGCTGCACCGCGTCCATGAGCTGACTGGGCTCAGGAACCTTCCCCTCAGCCAGTCCAACAAAGGCTGTTGGGGTCGCGTAGGTGTAATCCTGTGAAGCCATATCAAGCCACCCTTATCAAGCTCAGTCGAGCCTTGTACATCGACGCCGTGTACCCGGACACCTGAGTGCAGAACCACACGGAGCACGTGTGTGAACCTGCTGCTATCTCACCCTCCCACCACGACGCCTCAGAGATCAACTGGTCGGACCCTGAGTCCGCCGGTTCCAGGTAGTGAAGCGAAATAGGGGTGGCATCGACCCGTACCTCTCCGTACCAGTTGTAGCTGGAGGTTGAGAGACGCCAGTTGTAGTGCCAATCCAAGCGATACGTACCGCCCACCACGTTGACGGGCATCTCCAGGTACTTTTGCACGTAGTTGCTGGTGTGGGAGTACGTATCGAACTTGTCGAGATAGTGACGCTCGGTCCCATAGACCGACGACGACACGAGCTGTGACGCCTGCACAGCCGAGGGCATCTGAACCCAGTCCATCGAGGATCCGAAGATCATCAGTCGCCCTGCGACAGCCTCAGAGAAGACTAGATCCGTGGAGTTGAGTGGGTCACCAGCGTTTGGTGTCGACGACACGATCAAATCGGGGCGCAGCACACCGGAAACCGATAGTTGTATTGCGAGTTGGTTGCGGTTGAGCCCATGCGCGACGGTGAGCTGAGTGACCGGTGTTACGATCGCCTGTTCATGGAGAAGCTCGAATACGGCGGCCACTAGAGATGCTCCCCAAGCGTCCAGGACACGCCGGACACCTCCACCGTGTAGACGCGCAAGCCAGGGTTGTCAGGGCCATCATCGTCGTACTCGACACGCCACAGGGTCAGGTCGCCCTCATAATAGTCGGAGACATCGTAGCCCACGAACGTCGTCCTGTGAACCTTCTCCGCATTCACATCATCGACCGTGTTGGTCTTCGCCTGCCCTGCCTTGCCTGTCAACGTCTCGCAGTTTGCCAAGGTACGAGCCACGGGGGTAACACCTCCCGCTGGGTCAGCTTCCATCACACCAGACACCTCCACGGGGAGCATCGAGGCGATGACGTCCATCCCAGCCGTCGGCGAGGAGGAGACCGTCACACCGAAGGTCACATCCAGTTTTACGGGGAAGCTCGTGTCGATTCCACGCGGCAGCGGGAACTGGAAGTAGATGCCATCCCCAATGGAGAGCGCGCTGTTCTTGACGTCGTGAGCCCAGCCCGTAGGCAACCCGCCGGAGCCCACGGTCTTGCTGAAACCAGCCACACCACCGCTCTCACCGAAGGCGTTGCCACCGCTCGTGAGCGTTGTGCTGAAGCGGCTCAACCCATGAAACGTGACAGTCCCGTCACCGTTGATCTCGGACCGGCTTGAATGAACCTTCCACTGCTGGAAAGTCGGCGCCGTAGTGACCGTGGTGAGGATCCGTAGACGAGACCAATAGAGCGTCTTGCCATTGATTGTTTTGGTCGCCCACGCGGTGCTGTCATCCACTCCGTAGCGTGTGTGCTCGGAGTTGTTCGCCCGAAGGAAGCACTCGTTTCCGTATCGGTGGAACAGGCTGCTATGCGTCGCGAGCACGCCGATCTCAACCCACGCGGTGCCGTTCCAAATCTCGTAGAGAAAACTCCTTGGCGTGACCTCCACTGCGGCCGTGACCACTGACACCTTGTGGCCCCAGTGCTTGACCACCGCTCCCGCACTCTTCCGCTCGCTGCCAAGGAGAATGGCGTGTCCAGCAGTCACCCCTTGGAAACCAAAGGTACTGCCAGAGGCACTCGCGGCATCATCCGAGACGTCCGTGAGGTTCCCGCCATCCACCGAGGCCGAGGCCGTAGAGTCAGTGGTGAGCACCACCATCCCATTGACGTAGGAATCGCCCTCGCCGAAGACGGCCTCGCGAGGACCCTCCGGCGTGCCCACCGTTAGCTCACCCTCCACCCGCATCCCGTGATCACCCTCCAATGAATCACTGTAAAGGAGAGCCCAGTTATCAGAAGCTCGAAGGGTGTCGTCGGCCGATATTTTCACTCCTTCCAACTCGCAGAATAGAACCTTGATCTCAGCCGACGTCACGCCCGCGTCGACGAGGATGTCCCAGGTGGATCCGAGGAAGCGAAAGCCGGAGGCGATATTCACGTCGGCACTGTTGCTCGTGACCTGGAGCACCTGTGTCGCCGTCGCCTGGCCCCCTTGCACCGTGAGGATTCCGGCGCCCACAAGGAACGCCGTGGTGAGGGTAGCCACATCGGAGAACTCGATGTTGATCGCCTCCACCTTGGCCGATCCGCTCACCGAGATCCCTGTGGTCACGGTGCCCGTCTGGATGAACAGGATGTTGACCTGCACAAGCCCGGCGGTGGCTTCAAGGAGCGTGCCTACTGTGCCGCTTTGGAGACGGGCCCGGTTGACGAAGAGGGTCCCCGTGCCGGTGTTCTTGATGCCACCACCCGATGCGCCGCCACCGAAGAAGGTGAAGTCGTGGATCGCGCAGGCCGTGGATCCGGCGAAGGCTACAGCCGGCGTCGCGTCGTTGGGGCAGTCGACGTCGAGGTTTCGACACTCCGATCCTTCCCCCATCGTGACTCGTGTGCCACCCGCGGCGGCACCCTGAATCCTGGCACCGTCTAGCCCCGTCACCCGAACCGAGGTCGGAATCGTGATGCTCTCGACGTAGACGCCCGGCCCCACCCTCACAAGCTCGCCGGCCGACGCTGCCGCCAGAGCCGCGCCGATGCTGTTGAACGCGGTCTCCGAGGTCGGTGTGATGAGCACCGCACCAAAGGTCGGGGCCGCACTACCTGCCGGAGCCGAAAGCTGCCCCCAGGTCATGGGGGAATCGTCGGTCAGGACGTAGAACTCGCCGGTGTCTGCCTGCCTGGCAACGCGCCCGACATCGGCCGGAACCACGGACAGTGCGAGCCGTGCTGTGGCGTCGGCCACGCTCCAGTGGTGCAGGACGTGAATGCCCTCAGTCGGGCCTTGGCCGCTGTGCAATCCAGTGCTCATGCCTCCACCCCATCAGCAACCATCGTGAGGACATCCCACCACTCCTGGAAAGCATCCCCGCATGCCCCGCACAGGTCTCCATCGCGTCCTGCGCCCTCGTGATATGCCCAACCCGGCGGAAACATCACGTCGATCTGATGCTCTTCGGTCTTGTGACACCGATCGCACCGCCAGCGTGAGAAACGATCCTCGGTCATTGCAGTCACCCTTTCACCAACAGCAGCCCCTGATCGTTCACAAGCCACCCATCGCAAGATGTGAGCGCAGTCTGCACCGTGAGCGAGGTTCCATTCTCCGAGTAGAGCACCTGGCCGACCTCTGAGGTAGGTGGGAGCGCCCCGCCTCCACGTGGGTCGTATTCGCCGATCGCATCGTAGAGCGAGAACCGTGTGCCGTCGTAACGCACCTGGCCGACGGCGGTAGCCGAGGATGTTGACTCAAAATCGACACCTTCTTCGTCCGATACCCCTGGGGCTCTGTCTGGTGTCCTCCCCACCTTACGCCTTAGCCTCCGGCTTCTTGATGGAGGTCTTTTTGACGGCCCTACTCCTCTTCCGGGCCTTGGGCTTTGGGTTGAACTTCCCGTTGCCGATGGCTCCCATTGCCGCCGCGCCGCTGACCTTCTTCGACTCGGCCTCCTTCTCAACCTGGTCCTCCGCGAGGCGCTGCTCCTTGAGGCTCCCTCCACGCGCACGCTGGGCCACCGGGTTGGACACCACGCCCATCTCGTCCCCCGAAGACTCCTCTACGGGCTCTTCCGGGCTCTTGGCCACCTCACGGTCGAACATGCCCTTGGTCTCCTTCACGGAGCGCTCCAGGCCCATCACCATGCCCTGAGCGGCGAACCGTCGCTTCTGGGCCGAGGCTACCGAGTCCTTGAACCCCTCAGCACCCTTCATGAGGTAGCTCTTCACGAGCTTGGCCTCGTCGATACCGAGCTTGTCCTCCTTCGCCTCGCTGTTGACCGCAGCCATGAGCTGGATCATCCGCTCGGCGGACTTCTTGAGCGCCCGCTCCTCTCCTTCGATTCGATAGACCTCCTGCTGGGCTGAACCGAGCACATCATCGAGGCGGGCTCCCACCTCGTGCATAGCGGCCGACCTGAGCTTCGTTTTCTCCAACGACATCTGCGACTCCTTCTCCCCCTACCCCTTCATAAACGAAAGGGGCCGACTCTTGAAAGAGCCGACCCCTCACAATGCCCCGGGGCCGCTAACCTCAGGTGTAGGCGATGACCGCAATGACGTCGTTAATCTTCACGGGGAACTCGAACTTGAGCTGACCGAGCGCCAGGCTGGTGCCCGGGTAGTAGTCGTTGTTCGCGCTCGCGTCGGCGCCGGGTCGCTGAAGGTTTCCGTTCACGAACGTGTCGTAATCCTGAAGGAAAACGCCCGCGCTCATGTCGGGGAGCTGGGCATCGAGATTCGCGCCACCAGCCGTGCCTCCGATGTCCGTGTCCGCGGTCTCGGTGGCGGTCACGTTCGCGTAGGTCTTGATGACGCGAGCGTTGCCCGGGTTGGCCGCCTGCACGATGGCGTTCAGGAGGGAGACCTCTCCGAACTCGACCTCGTAGGCGTCCCACTCAGCCGTGGTGTCGGAGAGCAGGATGCCGTCGGTCTGCGCCCAGGTCGAACCTACCTGGTTGACGTCGTCGAGGAAGATCTCCGCCGCCGCCTGGAGATGCAGGTCGCCTGCGCTGGTCTCGACGTGACCGTCGGTGACGCCGACGTCGATGGGGCTCGCCGAACCGGAGTCGATGGTGACCCCGTTGGCAAAGTCCGTGAGAACCGCGTCGATGTCCAGCTCGTCGACGTCCGACAGGATGTTGAGCTGGGTCGTGCCGCCGCCCGAACCCTCGATGATTTGGAAGAGGTCCGCGTCAAGGAGATCCCGAATGGTCCACGCCACGCCGGCCGAGAGGTCGAGGTCCGCGTTGGTGGCCAGCTCGACAGGGGTGACGCCCTGGTTGTCGTAGCCGAGCTGACGGGTCGGGGTGACCGCGCCCGCGCCGATGTCGATCGAGGCCGTGTTGAGGAAGTCGCCCTCGACGAGGTCCTCCAACCGAATGCGCTCGCGGTAGCAGTAGTTGATGACCTTGCCGCCCATCTCCACGCCATCCACGAGGATGAGGTCGTCGTTGGTGGCGTTGCCGATGACGAAGCTGATCTGGACCCGGGTGGTCGTGGTGTCCGTGATGGTCACGCCGTCGGTGAGACCGCTCTCACCCTGGAGCAGACCCCAGATTCGCTTGCCGGCCGGACTCTGCCCAGTGCCCGCCGTGAGGATGGGGTCGCCCGTCGATCCGTCGACCAGTTCGAGGAGGTTCTTCGGGCTCATGGCATTCGAGCCCACGATCTCGTCGAGACCCGCGGTCAAGAAGGCCGTCGCCGAGGCCACGACCGTTCCGAGGGTCGTCACCACGCCCACGGCAGCCGTAGTGTTGGTCGGCAGCTCGCCAGCCCCGAGCACCTCGACGTCACCGCCAGCACCACCCGAGAAGGTCGCGCCACCGAAGGCGAGGTTGGCACCGGTCTCGGTCGACACGAGGGCGTTGCCCTGGGTACCGCCGGCCAACGCCGTGAGAACGTTGGTCGTTGCCGTGTCGGCAGCCGAGACGTCGGCGTGGACCGCCGTGCCGGTACCGTAGTTGGTGCCAGCCACACCGTCGCCATTGATGGCTCGGCGCAAGTTCTCGTGGGTCTGGGCAATGGTGCCGCTGGCGTCGATGTTGTCGGCCGCGTCCACGAAGGGCGTCCGGAACGTGTAGGTCCGGGACCCGATGGTCACGGTCTCGGTGTCGGTGAAGACACCCGAAGAGGTCAGCGTCTCCGACGCAGCCACCGAGGCCGTCACGGTGACGTCCGTGAGGAGCTTCACGGCCCTCAAGACGCGCTTTTTCTCCAGAAGGTGGAGGGCGTCATTGAGGTTGGAGACACCTCGCTGGGAGCCGGCCTCCAGGGTCGACGGTGTCGTGATGACATCGTACCAGTTGCCGGCCTGCACATCGAGCAGGTGCGAGAGCATCGACCGCACGTTGTTGAGGTCGCCCTCAATCTCGGTCGGATTAGTTTCGAACGCAGCTAGCGATGGTGCAATTGTGTCGTCATAGACATCCGAATTGCGAACCTGTGTGTCCTGGCGAATGAAAGTGCGTCCCATGTTTTTTGCTCCTGAAAGCGGGTTTCGTGGCTGTGCGCAAGAAACGCGCGCCGGCTACCACAGGTTACTCAAACGTCAGGGTCGAAGTCTAGTTTCAGAACGTCCCCAACCTTGGGCGGGAACGCCAACGTGAGCGTATCGAACCCTGCGCTTGGTACCGACTCGGAAGCCTCGTAGTCGCATCCCACACCCTCGTTGAGCCGGACGCCATTGTAGGTCAACACCTGGCGCCTTGGTCCCGAAGCCACAAACACCTGCGCGGTCGAGAAAACCGCGTTGACCCCGTTGATAGCCCCGATGGGGACCTGCTCAAAGTACCTGGAGCCACCGCCAGGTCCCCCAAGAAACACGTCCATCGGCTGGAGGAACAGCTCGTCGCTCGACGTTGCGACGCCGATGCGCTGGAAGAAGGTCGTGCCCCCTGTCGTGGGGTAGTTCGCGTCCCCGGGCTTCGCGAGCTTCCCGTCGGTCCCGAGGAGGTACTCTTCTTGGGGCGAGAGGCCGCTGTAGACGCCCTTGATGGGTCCGTGGAACTGGATGATGCAGTCGGTCGCCCCGAGACTCTTGACGACCACGGCGACGCCAGGGACGCCCGAAATGGATGCTGGATCAGCGAGCGCTACCTGGTAGCGGTTGCCGATCTTCGCGACCGTAATCCTGACGACGTCCCCGACGGCGAGTCCCGAGGGACAGTCCGCCCGGCCAAGTACCCTCTCTGACCGGGGGACAGATGCCGCGTTGGCCTTCTGCACGGCCCCACCCTACTACACGGTGGTCCGCGTGTTATCGATCCCGCTCGCTATCGCAACACCCGCACCGAGTGCTCTTCCTGCGAATGGTGAGAGAGTAGAGACAGTCAGCTCGACGATATACTCGGGCTGCACTTCAAGCTCCTGGATCGACACGTCAGACGAGCTGGCATCGAAGTCACTCCCGGCCTTGTACCTGGTGGGGACGCAGTTTTTGAGGATCCAGGCCCGCCCCGGAATCCGCTCAACCATCGACGATCCCCCTGCCTCGATTCCGATGCCCCCTTGTCCCACGGCCTGCCTCAGGGGCCGGAAGCCGAGGAAGTGAATCATCGCGAGGTTACGTCGCACAGGCTGCTTCCCTCGGATGGCATTGGTGACCCAGTTGTAAAAATCCGAATCGTAGAAGTTGACCCCGCGCGAGAGCGTGATGGGCGAGACGCTCGCCCGCGACACAACCCGGCGCTGATACTCCCAGTTTCCTGGCTTGATATCCTTCAACTCGACATTGATCTCCGGCGCCGTCGCAGCCGTGAAGGCCAACAACGGGTCGAAGACCGAGAAGAGGACGTTACCGGCGACCCCAGAAGCGTCGAAAACCCAAAAGGGGTACGCCTGCATTTTGTCAAACAGGCGTAGACGGGCCATCAGGCCCTCCCTTTGTTACGGGGTGGGGGCAACAGCGGTGAAGCGCTCGTAGGCGATGTCGATCTCGGCGAGGGCCACATCGCTGGTGCTCGCGTCGAGGTCGGCCGACACCTTCACGCGAATCGGGATCGCGTTGAAGAGCGTGTAGACCTTCGAGTTCGACGGTGTGAAATCGTCGGTCGCGTTGAAGGAAGGGGCACTCCGCCCCTCGCGCGTGGCGTGGAAATACTGGAGATCACTCCGGTACTCCGCTCCCTCGATGGCAGCCACGACCCAGTCGAGAAAGGCCGTGTCCTGGCGCGCGACGCCGCGCATGAGGGTCACGTCGTTGACCGTGGGGATGCCCGCGTACTTCTCGGTGTACGTCTTCACACCCTCCCGGTACTCAGCCACCTCGACGGTGAACTCCGGAGTCGTCGCCGACTGGAAACCCGCCTCCGGCTGCTCGCCAATGACACCACCGTCCGCATGGCCGACACCAGGCTGAAGAGGGTCGTTTCGAAAGCCCCCGAGTCCCAGCACGGTCGACGCTTTGACGTGGAACCGGAAACTGTGAAGCGGGTCGGTTGCTGCTGCTCTCGCCATCTACTCCTCCTCAAAAATCTGGCAGGAGCATCATTCCCCTGCCGATGAGGTCACCCAGAGTAGAATGCTGCCCTTCGCCCACTTCATGCGGGGAAGGAAGCCTGGAGACCCGATCCATAAACGCTCCCAGAACCATCACCTCTTCGCCCATGTCCTGAGCGATCGTGTTGTACAGGCTGGGCCACTTATCGACCACATTCATCAGGTACGCAGCCTGGTCCAGGTAGCGTCGCCCAATGGTCGATCGAGACCCCTCCTTGAGCCGCATCGAGCGACCGAAAGGGGCCGTGGGTACCATCTGTTTGAGGTCGATGCCCTCTTTGAGGCACCGCTCAGTATAACCAGGCCCGTAAGCCTCGTAGCCCACCCTGCGGACCCACTCCTTCCACGCGCTCTCGCTCATGGACTCGTGGCCGACCACGAAGACAGGGAGGATCCCGTGAGCCGGACGCCCCGGGTAGGATTCGTTGCCGAGCCGGACGCACTTCACAAGGAAGCCACGATCACCAGGCGGTGAGGACTCCGTCGGTGCTTCCACCGAGGCCATCCCCATCGCTTGTTCCAGCATCTCAGCCAACGACATTGCGTTCTCCTTCTACCACACACACACGACGAGACGTTACTTCCTCACACCGCGGAGGGCGGAAGGGGAAGACCTGGAATCGCGACAACACGGGCCGTCATGGCGACCGTGGCGCCCGCCGTAATGACCTGGATGCGGTCGTCACCTCCGACGGTGTACGGCCCCAGGATGATGTTCCCGCTCGCGGGTGGAGCAGCGCTGCTCAGGACCACAACGTCACCCTCCGGCGTCACAGCCTGGAGAGTGTAGGACGACGCCGTGGGAACACTGAGCATGACGTGCTCGATGACGACCGTTAGGACCCCTCCACCCATAACCTCGTCCACCGCCTGTGGGATGAGGTTGGGGAAGTCGAACTGGCCGCCGCCAGCCATCTCGTCGTAGATCCGAGTCCCGTCGAGGTCCGTGAAGAGGTGGTCCGTACCACCGGCCATCACACTGACGATGAAACCGGCGTTGGCAACCTCGTCTGCTGTGGGCGCAAGGTTCCCAGCCGTGCCGCCGAGGCGGTTGAGCAAGGTGAGGTCCGTGGCACCGTTGACGGCTGCGGTCAGGTTCAGGGCCTTCGCAGCATTGATCGCTACGATGAGCCTGTCCCTCACCTGGGCGATGGTGTCTCCCGATCCGTACACGACGTACCGGAGGGTCCGTGTGCTCACCAGGAGCCGGTTCTCAGTGAAGACGAAGGTGACCTCCGGACCCCTGCCGTCGTTGAGGAAGAACCTATCCCCCTCGGTGAGATCGGAGCCAGCGACAGCCGTGACGGTACCTGAGGCGGCACCGGCCGTACCGTCGAACTGGTTCGTGGCGGAAACCCGCCTCTCGATGACGCTGATCTGCACGTAGGCTCCTTGCCCCCTCAGGGCTCAGACGGGGTGAGGGGGTTCAGGCTGCGACGACAGCGAGGTCTTCGAGACGGCGCCACGAGGCATTCGTGAAGACAACCAGCGTTCCGGTACCAGACGACGCACCCTCGGCGCCCGCGCGACCGTCGGAAGCGTAGGCCACCCGTCCGTTGAAGCCGGTCGGGAGAGAGGCGACCGCGTAGGAAGGCATCGCGTGAGGACTCATGCTGCCGACCGTGGCGGCGGCCACGTCTTCGGGGTCGTGAGAGACTGCCACCGAGAGCGTGCCCGCGACCACCAGAGTCTTGATGGCCGCCTGACTGTCGAGGTCTGCGACGGTAACATCGGGCCAGACCGCGGAATCCTTGCCGTCGGGGTCACCCGTTGGAAGGAGATCCATGTTGGGGCCAGGCACAAAAATCTGCGTCGTGCCGAGGTTCGTAATCGTAGCGTCCATCTTGTCCTCTACCTCCCGGCAGTCCTACCTGCCGCTCATTGGTGGGTCCCCCGAAAAGGGACCCGTTATCAGGTATCTGCGAACTTCTGTTGAAGGCGGAACACAATGAACTCGCCCGGGGTGTTGGCCGCGACGTAAACATCGCAGATGACCTCGCCTCGACCCTCGACGTCCGAGCCGTTGTTGGTCTCGTCGCAGATGACCTTGAAGGCCGCTGCCGGGTTGCTGCCGGCGAACATGCCCTGCTGGAAGAGCCCCAACATGAAGGTCTCGACCGAGAACTGAATGCGTGCTCGAAGCTCGGCGCCGACATTCTCGAAGACGAAGCCGTGGGTCGAGTTGAAAATCGAGGTCTTCAAGAAGTTGAAGAGCCGCCGAACGTGGACGAAACGGAAATCGCCGGGGGGGTTCTCCAGGGTCCGAGCACCCCACACGACGCGCCCCGTCTGGGGGGTGTCGATGATGGCGTTGACCTGGGCCTGGAAGAAGATGTCGATCTCGGCGAACTCCAGCTTCCGCTCCAGGCCGATGCTGAAGTTGAGCCGACCGTCCGTGGTGCCCGCAGGAGCCTTGCCGACGCTCTTGGTCGAGTCCGTGCGCGCGTACACACCCGCGACGTGCCCAACGGGCGGGATGTTCAGGCCGCGGTCGGTGACCGGGTCTGCGATGCGGATGTAGGGGTAGTAGAGCGCCGCGTAGGAGCTGCTGATACCCAAGGTGTTCCGGCGATAATCCCGAGCGCCCTGAGGCGTAAGGCCCGGCGTGGTGGCCAGAATGATGAACCACTTGCCGTTGGTCTCTGCCTCGGCCACCTGGTCCACAGCCATCGTGACGTCGCCGGCCGCATCGGGAATGCCGATGTTGAGCAGCTCGTCCGTGGTCAGGAGCGCGTACATACCGTCGCGGCCCGTCTTGAGCGTCGGGTCGGTCAGTTCGTTGCGACCGATGGCCGCCACACCGTCGGAACCACCCGTCAACTCGTCGGTGGTGATGAGATCAGCCGGCGTAGCCCAGTAGGCCGCCGTGATGATCGAGGCCGCCTCGTTGCCCGTCGGGCTCGCGAGGTGAGAGGACTCGGCCACCGCCGGTGCCTGTCCAACCGCAGCGCGGAAGGCGAAGGCACCCGTGGTGTAGTTCACCGTGTTGTAGCCGGCCGGAGCACCCGCATCGACGTCACCCTGGAGGTTGCCAACCCCATCATCCGTGATGGTCCGGGTCACGCCCGCGGTGTCCACGTAGGTGATCGAAACCGATCCGGCCTGAATGGGCACCTGGAGGGCTCCCGAACGGAAAGCCACCGGAATGATCGGCGTGCTGCCCGTACCGTCGGTCGATCCGAAGTCGAGCTGGAGCCCGTCACCACCGCCAACCGCGTGCGAGACCGCCGCGCCGTCGAGGGAGTCGGGAGCGACGTCCTCGTTGGAGGGCTCGACGAACTGGATGAGGCTCGACCCGAGGTCCGGGTCATTGATGGCCGTCCCCACATAGTCAGCATCCGTCGGGTCGGCGAAGTCGACCTCGGAGAAGGTCTCTTGGAGGTCCCCATCGAGGGAAACAAGCACATCCCACTTCGAGTAGGACGCTGTCGCCCGCGTGAAGAAGTTCTCGTTGCCGCGGACCTGGACGTCCACGCCGTTGCCCCACACGCCAGCCGAGATGGGATCGATGTCCCATGCGCGCTGGGTGTAGGTCACCGAGATGGGCAGGTTCTTCGAGGGGGCGCCAGCGCCCGCGTCGATAATGAACGAGGCCGAGCCCGTCGCGTAGTCGATGGTGCCCGGAGCCGAAAGGGTCGGGAGGGCTCCGACCGGGAAGACTCCCGCTCCGTCGTCCGTGATGGACAAAACCGTCCCTTGGGGGGTGTAGTCGGCGTTCGGGGGCGTGGTGATGAGAGGCGCGTTCGCGGTGACCACCGATAGCGTGCAGAAGCCCGTCTCGTAGTCGATGTAGCCGCGAAGCTCACCGGTCCCGTCGTAGAGACGGCCCTGGCCCTCGTCGCCTGCCGTCGGGGCGAAGCCGCCGCCGGTGTCGCCGTCCTTGTAGGGCGTGTCGTCAGGGCCAGCCACGTGGGTGTTGACGATCACGCTGCCCGGGACCGGGAGGGCCGCGAGCTTGAAGCTGAAGTCGACCACGATGCCATCGGGCGTCGAGGACATGACCAGCGCTTCGCCCGACACAGGGGTCCCGTCGGTGATCCACGAGATCACCGCCGAACCAGGCTCCACCGCCGTGTGGAGCAAGGTCACCGGACCAGCACCGCCAGACGAATAGTCCTTCTCCGTACCGTCACCGGTCGCGAGGGACTCGGCCGCCCAATCAGACGTGACGAAACCGTCAGCCACCACCGCGTCCGATGCCACGACACGAACCACGTAGGCCCGACGTCCACCGTTCGCGAAGAAGGCGTACAGGTGCGTCGGCATCTGCCCCTTCTCAGTGAAGGTACCGAACTGCCGGGAAAACGCCTCGTAACCCGTGACGAGAACGGCCTCGTTGACGGGTCCTTTGGGCGTGAACCCGATCGTTCCGTAGTTGGACGTCGAAACGCCTTGAATCGGGGCCAGACCTCGGGCCTGTTCCTCGACATATACACCGGGATGGAGTCGCTCTGCCATCGTCACCCTCCGTCCAAAAGGACGTAGATCTCAAGAGATCCGAAAGATGTCTATCAGCGCAGTAGACCTAGCTACTGCGCCGTCGCCCACGCCTTTTCTTGGGTGTGGGTGACTCCTCCTCCGGCTTCTTCGACGACTCCGTCTCAGCATCTACTGGCGCTGAGTCTACTTCTGCTTCGGTTGCCGGCGATGCTACCACATCATCCGGCCCAGACGCAGAGGAACCAGGTTCCTCAACCTCCGGTGCTTCCTCGACCTCCGGTACGCTTTTCGGAACCTCCACGACGGAGACCTCCTTTGGCGGGGGAGCTGAAGCGGGAACTGGTGCAGACGTCTGCACAGGCGGGTCCGGCAACCTCTTCACCAGGTCGGCATTCAGGAGATGCTGAACGGATGCCACGGACGCCTCGAACTTCATCCTCGGCGTGAGGACGATCGGTCCTTGCGTGGGATGGTTGATCGCGGCGGTCGTTCGCCCCTTGTAGTACCAGTGGGCCATTCAGCAGTCCTCCTCCTCACCTCGGAACGGGTTGCCCTTATACCGCACATTCGACCCCACGTTCCTACGTGTGTTCACGTTCACGGTCACGGTCTGTGCGGTGCGGGCGATGGAGGGCTCCCTGAAGTCTAGCTCGGCTTCAACTCTCAGGGAAAACGTGTGCCCTTGCAACCTATCGGTCACATCCACGATCTCGTTGAGGGCCGCGATGGACTCCACGAAAGCGTAGTAGCCGCGGTCGCACCCCTCCGAGTCCTTGAGAAAAACCTGCCCATACGCCCAAAAGTGCTTCCCGACCTTCCGCAGCATCTTGTCGGCCTGGGATCGGTGACGCGCTCTGATGTGGAGGTCGTAGCTAATGTTGTAGGGGTAGGCGTACCGCTTGATCTCGACCTTGTCGGGGATCTGTCGGCCCGTCCCGGGAACGTCCTTCATCGTCGCGCCGGGTGCCGCGAGGAAATACTCGAACCCGCCCGCGTGCCATCGCTGCATGTCGGGGTCGATGGATCCGCGCGACACGACGACGGCAGGGAGCAGGTGCTCCTGGTAGACGGGGTCCGGCTCACCCATGAGGATGGGAATCATCCCGTCGTACTGAGGGGGACCGGTCACACCTGTCACACGGAGCGCATAGGTCTGCACCTCTTCACCGTCGAGAACGATCGTGATCAGCTCTCCGCCCATGGTCTCGGCGAGCCCGACATCGTAATCCTCCAGGAATACGCTGCCGGTGCGGTGGCCGGCGCCGAACGGTACGGTCTCGGCCACCCCGCCTCAGACCTCGTCGAGGCTGTCGTCGTTGTCACCATCGTCGCCGACGTCGGTGTCGTCATCCAGGTCCCGAGTCAGCATCTCGTTTTCCTGCTGCTGGAAGTGTCCAACCGCCTTGCCGAGGACCGTGTTGACCTGCTCGATGTCGATGTTCATTCTTTTCTCCTACACGCTGGGGGTGTCGCCGTCGAGGATGAGGTCCTGAAGAGGGCGCACCTTCTTCGCGAACGAAGGTCGGCCCTTGGCCTTCCGTATAGGACGCTGCCATCTGCGTTCGCCCAAGGCAACAAGCCGCTTCGTCCACCAACGCCACAGCGCCGGTTCCACACTCGCCTGAATCTTGCGGAGCGACGGCCTGATGTGGGCGACGTGCTGCTCGCCGACGAGGCCATACTCGGCCCGGATAATCTCGAACATGAGGTCCCGGCTGACCTTCCGGCTCAACAGGGTCGGATGGGGCCGCTGGAGCTTGACCCCCAGGTCCCTCAGCTCAGCGTCGACCTGGCTCTTCCGATCCTTGGTCCGGTAGCCCTCGATGATCTTCACCTCACGCTCGGTGATGCGCCTGCTCATGATCGCCGCCACCTTCCGATCGGGCTCGAAAGGCAAGGTCTCCATCGTCCACGGGTTGTAGCGCTCCAGGACGAGCACCGCGGGGTCAGCGGGAGTGCGGCCTCGGGCCTTCGGGGTAACGTAGAGGACCACCCTGGCCTTGTCGGTGACCTTCAATCGGTTCGAGTGTGCGTACCCTGGGAGGGAGACACCATAAACCTGGTCCTTGCCGACGGTGAACTGCTGGACCTTCAGGTTTTTGGCGTACCCAGGAATGTCTGGCGCCGTAGACTGGAGCAGCTCCAGATACTCCTCCGCAATCATCGCCGGGTACTGGTTCATCATCCCGGTGATGCGCGCCGAAAGCTCCTCCATGAGCTGCCACATCTTACGGTTGCCGGTGGCCTCGGTGATCGAGATCACGGTTTCACCAGCATCTTCTCGACCGGAACCAGGCGGTCGTCGAGCATCGGTGAGTGGTGGGCGCACAGGCCGACAGTCCCACCGTCCTCCGTGGGGTGCCTGAGGAAACCCGCCCCGTCCTTCGACTGCGGTTTGCCGCAGCGAATGCAGTGGCTCGCGATGGCCTCTCGATCGAGGGGCCCTTGGTACCGGCGGAAGCTCTTGCCACCGAGGGGTCCGCCGCACCTGTTGCCCTGGTCACAATCGGTCTCCCCACGGTCCATGGCCTTCCACAGCCGGCGGCACATCGAGCACGGAAACGCGAAGCCCATGCTGATGGCGAGCTGGGCCTTCTGGACCGCCTCGATCCTCAACCCGAGCCTATGTTTCTCGGGAGTAACGTTCTTCGGCATCAGCGACCAGGGGCACCTTTGTAGGGACCTGCTTTGGACCGGACGTAGTTGGGTCCGCGGTTGGGCTCCGGGTCGGGACTGTCTCCGACGACGTCTGGGTCAAGGATCCAGATGTCGTATCGGTCGGGGTCCACGTCGACCTGGACGTCCGAACCCGAGCTGGTGTCGCGCACACGCACGATCCGGGTCTCGTCGAGGATGTCCTCGATGTAGCCCTCGGCAACCGCCACGCCATCCTTGGTCCGAACAACGACGCTGGCTCCCAGGACAAGCGGCGTCACCTCCTTGGAGCCCACCTCGCGCCCGTGACGGTGATCTGTGGGCCACGGCTTCTCCCCCGAGGGGTTCGGTGCATCCGGTTCGCCACCGAAGCCTCCAAAATAGTCCAACTCGGACTCATGGAGAGCGCGATCAAGCTGGTCAGCCAGTGACTCTTTGACGTGCTTCACGGTGTCACCTCTTCCACCCGACGGGCCGCGTCGAACCGGGTCTTGTGGACCAACTCCATGCGCCACATGACGAAGACCTCAGAGGTGAAGACGTTGCCGGACTGGTTGGCCTTCTTCACGTCCCAGTAGCGGAACTTGCGGTCGCCGAAAGGCTTGAAGTCGAAGTCCCTGTTGTCCCACAGCTCGATGACGTCGCCCTCCTTCGGGTCCGGCGCGCCGACATCCTCCAGGTCCTTGCGGGCGATCCACAGAACGGCCTCGGACTCCTGCTGCTGGCCCTCGATGGCCGCGTCCGCATTCACATCGGTCTCCTGGTTCCACTCGAAGCCGCCCCATGTCTCCCAGGGGCCGGCGAAGTCGAAGTCGCCACCGTCGGTCGGCTCGCCGTAGAGAGGGTGGCGGTTCTTCGCTCGACGGACCTGGTAGATGCGGATCTGGGTGCCGGAGAGCCGGTTGCTCTCCTGAGCGACCGAGTCCCAGAACGGCAGCTCGACCGTGACGTTGTCGTCGTCCGGGAAGATGCGCCGGATCCGGTTGACCCCGCCCCCCTTGTAGAGGGTGTTGTTGTCCTTCGCCTTCGCCACGACCCTATCCTACAGCCCCACCCGCTTCAGCTCGGCCTTCGCCCACTTCTTGGCCGCGTTGAGGCCGCTGAAGTGACCCTTCCCGATGGACGGCTTCTCGCCCCCAAGGTTCACGACCTCATCCTGCTCGATGTCGACGTCGTAGGTGAACACGGTCTCGCGCGTGGCTCCCGGCTTGAGTCCCGCCTGGCGAACGATCTCCCCCACCCGCGTCCCGTTGTAGAGGATGTCCGTTTCCTCGGCGCCGAGCCGGCGAAACTCCAGGCCCTTGCCCTTGGCCTTCTTGAGGATGCGGTAGAACCCGCGAGCGCGGTCGGACTTGAACGCTCGGTCGGCCATCTTTCCCGACGCCAGACGATCAACCTCCCTCATCTCCGAATATCGGCCGCCGCCCTTCGCGACGAGCTTCACGTACTCGATGCCCAACTCCTTGGCGATGTGCCTCCGAACGCTCGTCGGACTGAACCGGCTCTTCGGGTCGGCCTTCACCACGGCCTTGGCCGCCGCGATAAGCTTGGTGTCGTCCATCTCGACTTCCATGCCGTTTTCGTTCTCGCCGAGCACCGACCCCATCGTGACGAAACCGGGAGCGGACAGCTCGCCGCTCACCGCCATCTTCATCTTCCCGAGGTTCGAGCGACGCATGGCCTCGGCCTGCCTCGACCGCTTCCGCCGCCGGCCGTGGAGCTGGACGTCTCCGGCCGTGCCCCTCGTGACGCGCTTGTACTGCTTGATGACCTTGTAGCGTTCACCATCCTTGCTCATCGAGCAGGCGTCCTTCTTGGGGCAGAACTTGCCGTTGCTCGCGTGATAGGTGCCACACCCCTCACACAGCGACTTCGTTTCAATCATCACGCACCCTTCCGGACCACATCCTTCTCAATCTTCTTGAAGAGCTTGTCGAACTTGCGGGCCTTCGTGATGCCTGTGCCCGGGATGCCCTTGTTCAGGGGACCCTTCTCCATGCCGTGCTGGAAACTACGCCGCACACCCTTTTGGGTCTGCCTGGTCGCCTTTGGGAGCTTGGTGTTCACCCGGTATGGACCCTTCAGGTAGCCGTACTTCGTCATGGCCCATCGACAGATGTTCCAGGCCGCCTTCTCGGACTTCCCGCGCTTGTGCTTGAGGGCCAGCATGCAGTGACGAATCTGCGCTGGGACCATCTCCTTCGGCGCCTTGCCGACAGGAGTGGCCTTCGCCTTCGTGCCCGTAGGCTCCTGCTTGGCCGCCGCCCTGGCCGCCTTCTTCTCCTGGCGGGCCTTCTTGTTGGCGGCCAACGCAGCACGCGTGGCCTCCTTGGCCTTCCGCGCCTTGGTCTTCTGAGCCTTGGCTATCGCCGCCGTCTTCTTCTTCGCTGCTGCCTGGGGCGTGGGTTTCTTGATCGTGCGCCTCTTGGACGCAGCCTTCTTCTGGCGCTTCTGCTGCGCCTGCTGAGCCGGCTCTTGGCGCTCGTCGTCGTCCTTCGGAGGGTTGGGTCCCTCCGGTGGGCGTGGCCCCTGTGGAGCCTCAATAAGCGGCATGAGCAAGTCCAGCATGGTCACCCCGTCATGAACGGTACGGGATCCGAGAGACCCATGATCTCTTCCTTGAGCTGCCCCTTGGTCTCGTTGGCCTCGTCGATGAGCGAAGAGCCGTCCAGGAGCTTCGGTCCGCCAGCGCCAGGCATCCCGTCCTGGTACTTCGAACGCGCCCGGCCGACCCTGATCTTCGCCTCGGCGAGGGCGTACCGCATGATGAGGTCTCGCTCGCGCCACATGAGCCCCTCGGAGAAGTCGTTCTTCAGCCCATCGGGGTTGTTCTCGGTGTCATCGGCAGCGAAGGCCCCCAGGCGCGTGCTCGCGTAGCGCGCGATGAGCGAGCCGGTCCGGACGTTCCTCGGGAAGATATTCAGGAGGTTCCGGTCCCGGTAGTAGTCCCAGTCGGGCTCGGACCCGACGATCCGACGGGCGGTCTCGGCGTGCGCCAAAATCTGGTGCAAGGTGCCGTAGAACTGCCCGCCGGGAACGCCGGTGATGGACTGGTAGGCGACAGGGAGCTGGTCGACGTCGATGAACGCGAAGGGGTTGACCGCCGCGATGATGTCGAGCTGGACGCCTGGGAACCACACCTGGATGACCATGTCGGTGTCGTCCGGCATGATGTACTCCTGGACACCTGGGACCAGGTTCACCGCAGCGTGGCGCTTGATTCCCCGGTACCCCACGTACCAACGCACAGCGTCATCGAAGGCGTCGTCCAGAGCTTCTGGCGACGTCTCCAACACGATGACTCCACCACCGAGCTTCCGCTGAATCCACCCGATGACATCTGGTTTGGTCTTGGGGTCCGCCACCCTTACCTCCTACTGCGACTGGAAAGAGTGATCCTTAGCCCCTGTCCTTGGCGCTCCTCTTTCTGGCCCCACCGGTCCCCGGCTGCACCTTGCTGGCTGGGCTCTTTGTCGAACTTTCATTCGCATCGGCGGCAGCCTGGCGGGCCTTCGCCTCGGCGGTATCGGCCTCGGCACGAGCCTGCTCTTCGGTGGCCCTCTCGGCGGCGGCGTCCTTCTCGGCCTTGGCCTGCGCCTTCTTCTCGGCCGCGGTGGCCGGCTCAGGGTCGGACTCGGGCTCGGGCTCAGGCTCAGGCTTCTCCCCGCGCCCGCGCAGGATGTCGGCGACCTCTTCGTCCGTGCATCGGCGCAGGAAACCCATCGCGACGAAACGGTCCCACTTCGAGCCTTCGAGGACCACGTTGTCGAAGATGGTCTGGTCCCCTCGTCCGACCATAATCTTCAGGTCTTTTCCCATGTAGTCGGGATGCTTTGCGTACATTTTCATGCTCATCTGGATTCCTTCCTCAGGTGCAGACGTCTGCACCCCGATTCTTCTACTCGCCCCACACCGATCGGACGAGCGACTTCCACGCTGCATCACTGAGGTCGTACTTCTTGATGACCCGGTCGCGGGCGGCGGCACTACTGGTACCTGCCCTCTTGAGCAGCCTAGCAAGCTTCATCGCACCCTTTAGTCCGGGGTCGATCCCTGCCTCTGTGAGGATCCGTTGCTCCAGTCGCCGAGCCTTGCTCGTGGACTCCTCGGCCCGATGGCGGAAGCCCGTGGTCGTCGCCCTCGGCGCGTTGATGCGCTCGTGGGCGATGTTCGTGAACATGTCGAACAGCTCGGCCTCGGTCTTGGCCTCCTCGGAAGGAGCCTCCTCACCGTCGTCGACGAGGTCGTGCGTCTGGGTCCGAATGGTCGCTACCTCGACGGGAGTGAGCCACTTGCTCCCCGTCATGTCGAACCCGTAGGTCTTCACGCGCCGACCCTCGCCGAGCTTCACAAGGAGCACCTCGGGATCGAAGTCGCTCGGGTTCACGTCCTGGACCTTGTAGACCTCGCCCTTGATGCGGACCTTCTTTCCCACCTCGGGGATGGCCTCGTTGAGACCGGAACGGCTCTCGTTGAGGCTCTCAGTCTTCGCCTTCTTGAGGCGCCCGAGGTCGGCCTTGAGATTCGAGATGTAGTAGCCCATCGGCTTCACATCGATCTGGCCCCTGCGGTCGATGTCCGCCTGCATGTCGCCCTTGGTCACACTGATACTGCGGGCCACCTTCGCGTCGAGCGGCTGGATCTCCTTGGCGTGCGCGGCGAGGTTGTGGATGTAGTTCTTGGCCGAACGACCCGTGATGGGCTTCTTCGAGCGGTAGTCCGGGTCGGTCTCCATCTCGTCGATGGTCACGTCCAGGCCCCTGAGGATGGCCTCACGACTCCTGCCCTCGGTGACACGGCTCGCTGCCCCGAGGATCTCCTGCTCGACGAGCGCTGCCTGACGAACGCCACGGCCGATCATCCGGCCCTCGCGCATGTGCTTGTGTGCCATCTTCCTTGCCAGCTTCCTCAGCTCTCGCTTGTCGTAGAGGGCGACCTCGCTCTTGAAGGCCAGTGCCGCTCCCGCAGTCATCGGGATGCGCTGCTGACCGGGCCACCAGACCTCGCCGTGGCTGAGGTGGTAACCGTGGCCACCCTTGACGATGATGGCGACCTTGGTGCCGTCGGCTGCCGTGACGTTGAACGCGGTGACGGGGAGGTCGTCGATGTCCTGGGGGACCGACATACTCTTGCCCGATCCGACGTTGTGGGTCTTGGTCCTACCACTCGCGCCGCGAGCGATGGACTCCTCGTTGCGCTGATGGGCGAGGTGTTTGAGTAGATCCATGGACATGCAGACTCCTCCGTTGCGACTGCGAGACTACCAGAAACGAGAAAGGGAGGCCCCTTCCAGGACCTCCCTCGCTCTTCGTTCTCGAACCGTTGTGGCTCAGAGACCGCCGGTGATGGTCACCCGACCGTACCACTCGTCACGAAGACGCTTGGTCGCGTACCGTGTCCGCATCCCCTTGCGGTAGGTCTGGTCGTCCGGGTCCAGGAACGTGGGGGTCATCTGGAGCGGCACGTAGGGCGCGAAGACGAACCCGGCGTCCAGGTAGCTCTGCCCGCGAAGGCCGAGCATGATCTGGTTGAACCGGAAGAAGGGGTCCTGGTAGCCCCACCACTTGTTCGCCAGGGTGCCCATCTTGATGATGCCCTGGTGGGAGCTGATGGGACCGTAGCTGGGCGGGGTGACGGTGCCGTCGAACGGCCCCTGCGTGGTGCCCGGCGCGCTGACCCAGGCCGCCCGGTAGTCCGAGTGGGTCTGGAGCTGCACGAGCTTGGCCGAGACCTCGGGGGAGGTGACGAACCAGTTCGCGGGCGAACGGAGGGTCTTCTTGTGGATGAGATACGAGACCGCGCTCATCCGCGTGAGTACCGAACGGATGTGGCTGACCTCGTCGAGGCCGGCCGGGACCGTGAAGTCGAACGTGCTGGTCGTGGAGACCGACGCCTGGAAGAGCTGGTCCAGGATATCTCGGTCCAGTTCGAGGGCGATCTCCTGGCTGATGCCGGCGACCAACTCGGTCTCCGCGTCGATGCCGTGGAAGGCACGGAGGTCATCGGCGGCCTCGGCGCTCCAGCGAGCCTTCAACTTCCTAGTCGTCGCGCGGATCGTCTCGAAGTTGATGTCGATGAAGACGTCGGGAACCTGCTTGTTGGCTTCCGAGTCGTAGTAGTAGGTCGCCCGGACCACTCGTCCAGCACCGGCCGCGGGGGCCGCCGTGAACAGGAATCCAGTTACCTGGCCGGTGGCGTAGTTGATGGAGCCCGCGGCGGTGTCGCCAGTGAAGCCACCTGCGCCGTCATCGGACGCCGTCTGAGCGACGGTACCGTCTGCGTCAACATCCTCCAGGAGCACGCTGATGCTCGCCGAGGTATCGAGGGGTCGTACAGGAGAAAACTGAAGGATGCGGTTGAGGGCCGCACCACCACCACCCATGTTGGTGCCGTCGGGAACACCGATCTGCTCGTTCTCGACCTTCTCGCCCGAGTAGTGCATGTCGAAGTTCTGGATCAGGTTCGACCCTGCGGTCGTCTGGCCCTTGCTTCGTCCATGCTTGTACTCGAAGTAGAAGACCGCTCCGACCGGGGCCGTCATCGGCTGGACCGAGACGATCTCGTTGGCGATCAGGTTCGGGAACACGCGACGCAGAACGGGGAAGATGTACTTGGTGTACTGTCCCGCGTTGACGCTGAGCGTGTCCTCGTGAAGCTGACGCCTCATGTCGTCGAGCTGGTTCTCGAAGAGCAGCGACATCACACGGCGCGTGTAGTGGTCACCCACGCCGTCGAGGAACTGCCCCCACTTATCTTCCAGGAGGGCGGAGTAGGACTCGTCCCGCACCGTCCCTTGGTTTGCTGCACCCATCATGTTTCGCGCTTCCATCGGTCAGCTCCTTCACCGGCCTCTATCGTGTTTGCCAAGTACCGTAACTGGCTCAGTCGTTCAACTTTTCCGGTCTACAGCACCCGGCGCCTATGAAGGCTTTCCGGTGCCTGCCAGCCTCGAATAGTCACTCACACCCATCCCGAACTCTGCCAGGGGGCCGACCCCAGCTTCGTCCGACTTGGGCTGCGTCCCGGTGCCGCCATGAGTGTCCTCGTGGAGATCCCGTTCCTTTCCACGCCCTACTCGGGCGCGGATACGATCTGCTTCGTCGTCATCCATGATGCGACGTGGTTCGACGACCTCGACGAGCGCAAGGCGCTTGTGGTCGGCGATTGCTTTGCGCGTGGCGTCCTCGTCGGTGAGGTCCTCGCACAGACCCTCGACGGTGGCGATGTCATCATCGTCCATCCCCCGAGTCTCTTCGGCGACGACCCTGGCGACACGCTCACGCTCCGCGATGCGGATGGCCTGCTGGGCCTGCTGCTCGTGCTCGGCGGCCTGCTGGTGGGCCAAGCGCTCCCGCTCCTCGGACTCCTGAAGACGACGCTCCATGCCGGCGAAGCGTTCCTCCCACTCGGTCTGGGCCTCCTCGTCGGAGCTGCCACCCAAGCGGTTCAGTTCTTCGCGCACGGTGTCGACCTTGGTGTCGAGGTCGGTACGGGAGTCGTACTCATTGAGGTCGCCGATCAGGGCCAGGATGGCCGCCTTCGACGGGTCAGCCCCGAGCTTGCGCTCCAGGTGGAGACCGTAGGCCGCCTCCTTCGCCATCTTCGCGGACTCGGTCGCCTCGCGGGTGACCTTCTGGATCTCCAGCTCGCGGTCGGCCAACTCCGTGCGGAGCCTCTCGATCTCTTCGTCCTTCGCTCCGAGCTGGCCCTTGGCCTGAGCATCGACACCGAAGGGCATCACCAGGGATGCGATGGCCTCGACGACCTGTTTGGCCCCAGCTATCTCGGGGTCGGTCATGTAGTCCGAACGGACCTTGGCCTCGACCTCTTCGCGCATGACCTCCATGGCCCGGCGCATCTCACCGGAGAAGCGGTCCACGAGACGGTCTCGGGTACGCTCCTCGGCCTCGATGATGGCTCTGGCAACATCACTGCCAGTAGCACCCTCAGTCAGACCGGCGCCGCCACCGTTGAACTCACGAGCCAGCTCACCCACAAGTCCGGGGTAGTCCTTTTTCAGGGCTTCGACCGTCAGCTCCATCTCGTCCTCCCAGATCTTGCCTCGCTCTTCCCGGAACACGGCCGGGTAGGCGGTCTTGGTGGCGGGGTCCGCCACGAAGTCGAACGTGTCGAGCCGAAAGTCCTCCTGGACCTCCATGACTCCGTCGCTGAGGGTCTTCACGGACCCAAAGCCACGCGAACTAATGCCGACCTCGCCGCTCGCCTCCGCGATGGCCTTCATGATGCGGCCGTTGGGCGTGTCGATGACCTCGGCCTCGCCGTAGACCTCGTTCCCGCGGACCTCCAGCTTGGTGATGATGTGGCTCACCCTCTGGAGCCGCGTGCGACCGTCCTGGGGGTGGTCCAGCTCGCCGTAGACACGACGACGCTTGATGCCCTCGGAGAGGCGACCAAACTCGCGCTTCCACAGGTGCTCCCTGTAGAGACGCTTGTTCTCCGTCGCCTTGTCGGATCGCGCGAACTGCCCCTTGATGATGATCTTGTTGGGGGAGCCAGACTCCTTCGCTTCGGTGAGCGAGAACCTGAGGGTCGAGTGATGATCTATGAGCAGCTCTGCCATGGGTATGTCCTACCAAGATCGCCATCGTTGTTTGGACGCGAGAGGGGTCCTCTTGATGAGTCGTCCCGCCTTCTCTTTTCTGACCTTCCGCTTCGGCAACTGGACCCCCTTTTTCAGGTCGTCCAGTCCTCCAGCGAACAGTTCACGTCTTCCACTTCGATAGGCAGTCCTCCGCTTTCGCTTGCCCTCAAGGAACCGGATGAGGCTTAGACCTCGTCCAGCTCCTCGTCGCCGTTTCCCAGGTCACCGAAATCGTCGCCGTCGAGATCGTCGAGGTCATCGAGGTCGTCGACATCTTCCTTGTACGAGGAGCCGCACTTCTCGCACTTGCCGTCCTTGCCGTACTTCATGTCGCACTTCTTGCACATTTTGTCGGCGTACATCTCGTCGAGGTCGTCACCATCGTCGTCGCTCTCTTCGAGCTTGTGGGCGTGGTACTCGCACGCCTCCAGGAGCGAAGGAGCGTCCATCGCCTCGTGGAAACGGAGGCCCTTGAGGACCTGCTCCAGGACGCTGTTGAGCTTGGCCTCCATGGCATCGTCCAACGTGTCGTGCTGGTCCAGCTCCTCACTCAGCTCGCCCGCGTAGTCGGACAGCTCCGACATGGCCTCGCCAGCCTCTTCCTCGAAGACCTCCTCGAAAATCTCGGAGAGGTAGAGCGAGACCAGGCTCGCGTTCAGGGCCGCCTCGCCGTAGACGCTGAGACTCTCGGTGATGGCACCGGTGCCCTCGCCCGTGATCTCCTCACGAAGCTGATCGAGGTCCGGCAGCTCGTCGGACATCTTGATGGCCTTGCCGGCGCGGTGGAGCGCCGACTGCTGCTTGGCCGAGAAGCGCGTGTTCTTGCGCTTCGCACGGCGCTTGATGGCCACCTTGTTCTTGCGGCGAGAAATGCGACCGGCCGCACGCGCCGCGCCCTTGCCCTTCCGGTACGCCTTCTTGCCTGCGATATGGGCCTTCTTGTTGCGCTGCTGACCCTTTTTGGTCGTCGCCGAGCGGCCGATCTCGAACTCGTCGAGCGGCTCGCCGGGTAGGCCAACGTCCTCCATGAGGGAGCGCTCTTCATTCACATGGCCGGAGAGGTTGGAGGTGCCTACGCCATAGGTCGGCAGGGGAGGGGAACCCTTCCAGGTCCCGTCGGGGGACGATCCCTCCGTGAGGTTCTGGGACATTCGGTCCACCTGTCCGGTGAACTTTTCGGAGTCGATCCCGAGGTCACTGAGGTCTTCGTTCAGGGGCCTCACGGTCCGGTGCTTGGTCAGCAGCATCTCAGGTCTCCTCCTACGCCGCTTCTGACGGCGCCTCGAATCGGCGTGCGAGCTTGTCGACGAAGGCCGCCGCGAGCGTCCACTCGTACATCTGGCCCGCGATTCCGTCATGGACTCGTGCCAGACACTTCACACAGCCATCCTCGGCGATCGCAAGAGCGTCGCTGACAATGCCGCGCATACCTTCCAGGTCCTCAACGAAGCCCTGGACGAACTCGGAAAACTCAGTGGCGGCCATTGAGTCGTCGCTACCTTGGAGGGTGTAGCTCTCGTCGACCTGGCGACCCAAGAGGCAAGACTCATCCATCTTCCGGAGGCTCTCGGCGAGACGCTTCACGGCGACGATGACGGCCGCTCGGTGACCCTCCTCCTGGGAGGGTGTAATGTCCGACTCAATCATCGACTCGAAGCGGGGGGTCGGGCGCTCGATGCGACCAGCGTCCCCACCGATAAAGGCCCTCATCGAGGACTCCTTCTCGCGGGTCGCCAGGAACCAGTCGGCCTCGTGGAATGACTGTTTGCCCCAGTGGTCCTCGACACCCTCGGGCGTGAGGCGTGCGCCGGTGTAGGCGTACTGGGCCAACTCCTTGAGCCGCTCGTCCACGTCGGGGGCACCGCGGAGGATGGCCTCGACGGTCTCTCGGGCAACACCACGGACCTGGCCGCTGAGGGCCTCGGCCTCGTAGACCGGCACAGCAATGTCCTTGATCTCGCTCAGCGTAACCTTGCCCTCATCAGACATGGCCCACTCGGCTCGGTAGAATTCCCCGTCTTCGTTGGCCACGATACAATGGTCTGTGTGGGTTGCGATGGCGCGCACCACCCCACCACCGAAGAGGTCAGCGTGCTCTCCCACGGCTTCTTCAACCGCTCCGACATTGGCCTCGAAGGACCCAATCATGAGTCTTCCGAGGAAGTCGGCGTCGACCATTTTTTCGGTGCTGGGCATTGTTGGACCTACACAGAGCCGGAGCTTTGCCCCGGCGAGTTGCTGTGAACGCTATTGCTGGTGCCCAAGGGCTGTCAAGTATCGCCACCCACGGCAGGGCCACGTATCGTCAGGCTGCCTTGGTAAGGTGACCCTTGATCTCACTGAGCAGACCTCCCAGCTCCCTCATACGCCTCACGGTGGTGGCATCGTTGGCGAGTAGCCGTTGAAGTTTACTGTCTACCTTCCTGACATCATTCATCTTTCGGTCGAACGAACGCTCCCAGTCCCGGTGGTGAGAGCTGAGCATCTTGGCGAACTGACGCTCGACCAGCGGGTCACCGCGATGTCGGCGGCGCTCGGCCTCCGGGGCAGCCTTCTCCTGGGGCGGCGCGCCGTCCTCTGGCTCCTGCTGCTGCGTGGGAGGTGCTTCCTCTTCGCCGCCGCCGAGCTTGGCCACGCGGTTCTCCATCCGGGCCGCCTGGAGCTGCTCTTCCTCTCGCTCCTTCATCAGTGAGTGAGCCTCTTCGTCCGTAAACTTGAACAATGACGTGAGGATCCAGCGCGTCGAAACGCTCTCCTTCATGCGCTCGGCGAGGTCGGCCGTGGCGCTCATGACCTCTAGCTTCGCCAGCTCCATGATGGCGCTCGGGACGCTCATCCGGACCTCGTAATCGTGGGCATCGGGATTCTCAGCACCCCTGGCCACAAGGTGGATACGGCACGCCTTGCGGTAACCCATCTGCATCTCAGACTGGATGCGCATGACGGTCCGCGCGAAACGGATGTCTTCGCTGGACAGCGAGCCACGGGTCGCCTCTCCGCCATAGCCCATGTAGGGCTTCGGAACCTTCAGGGCCGCGACCAGCTTGTCCCGGTGGTACTCCAGCGAGTCCGTCTCCGCGTAGTCCGGCCCCTGGAGGACCTCGATGCGGGTGCTGTCCTTGCCGCCGCGGGACGGGACGAAGAAGTCCTCGTCGTGCGCGAGCGGGTTGTAGCGCATGTCGAGCTTGCCCGTGGAGGGGTTCACGAACTTCTTCTTCACGAACTGATTCTTGACCCGGTTCACGTAGGCAAGGCCCCGCTCACCATCGAGTTCGCCGATGTCGACATAGAAGGCGTATCGCGAAGGAGCCCGGCTCAGCTTGTAGATGAGGAGCGCATCCTCCAGAAGAGCGAGCCTTTTCCAGATCCAGCGGGCCGGGTCGATGACCCCGTGGCCGTAGACCGACCTGAGGTGCTTGCCGCGGAGCCGCCAGTGAATCAGCTCCCAGTCTTCGAAGACCGTCAGCTCCCCCTGGCCCCTCGTGCGCTCGGAGTTCGTGCCGCGCTGCTTCGCGAGCTTGTAGAAGTCCTCCAGCGAGAGGTTGAACTCGCCGCGGGTGTCCTGGATGAATCCGAGGAGCTGGCCCTTGGGACCCTCAACCCGTCGACAGGTTGGCGGTGGGAGGAAGCTGATGCCCACGAGCCCCTGCTCGGAGACGAGGGCCTCGCCGTACCCGTTGCCGTACTTGCCCAGGGTCCGAGCCAGACCCCAGTTGTCGCTCTCGACCAAGAGCTGTTTGTGCAGCATGTGGTTCAGCTCTTTGGACGTGGAGTTGTCCGAGCTGGTCACCCAGACCGACTGGTTCCGCTCCATGTCGGGGATGGTTGCGTCGTCTGCATAAAGATCCAGGGCGGTGTTGTGAACCACCACCCCATGGCACACGAAGTTGTGGAACCCCGGCACATGCAGATCGTACACCGCAGGACTCTCGTCGAGATGCTCGACACGAAGCACCCTGTGGTTGCCGCCGTCGCTGACCAGGTCGAACGCGACGGCCCTCCTCTTCGCCATTGACCACGAAATCCCGAGGATCTCAGCCGCACCTGCAACCGTACCTCCCTCCGACAGGGCCGACTCCATCTTGGCTCGTGAAATGTCGATTCGGTTCGGCTGCGTATTGCCGCGCATCTTCTCGGCCTGCTGAAGGCGTCGTTCACCTGTCCATTCCGGAAAAAAACGGCTGTTGTCGATGTCCGCGATGTGGTGACCAGCATGTGTGGACCTGGTCTCGATCGACAGGTTCGACGGGTCGTTGTTGAGCTGGTCATGGTTCTCGTGATGAACCACCTGGTACTCGCCTCGTTCCACCGAGAGCATCTCCTCGGCCACCAGGTGATGGAGCCAGACCCATCGCTTTCCGTCGCTCGAACAGATCTCAGAATCCGCATGGGGCTGATGGATCTGCCAGTAGGGCGATGCCGAGGAGTCGTTCAACGACCTGAGCCTGAGGTTCCCTGGCATGAGCCGCTGACCCACCACGAGGTCTCCGGCCTCGATCCACTGCTCGTCCTTGGCCAGGAAGGGGTGGTCGGCTGTGCAGACAATCTGCTCCCCATTGTCGAGGGTGACCCGCACCATCGGCTTGTGGTGACCCTCAGGGGCCGACAAAAGGGCCGTGCCCTCGGCGGGCACCAGGGACCGCCGTTCCTTGTCGTAGGCGATGACGTGGAAGTTCTGGCCCACCATGTCACGGATCTGAACCCACCCACGTTCCAGTGTGAAGACCGGCGAATCCCCGTGTAGACACGAAATCTCCGGGTATTCGTCCATCTCCTCGTAGTCCGAGAAACGGGCCTGGAGGTCCTGGTCAACGCGAAGGTGTTGGGCGAGGGAGTCGTACCCGAACTGAGAGGCGAGGTTGTAGGGGAGCCCGGCCCGCTCGGAGCTGGGCATCCCTCCTCTGCGGAGCTGCGCGGCTTGGACCTCGGGCGCGCGAGCGAAGAACGACCTGATGGCCGTGCCCATGCCCTGCGAGAACCCTTCCCAAAGACTCTTGTTCGTCGTTGCCACTCAGCTACCCCTTGATGAAGGGCATCGGCCCATCCACATCGAAAGACGGTCCGCCCATATTGCCTTGGGGACCCTCCTTCCTACCACTCTTGTCAGAAACCAACACCTTCCCCCCGCTGACCCACGAGTGATCAGCCTTGTCGGCCGCCACCGTAGCGTTCGTCAATCCGAGCATGGGGGGCACCGGCCGGCCCGGCATCCGCTGTATCAGGGAAAAGGTCACGCCGGCCAGGGCATCGGCCACATCCTTGGATCCAGGGACCTGCACTCCGTCGGGTCCGGTCATCCTCTTGGGGTGATCGATCTTCACCCTGCCCGAGGTGCGAGGAACCCTCTGGAGGTTCCGCAGCTCAGCCTGCAACCACGGGTGGTGGTGGATCCTGGTCCGACCCTCGTAGATGGCGTCCTTGAGGACGTCGTAGGCGTCGGTGGTCTTGTCGACGGAGACGATCTCGGCCTCGACCCCTCGCTTCCTGAGCTGCTGGAGCGAGTCCGCGCTCTGGTACTGGTCCATCGAGACGTACCCGATATTGAAGCCGTGACCCATGAACTGGTAGAGGATCGACCGCACGTCCGAGAGCATAATCTCGTCGCCGGGCGGGGGCTTGATGCGGAGGATGAGGTCGGTCTCGGTGACCGGCGCCAGCTCCTCGTACTCCTCGCCGAACGGGTCCTTGCGAACCACCTCGGTCCAGTGGGCCACGTGGGAGATGACAAGCCCTGTGCAGTCGCCCGTGAGCGAGGAGTCCCAGTGGGCATACCGGACGGCGTTCGGGTGCCTGATGGGCCTCCACGCCTCCTCCGTGGCCCCTCCCGGAAGGCGCCTCTCGTAGGAGTTCGCTATGGCCGCCCACCGGATGTAGAGCGGCGAGTTCGCGATCCAGGTGTGCTGGTTCTCTTCGCCGCCCTCGCCGCCGAGGGGGTTGACCAGCTCGGCATGGTCCGACGCCTCGTAGATCTTGTCGGTGCGGGTCATGAACGGGGTGACCGCCTCGGTGGCGATGCCCGCGATCTCTCGGATGGCGTTGTCGAGGTCGCGCTCGAACTCGGTGCGGTAGTCCTCGGGGACCGTCACGACCTGGAGCCCCATCTCGCGCCAGCGGTTCAACTCCTCCTCGGGGGTGTCGCCCGCGAGGATGCGGCTCTGGACCCGCTCGTTCCCCGCGACGACCACGAAGCGCTCGGGGCTGAAGATCTCAGGGGGCTTCACGTCCCAGGTCGAGTATTCGCGGACAAAGAAGTGAGGGTCGTCGGACTCCTTCGCCTGCTTGATGCGCTTCTCGATGAACGCTGTCGGCCGCTCCTTCGAGCTGACCGTGATGAGCGCTCCGGGGAGCCGTCCGACACGCTGGAAGCGCGACTTCATGCGGCGGATGATGCTCTTGTGGATCTTCTCGCCGAGGTCCTCGACGATGACGTGCCCACGACCGTCGATGATGGACTGCTCGCCCATGAAGCTCGACTCGTCGATGAACCCGCTGAAGACGTTGAGCCCGATGATGGCCGTCGATCGCGTCGAACCCGCCACGACCCAAACGCGGCTGGGGAACTGAATCTCCAGGGAACTGGGCGCGTACCGGAGGTGCTTGAAGTTCTCTTTGAAGTACGGGGAGTGCTCGATCTTCCCCATCAGCTCTTGGATGGCGACGCGCCGCGCGACCTTCTCCGAGGGGGCGAGCATGGCCAGGTAGATGGCTGACCCGTCGCTGATGCCGTAGGCGCCCTGGGGGTTCGCCAGGCAGCTCATCTGGTAGAGCACGTAGGACATCGCCGTCGTGGCGAAGTAGCTGTTGTGGACAACAGGCCCGCCGTTGATGACCATGTTTTGGGTCTCTGGGACGCTAATCTCGTACACGTCCTGCTCACCCGTCGACTCAATGGTCGCAACCCTCTCCCACACCACGTCCTCCGCCATCGTGACGTATCTGTAGAACCTCCCCCGGTAGCCCGTGGCTTCACAGAGACGGCAGAACTTCTGGGTCCCCAGATAAGACCCCTTGGCGAGCGATCCCAACCTCAGCCACTCCTGGTTGCTCCACGGGCCCGTCTCTCGCCGGATCTCCTTCAACTCCTCGATGGTGATCGGAACCACATCCCAGTTGGGATTGGATTTGACCTTCAATGCCTGATCTCGAAGCTCCTGACACTTGGACTCCTTGCCGGGTATGTCGCCGACAGCATCGAGAAACAGGAGTTGGCTCGTTGCATCGGCAATCTGGAGGCGCCAGGCGTCATGGAACACCCCATCCTTTTTTGCCCTTTTGGGCTGGTAGGACTTCCTGGCCACCACCCCAAACCGTCGCAAAAGGGCCTGGATATCGTCGATGAGCCCCTCGGACGCGAGAGCGATCTCGATCTTCCTCGGAGACCTCGTGTAGACGTTTCCGTCGGTGAAGAGCCACCGGAGGAAGATGGCTAGCTGGTCATCCGGCAGCCCATAAAACCTCGCCGGTACCCTCTTGCAGGTGGAGTTGCAGTCGATGTCGATGGACCTGATCCACGACAACAACCCCTTGAGATAGACGTAGTGGGCACCCCCCTCAAACACATCTCGACCCACACCGTCCCACCCATCAATCTCGGATGCCGCATCGATCACGGATTCCACCAGACGACGGTCACCTTTGACGTATCCGGCCTGGTTGTGCCCGAGCCCAGATCCATCTGCGATGAGAGCTGCTGCCACAAGCACCTCTGCATCAGATATCCAGCGCCTCCAGCGCCCCATAGATGGCGCAGGTACGCGGCGGGCCACCGCGACCAGGTCACCCGACCTCAGGGTCTCCAGGGCCTCCCAGCCACCAGGAACACGTATCCGATGGTCAAGGCTGACCTCGATCCACTGACCCGAGGCGAGCGTCATCTTCGCGCAGACTTTCCTCCCGGTCTTCCACACCTGCCCGATCGCTTTTCCATCCACCCTTCCATCGTCCGTGAGCGACGCTATCGAAATGCCTGCTTGCTCCGCCACACTCCGCCTGGTACCACTGCCCAAATCCACGTAAGTAGTTGAAATCGCGGCGCTTTTGCCCCAGCCGATGGACCCACCGAGGGCGGCCTCGTGGTAGTTGCCCTCGAACAGCTCGACCATGTCGTCCTTGAGGGCCGGCCATAGGGTCTGTCCGATGTGCCCCAGGTAGTAGGGGTCGTTGAGGAACTCCTCGACCGAGACCGGGCTCACCTTGTAATCGACGTCGACTACCTGGTTCCACTCGGCGTGAAACCCTCCGCCGAGCTTCTCCAGGGCCTCCAGGACCGCCAGCTTCTCTTCGGGCGGGAGGTGGTGGATCTCCTTGAGCAGAAGCTCGTGGTCCTCCTCGGAAGTTCTTATGGACCGGGGGCGACCGCCCTGTTCGATGATGGCCACGAGCTAGCTTGCCTCGCGTTCGCGATCATCCTCTCCGGACTTGGGCTCCCCGACGCCTTCCGACCCCATACGCTGGAGCCTTTCGACGATGCTGATGACGCGACGTCGCGAGTCGGGCCTGCTGAGCACCCGGGCCGTCTCCTGCGAGTAGCCCTTCAGGTCTCGGATGTCCTTGGTCTTGGTCCCGAGCCCCGCCTTCTCCTTGGCGGTGATGCGCTTCATGAGGATGTCGGCCGCGACCGCCAGCTCATGCCCAGCCTTGTCACTGAATGCCCCAACACTGTGTTCGAGGGTGACGAGCCGATCGATACGGTCCCGCTGGGTAAGGTAGAGGGCCTCCAGCTCGATAACCTCCTCGATGCCACCCTTGGTCCGCTTGTATGCCCCCCGGGCAAGCACCGACGGTTTGGCCGGCCCGTCGTCGTCATCATAGTCCACGACGCGCCCGGTCTCGAACCAGTCCTCCTCGACCCCTTCGCCATCATGACCCTCATACTCGTGGACGTCCGGGTCGAACCTCAGATCGTTGAGGAGCCTCGTCTTCTGCTTGGCCAGTGCGTTGGTCAGCGCCTTGTGGGTCACGTCTTCCATGGAGGTCTGATCCTCCTGGATGAAGTGAGCCACTTGCGAAGCAGGGACCCCCTCCTTGAGCATCGTGTTGACGGTCTTCACGAAGGCAAGGTTCGCGATTCGCTGCGAGATCGTTGGTTTTCCGGCTCCTCGGGACATATTCTCCACCTTGGGCGAGTCAAAGTGACCCGTCAAGAAAGCATAGCCGAGGTGCAGACGACTGCACAGGCCCATGACACTACGTGGATACGAGGACCTCAAGTCGGCCAGCGATGGCAGCCAACTCGGCCTTCATCTGTTCCATTGGAACGCCCCGGATCTGAATGACGCTCAGCCCCTCCGGAATGCCGCCCGGAAAAGCCTCGACCTCGTTGCCTTCGGGGTCGATGACCGTCGGCTTGTCGAGCAAGGTAATCCACGACGAGAGGTGGTTCCGTAGGGTCTTCAGTTCCTCCAGGGCGAACTCACGCGAAACCTGCATCTACCCTTCCTCGTCCTCAGCAGAGAAGTCGTCGACCGTTTCCTGGCCGAAGACGACATCGTTGGTCTCTTCGTCGAGGGCCACAATCTTGACCCCCAGGGAACGCTCCACGGACCGTAACATCTCGAACCGGAAGTTGGCCCGGTGCTTGACCTTCGACTCCCTCACGGAGCCGTTGTAGCTCGCGATGAACGAGGTACTGATGTGGTCGAGCAGCATCCCGCCCGCGTCTCGATTCTTCTCCTTATTCTGCCTCGATTCCCCATCGTCGATGAGGTCGTTCGCGAGACTCATCGCCAGCTCAACGTTCCCCTTCTGGTCGTCGGAAACCTTCACGGTGAAATTGTGCCGGCGGAGCCTCGGCTCATCGTCGGAGACCGGGTCGGCACCCTGGCGCTCGTCGTCGAGCGGTCGGTGGACGACGGTGCCGGGAGGCGGGTCCGCGTCCCTCTCGCCCTCGGTGTAGAGGGCGTTGCCTTTGCGGGCCTCCGCGTCCGCGTGGCGCTCGGCGGCCTCGTTGTCCTCGTTGGTCTGGGTGACACGCCCAGTGGCCCGCTCCTTCTTCCGGTCGGCCTTCGCTTTCTTCGCGAGCCGCGCCTCGTCCTCCAACTTCTTCACTGGCATAACGGCGGCCTTCTCGACCCAAACATCGACGTTCTTAGCGTCGACCACCTCAACGAGCGCCGCCGCCTTCGACCAGCCCAGCTCTCGGACCTTGTCGAAGACCTGCTTGTTGCCCAGCTCCAGGGCGAAGTAGCGGTAGATGCGCATGAGGTACATCGCCTTGCGCCAGGCAAACGTGACCTCCCCGTCCACGTAGTCCCCGAAGCTGTCGTAGCCCCAGAGCTGATACAGCGCTTCCTTCTGGACGTGATAGAGATGTCGTCCCAACTCGAAGTAGCTAGAGGCCACCGCATCACGCAGTTCGATGATGCGTTTGCGGACAAGATCTGCTTGGACCTCCCTGTCCCCCAAAACCTCCGGCTCGACGTATGCGCTCCCACTGACCGAGGCCAGGTTGCTCACATTGACTTCGGCTTCACCTTCGACTTTTGCCATAGCTCCTGAATCTCCTTCTCCTTCGCCACTACCCAGTCGAACGTGTATCTCGCGACCACGGCCGCGTCCGCTTCATGGTCATTGGCGACGTCTATTTCGAGCCCCTCTCGGACGGCCTCTGTGATGACCTCCTTCGAGAGTCGGCCACCATACCCGAGTACGTGTTTTCGCGCAGCCCCCGGTGCAACTACTTCCGCAACCAGCTTGCAGGCCAGGTAAAGCTGGGTCTTCAACGCCCCGGCCACCTCCCCGATCTGGTGGGCCTGCCACTTGGCGTCGTGGGCGAACCCCTCGATCCCCACGTGCATGACCTTGAAGTCTTTGATGACCTGGATGATCTCGTTGCAGATGCCGAGGAGCCGCTGGACAATCTCGGCCTGGGCGATCGGAGGGTCGCCCTTCTTCCGTCCGGAGAAGACGTAGTCGATGGTCATCGTCCGCATCACCACCCCCGTCTTTGTGAGAACGCACAGTCCCGTGTGCTGAAGCGAGAGGTCAATCCCCAGCACGGGACCGGAACACCTCCAGTTCAATGCACTTGCAGTCGCCAAACGGGATTTTGCCGCCATATGGACAAGCCGGGATGGGTCGAAGGGGGTTTTTGAGCGCTTCACGGAGGCCACGGATCTTCTCTTTCTCTTCGTGCATGAGCTGCGGATCGAAGGTGATGATGTGCTCTACCATCGCGTCCTCGAACTTCAGTGCGCCCGGGTCGAGATAGATGAGTCGACCTCTCCGGATGTCGTAGGCGTCCATGTACCAATGAAGCTGCTTCACATCGTGCGGACGTGGCTCTCGGCGGACCCACTTGAGACTCTTCGTCGTCTTCAGGTCGAAAAACTCCAGGGAGTGGCCCGGCAGCATGAGGATGCCATCGACCGGCCCCCACACCTTCAGCTCGTAGTTCCTGGTCCATGGCTCAACGTACTGGAAGGGGTCGAACTTGTTCGACTTATGGTCGCACGCCTTGCACACCTCAGGCATCGGGATCGCCGTCTCCGGCGTGACCAGGACGAACCCCCCGTGGTTCTCCTCCTTGGTTAGCTCTCGGGAGACGTGGAGCTTCGCGCACCGAGGGCACCGCCAGCCCCCATACATCCACCCGAGGGGACCGAGCCACAGCTCTTGGAAGATGCGGTGGATCGAGGTACCGCGGTCCATCCTCCACCGGGCCTCGATGTCGTACTCGTCGATGAGGTTGGTAATCCCCATGCGGTACGCCATCACATGGAAGCGCGGGCAGTGGAGCGGAACCTTCGACGCGCCGAGCCAGTCGTCGGGACCGGGCATCTTCTTGTTCGGGTTGTAGACCGCCAGGTGCTCCGCGAGGATCCCGTGTAGGTAGTTGTGACCCTTGCGGATCTGGTCAATCTCTTCGATGACATCGCCGAAGCCCATCAGTCCCGACCCTTCAGGATGCGACGATAAACGAGCCGTTGTCGGATCCACTGGAGAACCGCTTTGGGGGTCTGGTCGACATCGACTTTCTCGTACCCACCATCGGCCATCAGGTACCCGGTCGACATCGGCGAGTAGATGGGCGATCCGTGCCCATCCTCCTGACCGAGCACGTCCCACGGTCGATCGCCCTCGGCCGCGATGTACGCGCGCAGGCGCGTGTAGGCGTCCACCTCAATCCTTGTGACCGTAAGCCACAGGCTGATGGCGTGTTGGGTGTTGTGGGTCTTCGCGCTGGTCACCATCGCCAGGTCCCATGCGAAGTCAGAGAGCTTCGTTAGCGGCTCCTCAACCCGCTTCTTACGGAGCCCATCGAGCGCCATGACGATCACCCTGGAGACCTGGTCCCACTTGTTGTTGAGCAAGACCCTGGCCTTACTGAGATCGACTCCCACGGTGGCGACGTTCGCGAGCACCCAGTCGTAGGCGTCGCTGACAAAGTTCTGCCACGGACGTTCACCGACCCACGTCGGGCACTTGCCCAACTCCAGGTCGTCAGCCAGTTCGAAAAAGTTGCCGTTGGATGTCAGCCGGAACAACTTGGTGTCCCCTAGAATCCGCTTCTCCCACTTCGCGTCGAGGTCCTCCGCGCGTTCTCCGATGTTGTGCATCAACCCACGGAGAGCTATCGCCCCTACCTGCTCATGTTTGAGGCACAGCCGGATAGCCTCCCACTTCGAGCGCCTGGTGAGGTACGCCCGGTACCGTTTCCACCGCTCCAGTGTCTCCACCTCATCCAAAATCCGGACCCTCCTGGCCCAGCGCCTCGAAGATGGCCTGCACCGTCGTAGCCGGAAACATGACCCAGTCGGTCTCCGCGGAGAGCCCCTGCCTCGCGAGCTTGTCCATGACCTCCTTGTCGAACTGGATCGCGAGGGCCGGATGCTTGTGGACGTTGAACGCCTCACGCGTAATCTTCGCGAGCCACTCCGCCTTCACGCTGATCGACTTGCCGTGTCCATTCGCCCTCAACGTCGTGCGCTTGCACTCGACGAGGAGAGGGAAGTCTTGGATGTACCCGCTGCCCTCACGTGCCGCATCCCCCTTGGCGTCCTCGTGACTCCCTGAGCCGCCCTGGCGTCTTCCTCCGACCACCAGGGCGACCTTCTTCTCCTGAGCCTTGGGCTTGACCCTGTGGCTCCTACGCTTCTCCGTCTCCTCGGGCCGGTGAGTCGACGGCTTCGTCCTTTCGGCCACAGGTCACATGCTCCGAAGCATCGCGTCTTCGAGGATCGACTGACGGACCGCATCGTAGAAGTGAACGTCGTCGCGCAGGTCCGTGAGGATGGCCGCCTGGGACGTGTACTCCCGGCCACCGAGCTTGTACTTCGAGGCCGAGCCCTTCTTCTCCTGCTCGACGAGGTACTTGAGCGACATCTTGAAGACACGCTCCCAATCAATGACCGTGCCCGCACAGTAGGCGTCGGTGTCGCGCATCGCCTGGCGGTAGCTTCCCTCGACGTCACGAAGACCGACGCCATGCCCACCCTTGGACTTGGTCACCTTGAAGATGAACTCCTCCCAGACCGGGATGGTGATGCTCTCGTTCTTGTCCTTGGCACCCCACAACTCCTCGACGGTCTCCGTGGCCCCGTGCCGGAACTTGATCTCAGAGACGACCTGGAAGCCCTGACCCTTGCCGCCGGGCATCGTGGCCGGCGAGCCGAACATAACCCCGATCTTCTCTCGCTCCTGGTTGATCCAGATCTGGGTAACGGGCCGCTTGCCGTAACGGACGACGTTGGCGGATTCCTTGTTCCACCTCCGGATCGCCTTGTTCATGAGCCGCGCCGCGAGGCCCTGTTGCCACGCCTCGGCCGACTCGGTCAGCTCCTTTTTGGGCGTAAGCTGGGCGATGGAGTCAATGGCCAGCAGGTCGACCTCACCCGTGAAGATGAGACCGGCCATGATGTCAATCGCCTCCTCGGCCGAGTTCGACCAGATCAGGAGGAGCCGGTCGGTGTCCACTCCGAGCTTCGTGGCCCAGTCAATGTCGAGCGTCATCTCCTCGTCGAACCACGCCACGACCATCTCGTTGTAGGAGTTCAGAGACATGCCCTCATTCCAGGCCTCAAGAGCGGCCCTGTGCTTCTTGCTCTTCTTGGCGGGCTTGCTGCTCCCCTCGATGAGCCCCATCTCCATCAGTTCGTCGATGGACGGTTCCTCGGGATCGTAGAGCTTCCTCGCGAAACAATCGCAAAAACCACGCGCCTCCCACCGAGCCTCCGGGTCCTCCTCCAGTTCGGCCTCCGATGGCCTGATGGACTCGACGTCGCCCCCAGTGTGGATGGCCATCGCGTAGGTGTCGCCCTTCACGTAGATGACCGTCAGCACCTCGTCCACATCCTCCATGATCGGGTGGATACTGTACCCGTCCTTGATGAGCTTCTCGTGGACCGCGCCCCTCGTGAGTGCCGAGTTGGCGTCCCACTCATGGACCTGCTTGAAACAGTCTCCCGGCTTCTCGGCCTTGAGCCCCACGACCGTGACCCAGCCGTCACGGCGAGCACGGCGAAAACAGTTGCGGCAGACATTCTGGGCCTCACCGCACGTGCGGAGCGCCGACGAGGTTTTGCCGCCGCTTTTTTTGCCCCAGAAGAGGGTGACATTGCCGACCTTCAGGCCGCCGCCGAGGGCGTAGTCGAGATCGATGGCGCCCGTCGGGATGCGCCGATCGATGCCGAGTATGGAGGTCGCCGCGCGACGACAGGACCCCTCTTGCTTGCGCTTCCCCTGCTCTCGCAAAAAAGCGTTGAGAGCCTTCTTAGCCTTCGCCATCAGAGAGGACTCTTTGGCCCAGGCTTCTTGGAGCGAATCGAGGTGACCGCCTCCTTGATCCGCGTCTCGATGAAATCCTCGGCCCACTTGTCGGCCAGGTGGAGGTCTTCCAGGTAGCAAGGCACCTCGACCGAGACGTCGATGCGGGCGCTCTCAAAGTTCCCGAGGTTCATGGTGAGCCCGTACCCTCGTCGGACGATGGCTGGGGTGGTCTCAAATTTCACCACTTTGACGATCTCCTCGTCGGCCGCGATGATCTTCTCCTGGCCGTTGCCCCGCTTGAAGCGATGGTCGACGGTCACGATGATGGGATGATCCTGTCCCTTTTCGCTGCTCATTCTACTCCTCCTGCTGCTCCGGCTCCGGAGCGGGTGTTCTCGTCTTGGCGAGCACGTAGTCGAGGTCTCCTTCGGTTCCAACGGGCACGCCCGACTCGACCCACGCGGCCATGATTCGGTCGGACATCTCGGGGTCCGCCGGAAAGAGCCGACGCTTGCCACCGACCTCATCTCTCACAGCCTCGATCATCGATCTCGTGTAGAGGCGATGACCGCGGGTGTCCCGGAAGGGCGTCGGAGGCAAGAGCCCCTGCTTCTCCCAGTGCGAGATGGATTGGACAGACCGCTGCACGAAAGTCGCGAAGGCCCCCACACTGAAGAGTTGGACCTCCCCGCCGTCACCGGCCTGACAGGTCTTCACCTGGTTGATTCGAGGCATACGAACTTTGGGACGACCACGCTTCTTGTCGCGGTAGGTCTGCGAGTGCTTGAGCACCCGTTTTCTGTAGTCATCGTCCGACTCGTACCGCTTCCGGCGCTTGTCGTTGATGTCGTCCTTGTTGTCTTCGTAATACTTCTGGTAGTACCCATCTTTGTTGGGCATTCCGGTACCTCCACTCACCATTATGGTGGTATGGTTTGCGATTGTCAACCGGTGGCTCCGGCAACCTTGGTGCCAAGTTCACGGTAGAAGGACAGCCGATACTTTTTGCGTCGTTGCGTCAGCGGGAAGCGGCGGTCGACGATGTCCGCGACGATGGGGGTGGGCTTGCCTTCGCAGGTGCCCGCTCGCCACGAGCACAGATGCTCGCAGTCCTCCGGGGTCTTGTCACCCCCGAAGGCCACCGGGACGCAGAAGCGGCGCGCCCGGCCCGCAGCTTGCTCGACGTCGGATACCGGGGAGGCAAGCACCTGGGTGTCGATGGCGGGGATGTCCACGCCCTCAGAATTGTGAACAATGATCCCCGACGCTGCCCAGCTCTTGTCCGGTGGAACGGCAAAATCACCCACCTCCCTGGCACCCACAGCGACCACTGCGCGGACCGGGATCCATGCCACCGCTTCTGAAAGCACCGGTTCGCCGATGAACTCAGCGATGGCGTCGTACCTCTCGCGAGAAAGAAAGACGATCTTGGCACTGAGCTTGGATGGAAAGACCTCGGCTGCCTCAGCCATCGCCTTCACCATGAAGCCTCCGTCGCGACCTCGTTGAACCAGATCGCGAGCCATCTGCGGAGGAACCATTGTGAAATCCCCGACACCTAGACGTCTCTTATCGTGCGACCCCACCCGGAGCTTCTTTCGGGCGAGTCTCATCCCCACCAACTCACGAGCAACCTGGGACTCGTGGCGACCAAGGAGGACCACCCAGCACCCTTTGCCACCATGGAACGGCGGCTTGGTCGGAATGCCGAGACGTAGCAGGAGCGTTCGAGTTTGCTCCAACAGAGGTCTAGACACCGAAGAAAACGAGAAACGCCCCTCGGCACTCACACACCCGTCACCATCGACGTACCCACCCAGGTAAGACCTAACAATCCCAAGTGGCGCCATCACAAGCTCCTGCGGCAACCTTTTGTTGTGCGCCGTCTTACACATACCAAGGCGTTCCAGCTCTTCCCGTAACCACGACTTACGACCTGGACCCGAACTTCCACCGAGCACTCTCGTGTTCCAGTGTTGGTGGCGCTCCTTCGCGAGAAACATACCGTGACTCCGAAGAACACGATCGGCCTCGCTGACAAGCTCCTGGTCGTCCGAAGTGAGACCGAAGGTCCCTCGCTCAGGACACGACAACGACCCGTCCGCCATGAGTAAACCCATCAACCACGCATCGTCCTCAGACAGGTCAGTTGGTTGAGTTTCCAAATCCAGCTTGCGCGGCACCGAGACATAGTCCCCACCCGTACTGGACGGCGATCCCTCATGGGCAACCAAATCACCGGCCTCCACCCACCCCCTCTGGGTCCACATACGGTGATCTGGAGTGAGCACCAGTGAACGCTTCCCGGTTCCTCCAACCACCACCTCCACACACTCCTTGATCCCGAAAAGTCCGACATCGGACGGCTCCACCACGGAGCACACATTCCTCCCCGACACCACCCTGACCTTGGCACCGTCTTCAATACACTGCCTCATGGTCACCACCTCTCCGTTGAGAGGGTCCACGACCTCCGTATCTATGTCGACGCAGCACATCTGGTAGGTCGCGAAGACCACTCGTGCCCGCTCGGCCTCGTAGAGGTCCTCCTCGGTCAGGGGCTTCCTCACCGGCTTCGACTTGTCCTGCGCAATGTCGTAGTCGCGCGCGAGCGAGCACAACTGCTTGCCGTTCAGGTTCTCCAGGATCCGCTTCGCGTGGCGGTGCTTGTAGAGGGAGATCTCGTGGGCCGGATCGAACCGGTCGTCCCCGTTCTCGTCCTGCGCGTAGAGCACCGTCATCCGGCCGCACTTGCCGTTCCACATGAGGGTGACCTTCGGCTTCTTCTTGCTCTTGGCCTTCGTGATGTCGTCCTCGGCCTGCACGCCCTTCAGGCCGTCACCGGCAGCCTTGTACCGGCGGAAGTGGCGGTAGATGGTGGCGATGGCCTGGAGGCGCTCCTCGGGCTCCAGGTCGCGGACCTTCTTGAGGCTGAGGGTCATCTCTCCCGTAAACCACTCGCCCACGTAGAAGCCCGTCGAGAGATCCTCGACCGTCGACTGCTCGCGGATCAGTTTCTCCAGCACCTTGAGCTGCTCCAGGCGTTCGGAGATGACCATGAGCTTGCGGCCGGCCGGCGACCGTAGAGCTTTTACGGCCTCGTCGACAACCACCTGGTTCCGCTTCGTCAGCTTCGTCAGGACGTTGATCACCACGCTCGGGCTGACCGTGTCCTCGGTGAGCATGTCCGGGCCACGCGCGTCGGACTCGACCATCCTCACGAGCGGTTTGGGGGTCTCGGTCTTGGCCTTGTAGACGACCTCGCCGATAGACCACCAGAAGACCTTGTCGGCCCCGTCCTTACGCCTGGGGGTCGCCGTGAGCCCGACGATGTACTGAGCGGCGAAGAGCGACGGCACCGGCGCCCACGAGCCCGCGCCGATGCGATGGGTCTCGTCGATGAAAATGAGCCCATGGTGGGAGTAGAACTCCTGGGGGTAACGGGCCTCTCCGGACTTCCCCTCCAGCGAGAGCGACTGGACCATCGCGACACTGAAGTCGTGGTCCTCGAACTCGCACCGCGCCTCCTGGACAATGCCCACCCGAGCGTCAGGCATGAAGCGCTTGATGCGCCGCACCCACTGACGCATCAGGAACTCCTTGTGGACGATGATGAGGGTTTTCCGTCCTAGCTTGTACGCGAGCGCGAGCGCGGTGTTGGTCTTGCCGAAGCCCGTGGCCCCCTGGAGAATGCCGCCGAGCCCGAGCCCACGTCGGTTGTCGTTTGCGCCCTCGGGCACGACCATGTGATCCCACATCGCGTCGATGGCCGTGGCCTGCTCGGCGTACTTGCCCTCCTGTCGCAGGAGGTTCTTGAACGGAGCCATCGGCTCGCCATCGGAGAAGGTCCAGACGATCTCGTGGTTGCCCTGGGAGGTGCCGAAGAAGTAGGCCCTCGGTACTCCGATGCAACCTCGGCTCTTCTCGATGCGGTAGCACCTGATGGGGGTCGGCTTGGTGTCGCTGTACATTGAGAGCTTCTTCGGCACGATGGTCAGCGCCTTCTTCAGGTACGCGACACCGTCCGCGCCCAGCTCCTCCATCGAGAGCCAGACCATGCCCGAGACCTCAACCTTCAACGGGCCCTCCTGTGGGCAAAAGAAGGGGCACCACTCGCCTCGTCGCCGTGGGGGGGGTAGGCGAGGTCGGCGAGGGTGCCCCCGCAAGATTATGCAGACGTCTGCACGCGATGACGACTCAATAGGTGGGTGGCACCTACGAAGGCTCCGTACTTCCCGAGCCCTTCGAGGGTCGAAGACCACAACGGCGTCAAGTCGGTTTTAGTCAATAAGGAATGTCGTCGTCGACTCCACCGTCCTTGAAGTCGTCCTTGGTGCCGGTACTGCCACCACCGCCGTTGGATTCCTGCGAGGGCGCGTTCTTACCGAACATTGCGCGGATCTCCGAGATGTCCCTGGGCTTGATCTTCTCTTCCCAGTTGAAGGGCTCCCAGGGCGACCACTCCAAGAGCTTCTCGACGGATACCTTCTTTTTGTCGTCCTCGACGGCCTTGTTACGGCGCTCGACGTAGGACTTGAGCTGTTCCATCGAGTACGCCTGGATCTCACCCGGGTCGATCTTCTCGATGAGATCGAAATCGGAGCCGCACACCTCGGTCTTCTTGCCGGGGCGCTCGATATCGAAGATGAGCCCGCGGAGCCGGCCGTGCTTGGACTTGAGCTTCTCCAACTTCTTCAGGACGCCGGGCTTGTCCTTGCCGCCCAGTTTCGCCGCGAAAATGCGCCGACTGAAGTTCATCTCGATGTGGTCCTTCTTCGTGAACCAGGGCGTCATCTCGATGACGGTGTGGCACCCCACGAAGTAGGGCCATCGGTCGTCGTATGCCTTGCAGATGGGACAGGACCCACCGCTCAACCGCGCGAGGTGTTTGTTCCTCTCGTGGCAGGGCTCCCAGTTCGTCCACTTCCCATCGTACTGAAACTGGTGCTCCCAGAACGCCGCGGGGTCGTCGTCGAGAAACAAAAAACGGCGCGTCTGGTCCGCTTTCAGGTAGACGCGATCGTTCTTACCCGAACTTGACTTAGGTGTCTCATTGTAAGCCTCCTGCGCCGACTCATATCCGGTCGAAAACCAACTCATAAACCGCCTCCTCGTCTATACGTGCTCGGTCCGAGCACTTCCGTGTACAGCCTGTACACACTAACGGTACTTACCCCCTAAGGTCGGTGCAGTCAACTCTTGTTTGGAGGTGGCCCGATAAACTCCTCGATGCCCTCCATGAGGCTATTCGGATCGGTCCCTGACGGCAGCTCTTTGAGGGTCAACGGGATCCTATCGGCAACGAGTTTCTTCATCTTGGTGGCGAAGTCCTGACCGGCTTGGTCACCATCGGCAACGAGGATGATTCGGTCGGCATCGCGGATCATCTTCTCGACCTGGTTCTGGCTCGGCCAGCTCCCCAACGTCGCCACCACGGGCCGGTACCCGAGCTGCCACATCGCGGGCACATCGGCGTTCCCCTCAACAACGTAGAGCCGTCCATCGGTCTTATCGATGCGGATCCGGTTCTCTCCGTAGAGGATGAAGTTGCGCTTGAACCCCTTCGAGTGGAGGTACTTGGGCGGCGACTTCCAGAGGCACTTCGCGCACACAGCCCGCTGGCGCTTCATCTCGATGTGATCGCACTTCGGGCAGTGGTCGTCGACGTCGAGATTGCCGTAGACCGTTTCTCCACAGGCTGTGCATACGTTGGGGGAAACGGTCTCGGGGGGTCCGAGCCCGCAGCTCGGGCACTCGTAGAGCCGGCCGCTGATGGCAACGAGCCGGCCCTTCCGGTCACGCATGGGGAAGAGCAACCGTTTGCCGTACTTGTCGTGACCCAGCTCCCACGCCTTGCAGGTCTCGATGGTCAGCCCCCGGTCGAGGGCGTACCTCGGAACTGAGCCCGCGTTGGGCGCGTATCGCGCGTAGGGAATCTCCTCCAGCTCGATCTCGGCCGCCTTGTAGTCGTAGAAGGGCTTGCCCGGGGCCTGCGGCTTGAACTGGCTCCTGGTGGCCTTCCTGAGGGCCTTGCGAGCTGCTGACGACCGATAGACGTAGTCCTGCTCCCTTTCGGCCAGCCCGTCGGCACGCTGGCTCTTGGAGCGCTCCTCGGCATCCTCCACCGAGGTCTCTTCGTCGACGACCTCGATCCAGTTCATGAGGTTCACGCGACGCTGAGTCCAAAGGTCGAGGATGAGGTCACGCAGGCTGCCACTCTCGTGACACCCGAGGCACGTGTAGATGGGGTCCCCGTGTGAGCCCTCCGGGAAAAGAACCATGGAGGGATGGGTGTCGTATCCCTTGGCGTGCGTCCACCTCGCGAGAAGGCAGACGCACCGCACCCGGTCACCGGCGACGGATACCCGGTCGCCGCCGATGCCTCGCACGATATCCGCGAGACGATAGCTGTCCACGCCTCAGCCCGAGAACTGGTGCGCCGGGTGGACCTGGGTGTCCTTGGCATCCCACCAAGGTTCGAACCCAGGAATGGTCGCCTGGGCCTTCTCCTGGTCGAGAAACCGGAAAAGCAACGACCCGTGCTTCGGGTGGTCGTAGTAGTGCCCCACCTTCGTGCCGTGCTTGCGGCTGAAGAGGATCACGTCCCCGATGCGCACGTTCGGCGGCTCGTGGAAACGACCACGCTGGTCGACGCGCCCTGGCCCGATAGCAATGACCTCGCCGTAGCGCCACAGGTCGAAGCGGTAGGCGTAGAACATCTCGTCGGACCGACCCTCAGGGATCCAGATGCCGCTCTTGGTGACGTTCGGTTGCCCGTAGTCCGCGACGATGATCAGGTCCTTGGAACACTTGACCCCGCACACCGTCTTCCCAGCGTCAGGGTTCATGCTCGTCATCCGGTCTATCTCCATCTCCATCTACTCCTCCAGCTTCTCCAGGATGGTCTCTTGCACCTCTTGGGGGAGGCGACACATAGGGCATATCGGCAGCGCAGTCACCCCTGGCTCCAAAGCCACAGCGACAGCCACGCCGCACTTCCTGCACTCCATATCTTGGTCCACGAGCTTGCCCTCGACGACCGGGGGGCGCTGTGCCGCTTCCCTCGCCGCGATCACGTCCTCGTAGTTCGGTGTGCAGTCATCTGCATAGAAGCCCAGCTCGGCCTCCTCCATATCGACGGCTTCACCAAGCTCTCCGAGGAGGGCCGCCCCCTCTTCGTCGTCACCACGATCCAGCTCTCGCTTCACGAGCCACCGGAAGGTCCGCAGCTTCAGCAGCTCGTTCACGAACCCGCCGGAGAGACCGGCTCCGACTTGTCGTCGTGGTCATCCATGATGGCATGCGCCTCGTCTTCGCTCAGGTTTGGGAGCCGCGAATCAGGGACGCCCTGGGGTCTCCGAGGCATGGGATTCTGCGGCATCGCGAACCGCCGCACCACGGTCCTGGACAACGACCCGAGTATCGCAAGCAGCTCTTCGGCGACATGGGCCGCAACCGCGGTGAGTCCACCCATCAGGAAGATGTTGAAGAGCCCGTTGCCCGAATAGATGGCCCACGCGAACCCAAGACAGAAACCGACCCAGAGAGGATCGCCAAGAACGGCCACCAGCCATCCCCAGAAAGCGTGAGACCTGGTCCGACACCAACCCCTCAGCGGCTCGAACCCGCTCGACGACGTGAACACCAGAACGACCCCCACAAGACCACCAAACGCTTCCCAGCTCAGACCTTGCATCGTGGCTCCTCAGAAGGGGACATCGCTGAACTCCTCATCGAACTGCTTCTTGCCCTTGTAGCTCCCGGCGCCACCCTCGTCGTCATCGTCCGGGCTGGAATCAATCTTCGTCCCGATCTGGTCGAAGTTCATCTGCTCCATGTCCCAGTTGATCACGACGTGGCTCGACCGCGCTCGACGACGGACCTTCAAGGGGACGAACATGAGCTGCTTGTCGAGCCGCATGTCCGGGTCCTGCCACACGGCGAAGAGGTTGTGGACGTCCATCAGCAACGTGTCGGTGAACGCCAGGGCGTCCTCCAGGCCGCCTGTGCCCTTGCCCTGCTTCACCGAGTGCCTCGCACCCTTCTTGACCTTGCCCTCGCGAGAGAGCTGGCTGATGCCGAGGATGGGGATGTTCTTGCGGCGCGAAAGCCGGCGCATCCAGTCGACGGTCTCGTGGATCCTGTCGTACCGGCCGCCCTTGCTCCCTGGCCCCTTCTTTACTTTCCCCTCGTCGACCCTCATCAGGTAGACGGCATCGAAGACCACGAGCTTCGGTTTGAGGGCGTCGATGGCCGCCTCGATGTACTCGGGCTGGAGCCTGTCCTCGTCGTCGAGGATATAGAGGTTCTCGCCGATCTCCTCCAGCTTCGTAATGGTCTCTTCGAGCGCTGGCTCGCCCATCATCCCGAGGGTGCCAGCCACGAGGTCGCCGTAGGACAGCCCGCCGTGCTTGGCGACCATGCGTTCGGCCAGCTCGGTGCGGTTCATCTCGGGGGAGATGATCAGGACCTTGTCGTGGGTCTCCTTGATGATGCCCTGCAACCAGACGTGCATCGCGATGATAATGGCCGTCCAGGTGTTGTGGACAATGATGTCGTTGGCGACGAAACACGCGGTTGGATCTACCGTCAAGTCGTAGACCTTCTGCTCCCCAACGTTCTCGATCGACACCACCTCATCCCAGAAGATCGAGGAGTCCCACCACCACCTGTACTGATCCTCGATGCCATACACTGCTGAGAACCCACGAAACGCGGTCATCTTGACGGCGTTGTGGTTTCCGAACAGGTCACGAGTCTGAAAACGAGCGCGGCCCAAGACCTCCGCCACCTTGGCGTGGAGACCTCCGGACCACCGCCCGGAACCAACCTTCGACGCACAGCGAAGCTCCTCGACCAACTCGTCTGAAATCCTTGGGGACCCCACGTTGGGGTTTCTCGTTCGGGGGTTCGAGACGTTCAACCGATCTGCTTTTTGACCCCACAGGGAAAACGCTGACGCGAATGCATTCGCGCAATGCGCGTACACTCTCAACCTCCACGCATCGAACCCTCCCTTGATGGGTCGATGTTGCACCCTCGACTGGATTCCAAAACGCAGCAGCAACGACTGAATCTGGCGAACCATCGTCTCCGACGCAAGCGTGACCAAGGCGTCGCCCCGTTTCGACACCGTTCCATCACACATCCAGAAAATCGACAAGAACCGAGAAAGCTGGTCCTTGGGCAACCGAAATATGGCCTCAGGCAACACCTTGTTCCGTGCCAACTTCCTGTCAGCCCCGGCGCCTCGCAATATCTCTCGAACCGGGTTCGGACCTACGCTCCCGCGCCTCACCAGGTCATAGTCGATCTCATTTCGTGGGGTCACGTCCACGCCAATCATCTCCGCCGCTGAGCAAGCGATCATCAGGATCGCCGGATCGGTGGTCGTGAACCCAACGTGGTTACCGCTGTAACTCCCCTTCGACAACAAGATGGCCCACAGGTCCAACTCTGCGGGCACCATCCGTGTCGACTGCTCCGGGAACGGCATTTCCGATGGTAGCGCCAACGACCTGCCCACCTCCAACTCGTCGGCCCTACGCCACCCTTCCGGTGTCAGGAACGGGTGCTCCGGCGTGACCACGACCGACCGGCCGCTACGTGTGGTGAAGCGAAGACACTCCTTTCGGCCCGTGTCCACCTTCGCAGTGATGTTCGTTGGGTGTACACCCTCGTCCTTCGACCACGTCGTTACTCTCTGAACGTCCGACGTGTACACCTCCCGGATGGACCTTGGAACACCTGTCACCGGGTCCACAATTTCAGTGTCTTCGTGGACGCACTTTCCGACGCCTGGGCGCGCGACGAAGAACGTCAACGTCTGGGGCCACATCCCGAGCGTCATGTCATTCATGGCGTCCCAGGGGAACGGCACACCGATCTCGCCACGTTTGGTGCGCTCGTACATCTCCTGGACGCCGCGGGCCTCCTGCGCAATCGTCGTGAGCTGGACGTGCTGGATCTTGGCCTGACGCAGCGCATCCGCGAGCGAATGAACCTCGGTGACCGCGTCATCCTGCTCACCCTCCTCAAGGTGCTCCAAGGATGCCGACAAGCCGTGCTGAAGACACCGGAACTCATGGCGCCTGAAAAGCTGATCCGCGAGGTAGGAGAGGTCGGCCCGTTCCTCCTCGTCCGGCTCTCGGATGGACGCGCCCGTCTGCTCGATGACGATACCGATGCCCGGCACCCCCCCGTGCTCGGATCGGTACTTCTCCAGGAAGCGCCAGGCTGACTTCGAGACGCCCTTGAAGAGGTGCTCGCCGATGCCCAGCTCCTTGGCCCGGAGCATGTCCTCGTCGCTACGTGTTGCTTGCCAAATAGTTGCTGAATCGAGATCCAAAAAGACACCCCTACAGCCCTCCCGCAGGAGGGCCGTCCCTGGCTTCGAGGGGGTTCGATTCTACCCTACCGCAAGACGGTCGCGTAGATCATCACCCGCACCCATACGTCGATTCTCCCCTTCGACATGTATGGGCGCTACGGTCTCCCGAAGAACTTCCATCATTGAGATCCCGTACCGCTCGATGAGCTGCTTGGGTCCCAGGTTACTCGTGATGATCGTGGTCCGCTGATGGGCCGACCGAATACGAATCAGGTTCTCGTAGAGCATCTCCGAGTACCCGCTCGCGCCGCTGTGCTCCTTGCCCAGGTCGTCGATGACCAGGACGTCGACCTCGCGAGCCCGGTCCATGACGGTGATGTCGTCGTGGAACAGGGTCCGCTCGATGTCGGCCTTGCGCAGGTCCTCGGCCGTGATGAACAGCGAGGGGGCGCCACGCCGCCGGCACTCCTTCATGAGGATGACGGCCGCCGACGACTTGCCGAGGCTGTTGTCTCCCCAGAAAAGGAGTCCGTTGCCTGCGTCGAGGTGCGAATCAATGTCGCGAAGGTAGCTCTCGACCGTGCTTTGGAGCTTCTTGCCCTCGATCTGGACGTACTTCACCGCCCAGAACCGACGCGGGATACGCATCAGCAACATGTGGTCCGCCCTCAACGGCGTTCGATGTCCTGCCACACGCATGGGATCGCTCTTTCTCCACATCATATTGTAACGCCACGTAGGGTCACGCGCTACCCGCCTCGAAGATATCCCCCCAGCCGTCGACCTCGTCGTTACCGCGATCGTACTCCCGCTCCTGCTTTCGGCGTGAGGCGACCGACTCCTTCGTCGTCCCCTCCACCATCGTCCGGAACGAGTTTCTGACGGTCCAGAAGTAGCGGAACGGAGGCATCCCCTCCTTGCCCTTCTCGGACCACCAGGTGATGAACCGCTTCACCAGCTCGATGGCACTGTCGAACTCGACCTCCTTCAGGTAGGCCCTGGCCAGCTTCGACTCCGCTGGGCCCCACTCGATGGTGCCGCACTCCTTACCGAAGACCCTCCAGGTCTCCTCCTGCCACTCGCTAGCGAGGACCTTCCACGGGCGCCGCTTCACGGCTCGCGTCCGCTTCTTCATCTTGGCCTGCGCGTTCTTCCGCAGGGCCTCACGCCGTACCTCGGCGATGGTCTTGTCTCTAACGCCCATCTCTCCCCCTTCTTACACCATCAGAACGGCGAGTCAAAGAGGCGGGAGAACTTCTTCCACATCGACGGTCGTGACGCGCATAAAGGTGAGCCGGCCCAAGATCCTCACGTCGGCCTCGTAATAGACCTCGATCCAGTGCTTGCCGAAGGTGGACTGGAGCTGCGGGGTGAGCATGAGGGCCTCCAGTTCGCTCTTGTTCTTGAGCACGACCCTGGCCTTCTGGACGGTGATGACCTCACCCACCCTCCCTCGGCTGAGCCTCACGCGCTCACCTACACGCGGGCGCGGCCACATGCTCTTGAGAGCTTCGATCTCGACAAGGTCCTTCGCGTCTTTCATTCGGATGACGCTTCGTCCTCGGCCTTGGTGCGCCGAGCCATGGCCTTCCCAAGCGGGCCGTTCTTGATCACGTGGGTCATGTACTTCACCCCAAGAAGAAACTTTTCGGAGTCGCCCAGATCGAGCCGCCCTCGCTCGTCGAGCTGCGGGACGTGCGTGGTCTTGCGCCTGTGCGTGAACGCGGAAGCTCGCGCCGTGCGCCCAACGATCACGATCTCGTCCCTCCGCTCGTGCCCCCAGGTGGACCCGCCGTAGAGGACACACCAACCGCACATCGGAACCGGCTCGTTGCCGCCCATGGGAGCGGTCATCCAGGCCGCGTAGTTCTTGCAGTCCCCCATGAGGCACCGGCGCTTCGTTTTGCCGCTGATGGGCTCCAGGACATCGTCCTCGTCGTAGATCATCGCCCTCTCCTTCTACTGAAGGGCTGGCCCCCTCGGTTGCACTGTCGATGATAGCCTTCCCGCGGAGGAGCCCCATGTCCAGCCTGATCGATTACAGCTACGCGCCCCCCGCGTTTCCGCCGCCGCTGACCTTCAAAAACGGCCTCTTTACGAAAGGTCGGAAGAGTCGCCGGGTGGACCCCGACAAGGTCCTCATTCTCACGCCAGATCGTAACGAAAAGAAGGCCGACTACACCGGCGCATTCCTGCCCGAGGCCCGCAAGTTCGCCGACCTCCACGGCATCCCGCGCAGCCAAATCCACACCATCGACGTCGGCAAGTCGATGCGTTACCGGGCTGACCGATCGCTCGCGCTCATCGAGGAGCACCAGCCCCAGGTTCTCGTGATCTTCTGCCACGGTTACTCGACCGGCATCCAGGTCGGGTTCCGGAGCCCTTCGAAGGTCAAGCGGAAGCGTGGGTGGTACACGCCCACGACTCGCGCGAAGGAGCAGTTCGACCACCTCGTGGAGTTGATGGCTTCCTGCAACAAGAACCCGACCATCGCCCTCTACTGTTGCTCGACCGGGGACGACCCGGACAACGACGACGACAGCGCGCCCGGCTCCGGTGATGACTCCTTCGCCGATCTGCTCCGCGACGCGCTGTGCGAGGCCGGTTCGCGGACCTGCCGGGTCTTCGCGCACGTCACCGCCGGCCATACGTCCCGCAACCCCCACTGTAAGTTCTACGACGGCGCCTACTCATCCACGGGTGGCGTCGGCGCTGGACACGTCGCCCGCCCTGGGAGCAACAGCTTCCGGAAGCTCGCGAAGGGACTCAAGACCGACCTCCGTTTCCGCCTGCCCTTCCTCAGCACGGCTCGCGTCCACGAGCTGCTGGAGAACGTCTAAGTCCAACCCAAAAAGTTCGACCAAGGTTGGTTCTGGATCGCGTCCGCGACGAAGGGAGAGTAGGACCTCTCTCCTGGCCGTCTCCGGTGTGAAGTGCCTGGTCCTGGCCCAGTAACGGTTGGCAGTCGCCCCGCACGTCTCAACAGGAATCAGGCCACGCCATCGCGCGATGGCATCATCACACGCACCTGAGGCCACGTCACAACGCCCACCCCAGGCCACGACGGGCACCGGACACTGCCTGGTCCTATCGCGGCCATGTACGAGGTCTGAGGCCCACCCTAGGAGCGTCTCCCACTTCGCACGGTAAGTCTGCTCCCAGGCCCCCTCCTCGGTCACTCGGCCCCACCTGGCGGTCGGCTCAACCAGGTCGAGGTTCAGCCCCGCAATCCATCGCTCACGTGCACGACGCGGAGCCCAAACCTCGGAGACGACCCGGGAGTGATTCCTCATCGCGTTGATCAGGGTCTCGGTGTTGCCTCGGGTCGTGCGGAGGACCTGGTAGAGCGCCCTCATGTCCTCGCGGTTCTCCCAGTTGGCCTCGGAAAAGGCCATCCGTGCGAGGACCAGGACGGTGACCCTGAGGAGGACCTCGTCGTCCCCGATGTTGCGTACCTCGGCTCCCCACCTGGTCACCCTTTCCTCGTGCCTCGACGGTGCGCGTTGCACCTCGGTCACGCGGCGCGTCAGGAGCCTCGGGGAGTTGACCGTCCGCCGTCCTCGAAGAATCTGGCTGACCGGGATCCCGGCCGCATGAACGGTCTCGTCCGGAGGATCTTCCTCAACCACCTCGGGCTCCTCGACAAGGGCCTCCACAAAAAGTGCTACCACCTCAGCATCCGGGTGTTCTTCGACGTCTGGTACAGACTCAACAACGGGGTCGGTGCATCCAAGGAGAAGTGCTGCGAACAAAAGGGAGTGTCTCACAAGGGCCTCCATGGCTCGGGTGCAAAGCGGTTGGACTCGAACCCGCGTGCGTCTCGGCCAGTTGGGCGCGCACATCGGGGTTGGTCTCACCAGTCTATGTCGAGCGGGTGGAACCCTACTCCGGTGGTTTCAGGCTCGCAAGTCCTCGCGCATCTGGTCGTTGGACATGTTGGACCAACGCGTCGAGATCCACCGCTCGGTAAAGGGGCGGGGCATGCGCCACCTATCACGCGGGAACCTGGCGACCACCTGGATCATGAACGCGACGGCGATCGCGTCGGAGACGCATGGCACCTCCAGGTAATGACTGAGAATCGAACGAGCAAGACCCATGGACCCCGGACCGCCCCTCCCCCAGTCGAACACCTCTCCACGACGCATCACCCGAGGGAGCACCCCTCGCTCCTTGGCCTCCTCGTCGAAGATGAAGACGTCGTGGGGTCCGTGCTCCTTTCGGATGCCGCAGTAGGACAGGTGGCTCGGCTGCATCTCGTCGCTCATCTCACTCACCATCGTCCTCGAAAAGGCCCTTGCCGTAGCACTCATCCAATTGGTGTCGAAGGGGGGAAGCTGTCAATCTCGTCCGGACACTCGCCGTCACAGTATTCTTCGCCGCAGTCGGGACAAGACTCGAACTCGACTGGCCCTGCGGGAAGCGTTTCGGGCACCTCGGTCGAGTCGGTGAGAATCGGGGTCTCGCGCTCACCCAGCAGGAGCTTGGGCATGTCACCGCGGGCAATCGCCGCCATGCCGGCCCGGGTGAGGACCACCTGGGCGAACGCCTCGATCTCGGCCTTGGCCGACGTGACGACCTTGTCCGCCGACTCGCGGAACTGGTTCACCACGAAGGGAGCGTTCTTGCGCAACTCCTGGGCCGCGTGCGTGAGGACCTTGAGCATCTCGCGAGCCCGGCCCTTCGAGATGGTCTTGCTCCCGTCGAGGATCGCAGCCCAGTCGTCCCGGGCCTTCTCCAGCTCGATGGCCGTTTCGTCGATCTTCTCCTCGAAGCCTTCACGGATCTTCTGGTGCTCGGCCTGCGCCTCCACCGGGACCGGCTCCATCAGGACGCGACCGATCTCATAGATGGTGCAGGGGGCGCCGACGCCGCTGTTGAGAGACGTGATGGCCTCGGCGAACTGCGCGGCCGAGAGCTTAATCTCGATCAGGTGGTCGGTCGGGTGGTAGCGGTCGTAGCTGAGCCCGTGGCAGACCTTCGCCCGCGAGACCGCCATGGTGATGTAGTGCTGGTGCTGCTCCAGGTGCGACCCGAAGAGACGAACCCCACCGCTCACCCGGTTGAACCGGACGAGGCCGAACGACTCGTGCTCCTCCTCGATGTCACCGTCACCCGCACCCTGGCGCTTCCTCGTGACGTTCTCGTAGGGCACGCGCTTCTCGGCCGGGGCGCCGTGCTCGAAACGGTCCACGCCGTCCTCCAGGCGTATGATGGACCTGGTGAAGTCGCGCAGGGTCGCACGCTGGGAGTATGGCGTTGGGTCGCTGCCCACCATCCGAATGGTGTAGTCGTCGATGACACTCCGGACGCGGCGGATGAATTCCTTTATATTTCCCTGACCTACCGGCCCGTGACTCTCTTCCTCGTTGCTCATAATGAGGCTCATCCCTCTCACCATCCTAGCGTGTAAGGAGCGACAGTCAACCCTGGTGGTTCACCAAAGGTGACGCTGCGATCCTCACAGGAACCCGACGATGGCGTTGTCCTCTTCGTCTGGCCCTGTGCGCGGCGTGACGCGGGGCTCGATCTCGACAAAACTGAAGTCGCGCATGGGGGATCCGCGGCCGAAGGAGGGCCGGTCGGAGATGAACTTCAGGCGAAGGACGCGGACGTTCCACCAGACCATCTTGCGGCGCTCGATGGAGTGCAGGGTCCGGGTCTGGATGAGCGCGCAGGTCCTCTTGGCCCACCGCAGGCCGAGGTGCGCGAGGAAGACCCCGTCCATACCCTTTGATAGCGGCGGGTTCATGACGGAGACGTCGAAAAGGGGCTCGTTCTTCAGCCGCGGCGGCAGGACCTTCAGGAAGTCGCAAGCGTCGTAGGTGGTGGCCTCGGGGAAGTGTTTGCGGAGGTAGGCGACCCACTCCACGTCCAGCTCGTAGGCGTGGACCTCGGCGCCGGCCTTGAGGAGCGGCTTCACGAGATTTCCGCAGCCGGCTGTCGGCTCGACCACGCGGTCTCCCGGCTTGATGTTCGACCAGTCAACGAACTCCTGCGCGAGCTTCGGGTCGGTGAACCACTGGTCGAGGTCCTCCTTGCGCTCGGGCTCGATGTCGGACGGCAAGAGCCTGAGCTGGCCCTTCTTGAAAAGGTCTATCTGGCCTCTCGTATCCATCTCTGCTTTGGGCATCATCCTACGACCTCCTGCGGGACTCCATCGAAGCCCTTGAAACCGAACTGGCCGATCCCAGGCTCGATGTCTCCGGAGGCGCGGATGCGCTTCCTGTACTTGCGAGACGCGACGCGGGCCGTCTTGGCGTGTGCCTGGGCCTGCTGACTGATGCACGCATCCTCGTGGCGCTGGAGGTTCCACTCCCCCAGGCCATAATCGATGAAAATCTTCCGGGTGCAGTGAATACACCGACGGAACGTTCTCTCGTGCATCGCACCTCCACCTCTCCGTTCTTATGGGACGAAAAGGGTTAGCGCAAGCCGACGCTCATGCAGACGACTGCACTACCACCCGGTGCTGTCGTACTTGTCGCCGTCACCGCGCCGTCGTCGGCTCTTTCCCTTCCCGCCCCCTCGCCGCTCTTCGATGTGGGGGGTGGGCTCGGTCCGCTGCTCTCGGGGAGGGTCTCGGCGGGGCTTACGCTCCCGCTCGTGAGCCTCGTTGACCCTGAGGTCTCTCCCGCCCAGGTTGGCACCGTTGAGAGCCTCGATGGCCTCTTGGACACTTCCCTCGATCTCGACGAAGCCGAAGCCCCTGGAGCGGCCGGTCTCCCGGTCGTTGATGACCGAGACCTTGGTGACCTCGATGCCCTTGGCCTCAGAGATTTCCCGAAGCTCCGCATCCCCTGTCGTCCAGGAGAGGTTTCCCACAAACAGTCGTCCCACGATTCCCTCGATGATCTCTGACTAGAAACTGCCGGTCTGGATGACGTGTGAGTTCGCCTGGTCGCCCAGTTTCACGGCTGCGAGAGCGTCCTCGATGGACATGTACTGCTCAGCCTTGCCGAAGCGTCCGCCCTTTTGCTTCCGCACGGAGACGGAGGTGCCCATCTTGTTCTTGGCCAGCTCGTAGGTGTGGCCGGCCACGTTCACATGGACCCAACCGCCTACCTTGAGGGCCTTGCGGACGTCCTGGGAGCCCTGGGACACCTCGACGAGATCGGATTCAACCGCAAGGGCCTCTTCGAGTTGGTCGGCGTAACTGGTCATCACATCTCCTTGGGAACGCTGGGAGACAATATCACGCGCCCCCGGACGCGCGTAGTATCGAGCCTTCTTGTAGCACGCCTCGCACAGACCCTTGGCGTAGTGCTTTTTCCTGGTCCCCTCACAGTCATCGCAACACGCCGGACGTCCGGAGACCCCCCACTCGGTCGCAGGATGCTGGATGATGGACGCCCCGTCGGGGTAGGTCCTCAAGAACTCCCGAATCGCATCAGCAGCCTCGTCATTGAGTCCGGTGCGGCGTCCCTTCTTCGGGCGCTTCGCACGCGGCAGCGGACTGGGGCTCTTCGCGATGTTGATCTTGAGCTTCCGCGCCGCGTTGACGACCCGGTCCCGATGAAACCCTGTCTCCTCGGCAAGCTCGCCGATGGTGATGAGCCCTCGATGACTCGGTCCCAGGTCGAGGCGCTTGGCCCGCCAGATGACGGAGTTGACGGACCGACCTAGACGCTCGGCAATCGTGTCGGCATTGAAGACGCCCCAGTCGAAAGCCAACCGGCTGTCGTCACCCTCCGTCCAGGGCAACCGGTGCTTCATCGGCCCATCAGCCACAGAGGACTCCCCGTCCCTGTCAGCTCCAGACCGAGTGCTGGTACTCGTAGCCGATCTTCTTCTTCTTCAGCCACTCGGTGAACTTGTCGAAGGAGATGCCTTTGAGGATCGACTCGTTGGCTTTGAGCATCTTGAAGAGCTTACGCGCCGCACCGGGGCTCTTCGAGACGAGCTTGGTGTAGCTGGGATCGTGGCCGCCCCGCATGTCAGAACCAGGCGAATAGGCGCTGAACTTCGTCCACTCGGCGTGGACGACGAAGTCCTTGGCGTCGATGTCGAGCGGGTCAACATCCTCGGGCTCGACCTGGAGGTAAAAGACCATCTCCTCACGAGGATGGAACCAGGTCTTCTTGTCGAGGCCGGCCTCCTTCACGGCGGCCTCCATGGCGCTCGAGAGTTTGCTCTTCACCTTGTCGTAGACATCGCCACCCGCGATCTTTGCGACCCGGAGAATGTTCTGGGCGATGAACGCTGCGTGGCGGTTGCTGAAGCCCGGATTCTGGAGGGTCAGCTTCCTGAGCTTCTTCTTGCCCTTCACGGGCAGCTCTTCGAGCACGAAGTGGTAGCCCGACCACTGGAGGCGGTACGCCTTGCCGACGATCTTGCCGTCCCAGCGCGGACCCTCTTCAAGAGGCTCCGGTCCCTGCGTCCTCCGGTGGGCATCGTCGCGGGAGCGCTCCATGACCGTCTTGGCCAGGTGCATGGACCCGCCGACCATCTCCATGAGGGCGTCCTTGGACGGCACGTCGCGCTCCTCAGGTCGCTGGCGACTGCTCTCGATGACGAGCTGGTTGAGGTTGGTCGGGCCAACGCTCTCAACCAGGAGACCGACGCGGCCGAAGGCGGATGCCTCGACGCTACTGGAGCCGGCGCTCTTGAGGCGCTTGGCGAGCATGAGGGCGCGGAGCATCCCCGTCTCATCCTTCGAGCGGCCCGTGCGGCCCTTCATCTCGCGGATGGTCGCGTCGATGCGATCGACCGGGATGTCATCACCGTTGTTGACGCCGAGGAAGCGACTGACCCGGTTGGGGTCCTTGACCGCATCGGCGATCGACCTCTTCTCGCTCAGCGACAGACGGTCGAGGTCCTCGAAGCTCTCGGTCTTGGCGCCACGGGAGAGGTGCTTGACCACCCGGTCGAGCATCATCTTGCACAGCGCGTCGAGCCCAGTCTTCGAGCCCACCGACACGATCTGTCCGCCCCAATCCCGCGGAAGGTTGACCGTCCCCTGGAAGTAGTTGTCGTCTGGCTGCCGGATGACGAACTGGGCCTGTAGCTTCTCGTTCTTGGCAGTCACGATACCGATCGTGGCCGACATGCCCCACTGGGAACGCTTGCTCGGCCCGAACTTGTCCGTGTCGAGGATCCGGAGCTTCGCCTTCGGCGTGATCGCGCCGAGACCCTTCATGAGCTTCTTGCCGACCGCCGGTGGCGTCGGGTTCCCGCCAGCCTCCTCGAAGAAAGGGTCCGTGGACTGATCCACATCCTCGGAGAACTTCGCGAGCGTCGCGAGATCATGTTTCTCGATGGCCTTCGCGGCGGCCACAGGGGTCTTGAAGGTGCCAGAGAGGCCCTGGAGCTTGCCGTTGCCAACCACCCAACCCTGCTTCTCGTAGCCAGCGGGCAGGTTCCCCGCGACGCGCTTGGCCGCCGGGTTGATGCCGTAGCTGCCGTAGCGGTAGCTCATCGAGCCACCTCTCATCTTTCCGTCGAGCGACGACTTGTACTTCCTACCAACACCACCGCCCGAGACCGCGTACCCCGAGTAGCTCTCGGCCTCGCCCAGATCCGAGCCCTCAGACTCCGCGTACTTGGCCCGCTTCGCACGAGGGTCGTCCGAGTCGGTCTCGAAGTACCGCTTGAAAATCTGGAGCGCCATCATCTCACCGCTCACGCGGGTCACGAAGATGAGATAGAGGAGCCCGGCGTTGCTCGGGACCTTACGCACGTACTTCGCGAGCTTCGGTGAGACCTTCTGGAGGTTCTGCATCCACTTGTTGAAGGCCGGCCGCGGCTTGCCCGCGATGAAGTCCTGGGTGTCGTTGAGATGCGGGTCGTCCTTGACCCCCCACGCCAGGCCCAACTTGTCCCTGGGGATGGCGGTGATGGCCGCTCGGACCTTCGGGAAGAGCATCTCCTCGGGACCCTTGCCCGCCTCGTCCTTCCACATCTTCAGGACCTTGGAGGAGACCTTGAAGCCGCCGGGTTTGGTGGGCTTGTCCTCACCGCCGAACGCAAGGCCAGGGGCACCGCGCTGAGCTTCGTCGAGACGGCCAGCAGCGAGGAAGTCTGAGAGGTTCGAGTGTTCCATATATCCCCGTTGTGACGCCTTCCAGGCGGCTGACTTTTGACGCTTGATCCGAGCGCTTGCGGGCTCGGGAGAGGCGTTGGGTTGTCTCAACGCCGGCCGGTCGCCGTGCGACTTTTTGAGGGTCTTCGCGATGTCGCTCTCGAACTTGTTCTGGATGCTCATGTACTCCAGGTACGGGAGCGACCAGGCGCCGTTGTTGAAGCGGAAGCCGACTCGTTTGAGCAGCTCCTTGATCGGGTAGGTGTTGCCCTCGAAGACGATGTCCGCGTCGTGGATGGTGCGGTTGCCCTTCCACAGGATGCGCACCTTCACGTCGTAACGGTCGAGGCGTGCCTTGCGCCGGATGCCGCTCTCGACCTCCTTGATCTTCTTCTTCGTCGTGGAAGGGAGCGGGGTCTTCATCTCGTCGCTCGGGTAGCCGACGGTCGCGAAGTGGTCCTGGTTCTTGCGTAGGATCCCGTCGTTGTGCCGCTGCACCAGGTCGTTGACCTTCTCGATGGTCGCGCGGACCTTGGCCTCGGGCACATTGCCGCGGTGGCTCCGGTGGTCATCCCGGATGTGAATCATGGACCAGCCCTTGTTCCGCTGGTCGAACTTGAGCCCGAGCTTCTTCAGCTCGTCCTTGATGGGGAAGGACCCGCCGGAGACGTGAACCCCATACTCACCAGGCAGGGGGTATCCACCGCTCGAACCACCACGGAAATCCCCGAAGGCCGTGTTCGAAACCCTGACCTGGACGCGCTGCTCCAGCCGCTCAGCGAGGTAGCGCTCCTTCTCGTCGGGAGTCTTCCCCCAGCTCGCGAGAGCGTGGGTTGCCTCCTCGAAGAGGGTGTCCGTGGGCGGCTCCACGCCCTCGTGCGCGCGACGCGCTGACGCCTTCACGATGAAGTCGCCGATGGCCTTGCCGAGCTTCTTTGGGTCGGACGAGGTGATGGTCCTGGAGACCTTCCGGTTCTTCGAGGAGACCTGCGCAGCGAGCTTGTCGCCGCCGCTGAGGACGTTGCTGATGTCGATCTCGAAGCGGTTCCAACCGGTCCGCTCCTGCCCCACGTGAACCGAGAGGATGTGCCGCTGCGGGGTCGTGATGTCGGCCTTCGAGCCCCCCGCCTCGATCGCACGAGCGACCTCGCGCGAGAACGGGCTAGCGACCTTCAGTTCCTCGGCGGACCAGTTCATGGCCTCGCCCAGCTCGACCGACTCGTGCTTGAGACCCCCTTCGACGCGGTCCACGATGGCCCTACCGATCTTCTGGTTGCCGCCAGCCTTCTTCCCCAGCTCGACGAGCGTGCCGAGATCGGTGAACCTACTGTCCTTGCTGCCCTGAACCTTCATGGCGGCCTCGTAGCCACTCCTGGACCTGAAGATCTGGATGGTCGCGCTTTGGTCGCCAACTTTGAAGGTGACCTGGACCTTGCTCGCGCCCACCCCAAAGGCAGTCCCAGATGTCCTGCCATCCTTCTTGATCTGGACCGCGACCGTGTTCCCAACCTTCTCCAGGTCGGCGTCGTTGCCTTCGTTCACCAGCTCGAAGTACGCGGCCCATTCGGCACCAAACGTAAGGTCGGAAGCCCCACGGTGAGCTTCGTCAACGCGGCTCTCACTCAAAAACGATCGGATGTCCATGGTCACTCCTGCTTGGCGACGATCACGACGCCCGGAAGAGCGGCGATGCTGGCCTGGTCGGCGATATCGGCCGCGATCTGGATGGCCGTGACGGTCTCCAGGACCGTGGCCTTGTCGAGGTTCTTCCAGTTGTCGGTCGAGCTGAACCGGTACTGGAGAGAGATGTCCGCGTCCGCCACCAGGGCGTTGACGCTCGTGCCGGCGTTGCCGAAGAACGCGCCGATGGCCGTCTTCACGCCCGAGATGGTCACCGGGACCGAGAAGGTCATCAGACTCCACTCGACGCGGTTGGTACCGAGGACGCCTACCGCCAGCTCGATCGACTTGTTGGCGTGGTCGATGCTGACGGAGCCGGCACTGCTGTCGACGTTGTCGAAGTTGAACAGTAGTTCGACGTCACGCGCCAGATCATCGATTCGGGCGAGCATCGCGGCCCGCGTCGCCGACGACAGGGCCGTGTCCTTGGTGACGCTCTCGCGAAGGAGCGACTGGAATATCGCGAAAGTCGTCGTCGTCGTAGCCATCTGGCACTCCTCCGGGAAATATGCGGCGAGTGTACGTGTACGCCTGCTCCCGGTCTACTTCCAGAAGCCGCTCACGCGCGCCACAGGCTACCACGAAGGATTCCAACACACACAGAACACTGGCCTACAATGTAGGCAACGGTAGGCAAACCGGCGGCTGGTGGGTGCGGGGGGGTACGGGTGGGTGCGGGTGGGTGCGGGTGGGTGCTGGTAACACCTACAGGTCGGCCAGCACCCCTCTGAGCCCCTTCACCGAGCCCACGTCGAGGTCCCCAATCGCATACCTGACGCCCAGCAGAAACTCGTCGCTGAGTTCGAGATCCTTTTCCTTCGACCGCGCGACGAGCTTCCGAAGCTGCCTCTTGGCAGGCACCGGAGGTAGAGCGGTCCCCGCCTGGCGACTCTTCGTCGCCCGGTTTGCGTCCTTCGTCGTGGCCTTTTTGCCGTTGGCCGTGAGCTTCGCCAGCTCCTCATCCTGCTCGGACCTCTTGAGCGGCGCGAGCTTCGCGGCAGCCGACGGGGAGATGACCCCCGTGTCGATGGCGGAGCGGAGATTCTTCGAGACCCCCGCGATCTTCACCCACTCCCGGATGGTCTGGGTCGTGACCCCGAAGGCGTTGGCCGTCCTAGCGTAGTCGTCCGCGTTGCGGCCCAACATCCGGACGGCCTTGTCCACCTTCGTCATCAGCGGATCGTCCTCACGGTGCTCGTTGAGAGAGATCCCCAGCTCCTCCATGAGGTTGTCGGACCCCTTGGCGAGCATGACCGGAACGAGGTTGGGCATCTCCCCCAGCTTCTTCAGCCGGCGATTGGCCTCGCGGCCATACATGACCCTTCGTCGACCGTCGACCACCTCGGGTCGACCATCGACCTTCACGACCTTCACGGCCATCTGCACGCCGAGGCTCATGATGTTGAGGACGGTCTCCTCCCTGAGCGGACGCTTGATGCGCTCGTCGTACCTCGGATGCTCTGGCCCATCCTCGGTATCGAGCCCGATGATGACGAGATCGCCTGGGTCCATCCCGAAGGCATTGAGCCTCTTGCCTGGTAGGGCCTGCTTGGTCACGGTGGTCTCCTTCTCCCTGCTAGGTTCAACTACCCCATTCTTATGGGGTAACAATCAAGAGTCAACCACGTCCACATGGAGGCCCCTGTTTTTGAGGAAGTGCTCGGCGAGCTTTTTGATGTGGTTGGGGTCTGTTTGGAGGTTCTCGACGAGCGATGCGTCCGGGTTCTTGATACCGGTGATCTGCTGGCGCTTCAGGCCGAGGATATCGGCGATGACCGGATCGGATCCGTCCTCGGCGATGAGGAAGTAGGCGACACTCCCCTCGGTCTGGCCGTCGCGGTGGTAGCGCCCGATGCAGTTGCCCACGACCACCACCTTGCCCCCTCGCCTCACGACAAGGGTTCCCACATCGTTGGTCACGCACCAGACGCGCTGAGGCTCCCACGGATCGGCCTTGATCCGGTTCGGTTTGGATGGTCCAGGAAGCGACGCCTCTTCTGCGTCGGACAGCCAGATGTCGTAAATCGGATTTCCGACCCTGGTTCGTCCCTTTCGCTTTGAAATATTCGCAGCCATTCCGCGACGCACACAGATCGATTGAAGCCGATCGAGCATGTTTTTGTTGACGCTAGTGATCCTTTTCACGTTTTTGAGACGAGTCGACTTGCTGCCATCTCCCATCCAAAGACCGTGAAGAAAATGTTCCAGTTGCTCCCGAGTCATGTCCTCCATGAGTGGGCTCATATCCTTGTCTAGATACGGTTCCAGGTGATCCCAGCCACGACCGATGCGCTGGCACAGCGTGCCCTCATCCACACCTTGCGTTCTCCTGTATCGCTTTCCGACAGCCACAGGACTACGATCGACACTCCTTGCCACCTCACCGTAAGAGGCCCCATCAGCAACCATTTCCATCATTTGACCGACTTCACTGATCGACCACCGACGTGAACCACGTCCGCTCGGCACGTAGTAGATGTTCATCCCACTGGGTCGCGTACACATGCCCCAGTCGATCCGGCACCCATTCAACGTCTCCCTCAGGTCTGCGTTCCACCGCTGATGGTCGGCTTGATAGAACTGAAGCTGCCTACCGTTGAAGCTCCCGTCAGACACGAACCACCCAATCAGTCGAAGTTCGTAGTCTGTGAGACATACACCCCGAATATCCCCCTCTCTTCCTGAGACGGGAACGTACCTCCTCGACGCCCCATCCAAAGACGAAGCGTCGACCATTTCCCATGCCGATCGCGTAACACCACTCGCGGTACGCCTCCCGCACCGAACAACCATACGGTGTCCACCCGTCACACACAGGTCGATCTTCTCGGTCTTGGTGACGAACATTCGCTCATCAGCAGCAAGGGGCCTGTCGATCTTTTTTACGACTGGTCGCCACACAATCCGTCCATCGACAAACGCGGCAACCTCGTGCCCCAGATGGACCTCATCCACGCCCCTAAACCCGTCTCTAGTTAGTACCTCCGTGTCTTCCGATAGGCACTGCTCGTGGACTCCCGGCGACCAGTCCAACTCGCCGAAGACCCCCACGTTGCAGCACTCCTGGAGCCCGTCGAGACCTGCCCCCGACCGGAGGCTCATGATCAGCACCCGGGCGTCCCCGGCGACGAACGCCTCGCGGGCACGGTCCTTCTGTTTGACGCTCTCCTGCCCCGTGAAGAGGACCGGGTTGTACTCCTTGAGCGCGGCCTTCCAGACGTCGTAGACGGCGTGGTGCCAGCCGTAGAGGATGACCTGTTGCTCGCTCTCAATGAGCATCTTCACGAAGTTGGCCACGTGAGGGGCCTTCCCGAGCCCAGTGGCCTGCCTCAGTTTCCAGTCCAGTTCGCGAGCGGCTTGGCCCTTGGCCGTGAACGCCTCTCCCTGACTGAGGATGATGCGGGCCAGCTCGGCGGCAGCGTCCTTCACCTCGTCGAGGATCTTGGGGTCTGAATCCACGTGGTACGGGATGCGGGTGAGCGGCGGCAGTTCGCGGCCGACCTCGCGACGGGTGCGCCGGATCATCAGCCCTGACTCGCGGACGAAATGGCCGAACGCCTTGGGGTTCGTGATGCGGGCCTTGTCCTCAGAGTAGGAGTAGGAGCACCACTCGCGCTGAAACTCGGCCTTCGACCCGAGCGAGTCCGGCTGGAGGATATCGAGGATGTTCCACATCTCCCCGCCATAGTTGTAGATGGGGGTCGCGCTGAGCCCGATGCGGTAGTTGGTCGACCGCGAGATGTGCTCGGCCGCGAGGCTCTTCGCCGTCCTGTCCCCGTAGGTACCCCGCCGCCGTAGCTCCTGGCACTCGTCGAAGACGACCGACTCAATCTTCGACGCGAGGACCTCGGCCCACTTCGAAAGCTTGTGGTAGTTCACAATGATCACGTCAGGGAAGGGCGGTTCGGACTCCATCCAATCAGTCCACGCTTTCTGCTTCGACACGTCGGAACCCTTGTCGACCCGACCAGCGAAGGCGCAGTGGTGGCACCCCACGCCCACACACGAGGGGCACTTGGCGGTGCCCACCTTGGGGCGCTTGTTGGACTTCTTGATCGTGTCGGCGCGCATCTTCGCGGCGATGTCGTAGGGCTTGATCTTCTCGATGATGTGCCACCGCAGCTCGGGCGCGAACTTCGTTAGCTCACGTCCCCACTGGGTCTGGAGGTGGGTCATCGTCACGACGAGGGCCGGCCGGGTTCCGGGCTCGACCATGGTGCAGATGGCCGTGGCGCTCTTTCCGAGCCCAAGATCGTCTGCCACGAGGAGCCCGCGCGACATGAGGGCCAACTCGGCGCCAACCTTCTGATACTTCCGTGGCGGAAGAGCGAGTTTGAACTTCCGCGGCTTCAGGGTGCCGCTGAGGACCTGGTGGAAATCCAAGGCTCGCTTGTCGAAGGTCGCCGACGCCTTCGCCATGTAGGCCCGGTGCTCCTCGGTCATCTCCATCGGGAACCGTCCAAGGAACCAGTTCAGCTCCCGGCAGTTCTCCTCCGAGTTGACCAGGGTGGTCTTGCCGAGGTGACGATCGTTCACCTTTGCGAACGTCCGCTTCAGGCGGAGCATCGCATGGGGCTCGCACTCGATAAGCCACACCCCTCCCGGTCCGGCCGCCTTGGGTGGGTGCTTCATCCCGTTCGCCTCCACGGTGCAGAGGGTGACCTTGCCGACGTTTCTCACTAGAACGCTCCACCACTGATCCAGACGACCTCGACACTCTTCCCGGAGACCTCGTCTGGCAGGTTCCGGTGCTTCGATTTGGTTGTGACAACGAGCATCGCGGCCAGCTCGTCGTGCTGGAGGTAGCGGTGGGCCTGCCTCGTGAGGGCCGTCAACGACCCGTCCACCTTCACCTCGATGCCGAGAACCCCTTCGACCATGAAGTCGATCTGGTCCCTCGACCTCCCGAGCCGGTGCTCCCGCGCGTAGGGGAGCCCCAGCTCATCGAGGACGATGGCTATGCCGGCCTGGAGTTCGGCTTCGTTGTCGTAGCGGAACCGCTTGGAGCGCAGCGCCGCGACGACGCGCTGTGCAGACGTCTGCACCCGGTCAGACTGAAGTCTGTGCCGTTCCGCCCTTCGACTTGCCGCTCTTGGCTGGCGGCGGGTCCGCGTTCGCTGCGGCAGCCTCTTCGGCCTTCGCCTTCTCGGTCTCGATCTTCTGCTTGGCGACCGAAATCTGACCGTCGTTGAAGAGGCCCTTCGCCTCGCGATTCGCACGCTTGACCGCGTCGTTGAGGATGGACTCACGAGCCTTCACGGCGCGGTCCAGCTCGTTGCGCTGTTCGAGTAGCGGCTGGAGGTCCTCTTCCATCGCGGCGACCGTTGAGACGATTCCTCGTCCCCATGCGCCACCGCCTTCTGGGAGGGCCTCGACCCAGGCCACTTTGCTCGACGCAGCTACGTCATCCTTCTTCTTCGGCATCTACTTCTCCTTCGAGTTGGGGTCGGGGACAATACCATACGCCCACGCGATACCGTATCCTCTCCACGCCAGGGAGAAGGAGACACCGTGACCACAGCAGTCGTAGAAACAGAAAACATCACCCCGATGACCACTCCCGACCCCTACATCGAGCTGGAAACCATCCTAATGACCATGAGCCGAGGGCTCGTGGACAAGCCAGACGAGGTCACCATCTTCCCCGCCAAGGGAGAGGGCTTCGTCCACTTCGAGGTGCGGTGCGACGATCGTGATCTCGGTGCCCTCATCGGCAAACGGGGCGCCCACGCCACGTCGATGCGATCGATTCTCTCGGCATCAGCGGCCGTGCGAAACATTCGGGTCACCGTCCAGTTCATCTCGCGCGAGGGCGATGGGCACGCAGGCCGCTGATGACTCGCCGAAACCCACGAGCGCGTAGCTCTTCGCTCGGAACTCTCCAGGCCGGTATCCTGGGCGTCCTCCCCTTCGACCCGGAGATCATCGGCGTGTACCCCTCCATCAGCGCATCGTTCCTCCCACACAAGCAGGAGATCAGTTTCCATCGAGGGGACACGCTCAACATCCCCATCCAGATCCAGGACGACCAGGACCCGCCGGACCCCGTCATGATCAGCGGCGGCGTCCTCCGATGGTCCGCCAAACAGAACGGACCGGCGCTGCCCGCCGACAACAACGTGGCCCTTCTCATCAAGAAGACGAGCTACGACGGCGGCATCGAGCTGACCAACGAGGCCAACGGCCAGGCCATCCTCCACGTCTACCCCGAGGATACCCGATCCTTCCCGGTCGTGGCCGCCTGCTGGGACCTGGAGGTCACCCAGGCCGTCGAAGAGCTGCTGGTCGCCTCGGGCTGCGACACCGTCCCCGCGCCTACCGCCAGCGTCACCGTCGGCACCCCCGTCGTCACCGTCTCCGGCTACGACCTCATGAGCCTCGGGCTCCGCTGGGGGGACATCATCGACGTCCAGGGTCGGTGCGTTCTCGTCAAGGAGGTCCTGTCCTCCTCGATGGTCGAGACCGACTTCGACGGGTGGACATCGGAGTCCGACATGGACTTCGTCATCGCCCGCGGAGAGACGAAGACGGTGGCCTCAGGCCCCTTCAGTCTCATCCTCGACATCACCATCTGAGGTGGCCCGGTTCTTGACAATCGCTCCTGAGCCGGCAAGATGAACTTGTGGGTAAACCCAAGACGATGCGCTGCAAGGGATGTGGCGAGGTCCTCGACGAGGATGCGGGTTCCGTGATTCGTGTGACACCTGGTGAGCTGGTGACGAAGAGCGAGAAGCTCCGGTTCTGCCGTGATGGAGAGCCCTGGGGTGTCATGCACGAGCGGTGCTTCAAAATTGCTATCGGAGACCCCGACAGCATCGACCTCCTCGCCGTCTCGGCCTAACGTCCCCTACAAGCCCGCCGACCTCGGACATGTCCGAGCGTGCAGGCGTACCCGCACGAGAGCCTCTACGTCCACCCACGCACCCGCGCGAGGGAAAAACGAACTCCCCGACCACCGCCCTTTTTTTGGAAGGGACGGGACGGCAGCCGGGGAGAACGAAGACTAGTGGCTGGTGAGCGAGAACTCAGCCGGTGGCGGGACCACACCCGGAATCGGAGAGTGCCCGACCTCGTCGAGGTAGTCGCTCGGCGGGAGCTGGACAACCCGATTCCCGACCGCGACGTTGATCGCGTAGCTGTAGTGCAGCTCGTCCTTGGCGCGGGTCGAAGCCACGTAGAAGAGGCGACGCTCCTCCTCGGGGTCCTCGGCGCGGCCGTGGGGGAGGATGCCGTGGGCGCAGCCGATGACGATGACCACGGGCCACTCCAGGCCCTTGCTGCGGTGGATGGAGCAGAGGGTGACCTTGTTCGGATCCTTTTTGCCGCGCTTCTCGCGACTGGCCCTGATGGTGCGGTCGACATAGTCGAGCAGCTCGCGGACGGTGGGGAAGCGACCCGCGGCGCGGACCATCTCACGAACGTTCGAGACGCGGGAGTTCTCGGTCGACTCCTCGCCCTCGTCGCGGATGAGCCACTGGGTGTAGCGGGTCTGGGTGACGATGGAGTCGAGGATGCGGGCCGGAAAAGCCGCGTCACGTGCCTCTGCGCTCGCTCCCTCGGCGGCACCGGCCTGGATCTCAGCACGGAGGTTCTCGATCATCGAAGCCCAGTCCTCGGCGGCGTAACGCTGGCGGCGCTGGATGCCGGCGCGCTCGTTGGCCTCCTTGACGACGGCAAGCCAGGAGAAGCGAGTCCCCTCGCTCTTGGCCCTACGGGCGTGCATCTTGGCGACCTCGCGGACCTTCTCTACGTAGCGCTTGCCGAGGAAGCGGAAGGGACTGTTGATGCACTTCTCCATGGAGTCGAGCCAGTCAACGAACTTGCCGTGGCCCGAGGCAACGCGGAGGTACCCGAGGAGGTTCTTGACCTCGCGGCGCTCGTAGAAGCTCGTGCCGCCGAGAATACGGTAGGGGATGCGGTGGCCGATGAGGCCCTCTTCGGGAGCGCGGGACTGGGCGTTCGTGCGGTAGAGGATAGCGATGTCACGAGGCTCGACGCCGGCATTAGCCACGAGGGTGGCGATGCGGTGAGCGACCGACTCGCCCTCGTCTTCGAGGTTCATGAACTCGGTCGAGGTCACGGTGCCCTCTGTGTCCCGCTCGCAGATCATGTCGAGGTCGAGGCGGGTGGTCGGGTCCATCGCCGCGAGGGACCTGTTGGCGGCGTCGATGATCTTCGAGCCACAGCGGTAGTTGCGGCCCATCTTGACCACGCTGGCCGACCAGTCCTTCTCGAAGCCGAGGAGCTTCTCGGGGCGGGCGCCGCGCCAGGTGTAAATGCAGTTCAGAACCACGATGCCATTGGCGGCGTAGGAATGATCCTTCTCCACGTCAAGGGAGTAGACCAGGCCCGAGTACATCCGTGATGGAACCGCATCAATGGGAGCCCACATGTTCCGGTCGTCTGGGAGCGGAACGCTCATCAGGCCCGGCAGGAGGTTGATAGCGTGGACCGGGAAGTAGGTGCCGCGCACGTAGTCCGCATTAGGGTCGTCGGCTTCTGTTGCCGGGAAAGGCCAGAACGGAAAGTCGACGGATCGACTGTACTTGGCGAGCACCTGTGGTCCACGCGACCATGTGTTCACCGACCCGAAAATCTCGGGGATAGCAGCGGTGTCGAGGTGGGTGTTGCTGACTGGCTCGAACGTCGCCGTGGGGATACCATGCTTGGCAGCCACGATGGACTCGTGGATACTCGCTTCCCTCCGGGTCTTGTGGGTCTTCAGAATCCAGACCTTGTCAGCTTTTTCCAGCTTCGCGCGCGTCACGAGGTGTAGGTTCCGGGACTTCCCTCTGGAGGCGAGGAGCTGGCACCACCCGACGCGGTATCCGAGGTCCTTACGGTACATGAGGTAGGTGACGCAGGTGTCGTGGTCGTCTCGATTGGTCCACCGACAGAGCACCTTGTGGTTGTCGGTCATCTCGGTCGAACGGTCGCAGACACGCATATCGAAGAGGCGACCGTCATAGACGCGGCTACCCAAGCTGGCACGGCGTCCTCCCACCATCTTCTGTGCTTTGCGATTCCACCCCTTGACGGTGATGAGCTTACCTTCCTGGTCTGCCCACAGGTCTTCAATCGAAACGTCACCATCATCGGTGGCGATCATCGTGCCAGGAGGGTGACACTGGGCGGGGTCGCCCACGAGGACGTAGTTGCGGTGGTCCTGCGCGAGGAGCGAGCCCATCATGAGCTGGGGGAGTGACTGGTCCTGGGCTTCGTCCTGGATGACCCAGTCCCAACGGGCGGCCCAGCGGAGGCGGATGTCTTCGTTGTCAACCATGGCCTCGACCGAGTCGATGAGCATGTCGGCGAAGGTGAGCAGGCGGCGCTCGCGGCGAATCTCCTCGGCACGCTCGTATGCCTCGTGAAGGAGGGCGGGGTTGTGCTTGGGGCCGGGGTACTTGGCGTAGATACCCTCGGCGATCTCGATGGCCTCATCCGAGTTCGGTCGCGCCATGTTCGACTTGCAGGTCTCGATGTAGGTCGCAAGGGCAGTTACGTCGGCCTTCTTCCAGTTCATGTGCTTGTAGCCGGTGACCTCCTTGAGAACGACGCGGAAACGGTCCTTGCTGTCGATGGTCCAGTCCCACTCGCTGCCGAAGCTGCCGAGGCACTCGCTCCTGTGGATCTCCAGGGCCACCGAGTGGAACGTGCCCACGCGGGCGTCGGTCTCGCCGATGAGGTTCTTGAGCCTCTCGTTCATTTCGTCGGCGCCCTTCTTCGAGAAGGTCACGGCGAGAATACGGCCGGGGTGGACGCCCTTGACCTTCACGAGGCGCGCGATGCGGTGAACGACCACGCGGGTCTTGCCGGCGCCCGCGACGGCGACGAGAAGTTTGGGTCCCTCTTCATGGAGGACAGCTTCGCGCTGCTCGGGGTTCAGGCCAACGAGGAGCTTGTCCTCGTGCTTGATGTCGACCCCGCGGCTCACGTCAATAATGTCTCCGATGCCCATGTTCCGCTCTTTTCTGCCGGTTCTTGCCGGCGGTAGCGTCGGTCCTCGTGCCGACCTAACGATACTGAGGCTATAACGAGCGTTCGTCAAGAGCTTTTATTTGACCGCGCTTCACCGCCGCTCCTCCGCTTCGGAAAGGCACGCCCCAGTAGGCGCCCTGCATACGTGGCAGCCACAGCGGCGGCAAGCCCCTGGAGCATCGACAGCGGCAACGAAGCGACCCCAAGTCCAATCGTGGCTGGCACGGTCCAGAACATGGAAACCAGGACCCCCAGCGAGAGCAGCAAGAGGATAATCCCCCCGATCGCCTGATAGGCCCGCCGGCCTGTTCGCCCTCGACCCCCCTCTACATCCATAACCGGGCTCCTGCGTACCCCTCTGTTTCCTTGTCGACACACACGGCCAACACGTCCTGCCGAACCTGCCTCACCCAACCCTGCCTCACCCGACCTCACCTAACCCGACCTGCCTCACCCGACCTCACCAAACCTCACCGCGCCATACCTGCCTCACCCGACCAGACCTAACCCGACCTCACCTCGCCATACCTGCCGTACCTAGTTTTTCTCAACTTCGACCTTCGCCTGAAAATCGATCACCTGAGTGATCATCAAGTCGATCGAGTCACCCATACCAACAGCTGATGCAATCGACTGTGCCCTCTTGAGACACCCAAGGGCGCGCTGCATCTCCTGTTGCAACGTCCGAAGCGCTTTGCCCCGATCACTCACCAACGACAACGTCTCGACGTACCCGCCCTCTTCACGGTCTGGGTCGTGAACATACCTGGGAACCATCAACACGTGATGCCTAGTCGACACCTCGATCGTTACAGATCTGATCATCGATCGCGCCTGTTGAAGACGGTGCTCGTGAGCAGCTTTCTCGTCGTCCCACTCGAAGAACCCGTGGAGGGGAGAACCCTCCGGGTGGGCTTCCTTGATCACACGGTCGGGTGATAGTTCACCAGCATGAGCGAGCCGCTGAAGGACCTCTAGCCCCTCGTCTGTCACGCGATCTCTGCCAACGAGGTGCCGTTACTCTTGGAGACGAGATTCTTGAAACCCTTGGGTGTGTGCCCTCGACGTTTGACCTCCTCGTGCCACCACACAAGGAACTGGTCGGTCTCCTCGTCGTAGCTAACGGGATTCGCCAGGGCCTCTTCCTGTACCTCACGACCTCCTTGTTCGACAATGCGGTGCCAATCGGCATCGTCATCGTTCACCAGCCGAAACTGACCGAAATTGCCCGCACCCCTCTCCTGCCGAAAATCTCCGACGCCTCGGATCATACCGGCCGCTGAAAGCAAGTTGGCGATGATGGTGGTGTTGAGGGCTGGCTCAACGAACGCTAGGTCCAACTTGCACGCCCACTCCGACAGACAAGCACGGGTGCGGATGTCCGGGGTCCTTTTCATGTCCGCCATCCTGACGACATCCATACGAAGCCTCGGAACTCCCCAAACCGGGATCCGCTCCCCGATAGCCCACACAAGGCGCTCGACCTGGGTCCTCTTCGCACCCCCTATATCGAGCGAAGCGCTCGCTAAGGCCCGCTTGAACGAGACCGCCGGGATCACGAGCCGAGTTGGACCCGTTGCCGACTTGTAGACCGAGTTTCGAAACTCCTCAGGTGGGTTATGCTTCGCCGTGGACTGCTTCTCCGCCGCCGTCCTCTTCCGCGGGTAAAGCAGATCCCCGATCGTCTTGTTACTCATCGCGTTGTAGATTAATGGCGTCGACCCACAAACGTAACACGTCAACCGTCCTTCGTTGATCTTGAGGATGTCGACTTCCTCTTTTGACCTTGACCTAGACTTCTCACTCATTCGTTCCCCTTTCCTTTTCTGGGATTGACCGCTCGATCACTCTGCTTCACGGGCCAACACTCGTTGCACTGTGCTTGGTTGGTTGCGGTACTCCGCATCACGCATCTTGCGGATGCCAACCACGCTAAGCGGCTTTGTTTCGCCACACTCTCCCACTTACCCCACTGTAACACGTTATGTGATAACAACCGCCAGCGCAACCCGCCGTCTTTTCACTTCAATGTGGAACGGCTTGTTGAGCGGCAATCCGGATACGCGCAGCAGCCGTAGAAGGCCGTCCAGCTCTGGCCCGCCTTGGGGGTCCTGAGGCCCATGATGGAGCCACAGGCCGGGCATGTCGGGTGCTTGAGGGCTTCGCCGTAGGCGGTGCGGAGGTTCGTCGTGAGGCGCTTGAGGAAGACCTCGACGCGCTCCTCGGGGGAGAGCTTCGTGGGGGCGGTGCGGAGCATCTTGCGGCTCTTCGCGAGGGGCTGGAAGCGGACCTTGCCGCGGTCGTCCTCGAAGACCCGTCCGACCACGAAGCGGATGGCATCGTCACCGCACGCCCGGACGTTGCCGGCGCCGCAGGTGATGGTCGTGAAGACCCGGACCCGGGACTGCCGGTTCGGCGGGCAGATGTCGACGAAGACCTCGCGGCCCTGCACGCCCTCCTCAAAGGAGCCCCCCCGCCCGGCGACCGCTTGGCCGATGGTGCGGAGGGTCCCAAGGAGGTCGTCCGAGGGGACGTTGATGAAGCTCGGGTTCACGACGCCACCGCGGGTGTGAAGGTTGCTCCACCCATCACGGCCCACGCCGCGAAGACCTCGTCCCTGGGACCGGTGACGATGGTGGCCATCCGGTCGTTACGGTCGAGGTAGCCCTCTTCCTCGGCCTCAGCCTCCTCCGCGGCGGTGGCGTAGACCACCTCGCACAGAATGTGACCCTCGGGGATCGCCCACCCCAGGTCGTGGTCGAAGATGCTCGCGATAATGTTCTTGGTCTGCATGGTGAATCGCCCTTCCGCTATCCACACTAAGGCTATGGTTATCGTCAGTCAAGGGGCGACAGAAAACAGTTCACCGGGGGCCAAAACAAAAGCGCCCCCGCCAGAACCATATCCGGGGGGGGGCTACGCATCCGATGAGGCCACGCGAGTCTACGTTGGCACTTGTCGCTTGGCCTCGCTCGGGTTCTCGTTCATGGCTAGATACCCTTCCAGCCTCGCCCACTAAGGTACGCACGTATCTCGTCAGGCTTCATATTGGTGTCCCTAGACATCCGGTCGATGGAATTGGTGACCACTCGCGATCGGTCAGGCCCCTTCGAGCCGGCTGCGATCTTGAGCTGCTTGTAGAAGCGGCTGCCCGTGATCCTCTTGAGGGTCTTCATATCCGACGCCTTCGCGTGATCCCGCTGAGCCTCCTGAGCCTTCTTCCACATGAACGCCTGCGACTTGCTCGACTCTCCGCGTCCCTTGAGGATCGCCGCGCACCTTGTGCCGACGTAGATCTCACCGCTCTCGTCGGCGTGATCTCGACTCTGCATGACCACGCACTTCTTGAGGTTGCTCTTCCCGCACCTCTCGCACTGGTCGTGGTCACCGGACGTCCCGATGATGTCCCAGGCCCCAGCCATCCCGCCCTTGGCCCGCGCCTCGGTCAGTCCGCGGCTCTCGGCCAAGTATTCTTGAAGGTCCATGGCTACAGTCTTGCCCCTTTCCGGAACGCACCACCCACACCGGTCTTCATAGCAGATTTGAGGTCCCTGACCGTGATGCCCTGGTCCTTGAAGAGCCGCTGGTAGAGCGCGGTGGCGATTCCCGTGCGCCTGAACTCTGGCTCCACCTCCACGAACAGGATGTCGTACTCCTTCTGCCACTGGCGCCACGAAAGCACCCCCACGCGCTCGCCTGACGGGAGGTAGGCGTGAATCCACCCCTCCCACTGATCCCCCATCGAGTCCCCACCGGTCTTGATCTTGAGCCCACGGATCTCCACCGTGCCCTGGGGAGTGCTTTTGGTGAGCCGCCGCATGATCTGGCCCTGAAACCGTGTGCCTCCGTCGCCGGTCCAGAAGACCGTTCGCCCACGCCACACAGCGAGCTGTTGCCCACCCATACCGCTCTGGTGGAGCTTCTTCCCGTCGGTGCTCAGGATGCCACCGGAGTCATCGAGAGGCAGTTGGTCCGCAAAGGCGTCGACGACCTGGAGGGTGCTCTTACGCAACCTTGATTCGGCCAGGTATTCGCGGAGATCCATGGTGGGCATTCTACCCGTCAGGTGGCCGTTCCTTCCAGTTGCCAGTCACGAGGGCCGGGATCCCGAGCGTGTGGCAGTCGAAGACGTACTCTTCGGCGCGTGTGACCTTCGAGCCCCACTCGCCCACGACACCGCACCCTCCGCACGCCACATCCGAGTCGTCGACGTCCTCGTGCGGCTTCTTCCCGTCCTCGTCGAGCTTCAGGCCCCGGAGGGCGCCCATCTTCTGGGTCAGCTGCGTGCGGTAGGTCGCCACCTCCCACCGGGCCACCAGCTCGGGATCCGTAGTCCTCACGAAGCACTGGTTCGACAGGTACTCCTCATCGGAGTTGCCGCCCCCGTGACAGACGCCCTTGGATATGTACTTGGCGGCCCTCTCCAGGCCCTCACGGCTTCCCCGCGGGTCGGTGGCATGGTTGCGGCGTCCCTTGCCTGCCGGGGCGTAGGCGACGTCCTGAACGTGAATCGAGCCGATACGGTCCAGGTCCTCGTGTGCAGACGTCTGCATGACCGACTCCAGCACGTAGGAGTTCGTCGGCGGGCCGAAGTAGAGGAGGTTCGCGTGAACGTGACCGCGGACAGAGACCTCGATCGTCCGGTAGCAGCCGGCCTTCGGAACCTTCAGCTCGTGCTGCCACAGGTACTTCACCGACCGCGCCGCAAGCTGGACGCGAGACCGCAGACCCTCGACGCTGAGATCCTCGGGATCATCCGGGTCGTAGGGGAACGTCATCACGACCATGTGCCAGCGGTGCCCCCGGTGGTCGAGCTTGTCGAACGCCTTCCCCATCCATTCGCTCACGCGCTTCGCGCGGACCCAGGCGCACGTCGGGCATCCCCTGGTCTTGCACGTGTGCGTCCCCTCGTAGGTACCCGTTCCCCCACGTACCGATCCGCAGGCTCCGCACGAACGAACCATCACATGAGACCCACAACGCATGAACGACTCCAGCCTCTTCTGGAGCTTCAACCTCACCCCGACTGGCTCAGCCGCAATAGCCTCATCCCATTCGTCCCGTACAGCTCGCTTGAACGTGTTCCGGTTGTGACCCCATCTGGAGAAACCTGAATCGTCCCAATGGGTTGAAGAGTTCTTTCCCTTTTGATCAAGAGAGCGACGGCGGCGGCGCTTCTTCGGGCGGCGCACCTTCCGATCCGAGCAAGGGTCCGGCGGCGTGTGGCGGCCCGACCGCGAGGCATGGTGTGGCGCTACGTTGCCTGACACCACTGGTTGTTGTAGATCTGGTCCTACCACGCTCAATCCCCTGGCTTCGTGTGGTTTCCAGTCGGGCCAACGCGCGCAAGCGCGACCAAAGCCCAACCACATCGAGAGGAATTCCCCTCCGCTCGATGTGGGGCTGGTGTATCCAGCTCCCGGTGAAGGAGGGGACGGTACCTGTGAGGGACCGGGCCGGCAAGCGGCTAACACCTGCCGCCTGGCAGTTGTTAGCTCATGGAACTGGACCCCCCCAATCGAGTAAGGTGTGCGGCATGGATCTACAGCACTTCCTCGCCGAGCAACGGCTGACCGAGGGAAGCTCGTTCGACGAGGCGTGGGTCAAGGGCATCCGGAAGTGGTGGAAGACCTGGTCGTCCCGAGGGAAGAGGTTCGAGGGCCGCTACACGACCGTGGGCGGCCTGGGACACAGGTCCGGGCTCGAACACCTGGACGCCGCCGGGGCCGCGGCCAAGGCGTACCTGACCGAGGGGCACGAGATGGTCGAGCGCCTGAAGACCGACCTCCTGGTCAACAAGGGCTTCTGGCACGTGCCGGACAAGAAGGCCGACAAGGGGATGCTCGCCCGCGAGTGGAAGACGAAGACCGTCCAGGAGATCGACGAGGCGAGAAAACTCCTCGTCGCCGGGGTACGCGCCGTCGAGTTCTGGTCCGCGGGTGGCTATGACGCCGGCCCTCACATGTCCCGAGAACAGACCGAACTGAAGCTCCGTGACATCGAGAAGGTCAACAGGATGATCTCGACGATCAACGCGGCCGTCGACGAGGTTGTCGAGCGCGTCGACAAGATCATCTCGGGTCGTCTCCTCCGACACCTGACGAAGCTGGCCAAGATGGGCGGGTGGCAGGACAACAAAGTCGACCTTGGGGGGCACGAGCCCGAGGCGGTGACCCTGGGGAAGGCCCAGCTCATCTTCATGGGCACCCCGAAGGGAAAGGCGACGGCGAGCGCCCGTCACCCGCGAATGAGGAAGCGGTACATCGCGTTCGCGCAGGACGTTCGGAATACCCTCCGGAAGCACAACCTCGGCTACCTCTGGTATGGGAAGTTTTTCACGAAGGCGAAGGGGGACGCGCCCGAGAACCACCTGGGGGTCCACTTCGGGGTCGGGGCCACCTACTCCCGCAAGGGCGACTACATCACCGTCTACGCGGACCCGAAAAGGAGCATGGCGTTCATGCTCATCCACGAGCTGGGGCACCGCTACTACTACAAGTTCATGAACGCCACGGACCGGCACAACTTCGACCGCTGGTTCGGGAAGACGAAGCCCACGAGCAACTACGGTGCAACGATCTCCTCGGAGGACTTCGCCGAGGTCTTCGCTAGCTACGTGACCGGCAGAAACATCTCGCGCGACCAGGCCGCGCGACTCAAGGAGTTCTTCGGTCGCACCAAGCGCCTGGAGAGCCTCTCCGTGCCTGATAGGATAGCGACCATGGAACTCCAGTGTTTCCTCACCGAGAGCCGCCGGCGGCGTGGTAGAACCCTCGTCCGCTCATACCCAACCTGAAGAAGGAGAAGAAGAATGCTCAATCCCCTCGGTGACCGAGTCATCATCCGCCGCGACGAAGAAGAGGAGAAGACCGAAGGTGGTCTCTTCATCCCGGACACCGCCAAGCAGCCGCCCATCGAGGCGACCGTCATTGCCATCGGACCTGGGTTCCGCTGCCCCGACAACGGCATCTTCATCGAGACGACCCTCAAACCCGGCCAACGGGTCATGGCTGGCCCCCACGCCGGCATCGAGGTGTCCATCGACGTCGAGGACGGCAACGGGAAGATGAAGCACATCCTTCTCCGCGAGGGAGAGATCCTCGGGACGCTCGACGGCAACAGCGAGGAAAAGAAGGCTGAAGCCCGGAAGACGCACGAGACGAGCTAGTAGTCTTCGCGCTCTTCTTTGGCGATGGCCTCTTGCAGGCACTCGTCGACCATGATTTTGAAATCGTCGACGCACTCTTCGGCATCAACGTCATCATCACCCCGATACCCCTGCTCCGCGAGCTGCTCATCGAAAGCGTTGAGACAGTCGCGGAGCATTTTCATCATCACCTGCACTTCCATGGTGGAGGAAACTACCCTCCGTCTCCGCCCAGGTTCAAGCGGCAGCCGCATGGTTGGCCCGGTTTACGGCGAGGGTCTGGTGTCTCCCCGGTCCGAGTGAGTCTGTCCATCCGACAGTACCGTTGCTCCGGTGACGCACCGAGTACGCCTGGGGGAGCAGGAGGTCCATGAGGGGCGCGAGGACGGCGCTCTTACTGTTCTCGACGTGGTACGTGTACGTCGTCAGCTCCAGTTTCCCGTCGGGGCCGACCAGCTCGCGCATCTTCATGGCAAGGTACTCGGCGGCCTCCTTCATCGTGCGGAAGCCCTGGAGGAACCCCTTCTTCCAGTTGCCCTCGGTGTCGACCTCCAGCGTCGTCGACTGAATGAGCGGGAGGATCCACGCGAGGTCCTTGCACATCGTGTCGATCATCGTCTTCGAGGGGCGCGGCCAGCACGTGGCGATGCACTCGATGCCGCGCGAGTGGAAGAGGGTCGAGACCTTCTCCAGCTCCTCACGGTCCCAACGGAGTGCCCACGGCACCTGGCTCGCGAGCGTGTTCGACTTGTTGATCATGAGCGCGGCGATCCTGATCTGCATCTGCTTGAGGTGGTCGGCGAACTCGGGCTTCCACACGTCGTGGATCGGGTCGTCGATCCACGCGCCGACGATGACGTCGTCGGGGATGGTTTTTCGCTCCAGCCACGCGCCGGAGTAGTCGTTTCCCTTGTTGCCGCCGTGGGAGAGCTGCTCTGGGATGAGCCACTCGCTCGACCAGTAGCGGATCTCCTTGCACCCCTCGGAGACCGCGGTGTCGAAGTCCTTGTCCATCGCCTCCTCGGGCGAGTGGCCGGGGAAGGTGTTGTCGTAGGCCGCTAGGCCACACCCGATCTGGACGACCTTGGGCGAGTAGGCAGGGACCAACTCCCACGAGTCCTTGATGGCTGCGTAGGTGGTCGACCCTACCTTGCCGTCTGCGGCCAGCCCGTTGGCGGCCTGCCAGTCGGCGACCTTCCTCACGGTGTCCGGCCCCCAGACACCATCCTCGACGGCTCCCACGGTCTTCTGGGTGAGCTTGATCTCCCCGTCGCAGTAGCCCTGCTTCTTGTTGTACTCGACCGCCGCGCTCGCTTCGCTGTTCGTCATCTGCTCTCCCTCAGTGGCCGGAGAGCAGGTCCTCCATCCTGTGTTTGGCATGGGTGTCCACCCGGTTCATGCCCCACTCGGGACACTCGTGTGGACAACAGCCCTCGCACTTCGAGAGGCAGTCTCCGAGATCTTCAACATTGAGAGCATTGCAGTGTGGGAGGTGCCCTGTCGAGCCGCAGTCCTCGCACACGTAATCGCCGTCGACGACGAACTCAGCGAAGACCTCGCCCTCGGGGAACATGCCGCGCTTCAAATCGTGCTGCGCCTCCTGGAAAAAGCTCGACTCCATGTCGTGCGCGTCGGAGGCCGCGTCCCCACTCGGCTGAGGGCCTAGGATGTAGAACAGGACCAGCTCGCAGCACTTCCTGCGCGCGAGGACCAACCGCTCCTTCCGGGACTTGGAAGTGCGGTTGGCCTCTATAACGTCGAAGAGACTCATCTCACGCCGAGGGAGGTTCAGCCCCGAAGAGAGAGGGTGCTGTGGTGGGTGGCTCGGGGTCTACGTCGTCGTTGGTACCAACCTTGCCCTTATCGACGACCGGCCTGGAGACCGAGTCCGCACGCAGGCGGTAGTGAAACGAGCCCTCGCCGACCGGGAAGGTCTCGATGACCCTGTCCCCCATCATCTTGTCGAGCACGATCAACGTCGCGCTGTTGTCACCGAGGATCCACGCGAGATCGTTGAGGTGCGCGCCCTTGCTGCCGACGTTCACGAGAGCTGCGTGGATGCGCTCTGGCGACGACGCCTCGGTGGCGATGTCCGACTCCGTACCGTTCGCCTTCGACACTTTGGTCCGGTAGCGGTGATGGCCACGCTTGCCGATGCGGTCCACCTCTTCGGCTTTGACCATCCGGCGGAGTGCACCAGCAATCGAGGACGACTTCATGAGCGGGTCCTGTTCGAGGACGGCCTGGATGACCATTTCCTCGGAAACCCCCCTGTCGTGCCCCGCGTCGTCACGCACAATGTCGAGCCCCGCGACCACCTTGCGCGTGAGGTCGAGGACTCCGGTGCGGCGATCGCTGGTCTTTTCCCCGAGAATGTCCTCGACCCGTTTGAGCTTGGCGCGGACCTCGACCAGCTCCTTCTCCTTGTCCTGGATAGACACCAGGATCTCCACCTCGGCTCGTTTCAGCTCGACTCGGGCTCCTTCTCCCTGCCTGAGCCAGTCGTTGACGTCGAATCTCATCTTCTTTTTCTCCTCGTGGTGGTTCATCCGCGACCCGGGATGATGAGCTGGGATGCGGGGTCCACGTCTTCGTCAGGTGGACGAGTCACGTGTTTGATGTCTTCGTCCCGCAGCATCATCGCCACAGGCGTGAGGTCCACTTTGCCCGTTTTCTCGTCCTGGTCGACGAGGACCAGGAAGACGGCACGCTCCTCCTTGTAGAAGCCCTCAATCGTGCCCACGGGGACCCGGGGGTCCTTCAGTATATGAGCCAGCACTTTCTCATCTTCGGTTAGCATACCTGCGCATTGTTACCCTGTGGTAAGCGCTAGTCAACCGGGAGTGTGTCCTCGAAGGTCTCGTGCTGTTCGCCAACGGTTTCCAGCTCACTGAAGCGACCGTCGCGCGCGAGCATCCGGAGGGCAATGTTGTTGCCTGGTCCGAGTTGGTGAATGAGCCATCCGACGCACGGGTATTCGGTGTCGGGGTCAGACTCGTGGCAGGCCATCATCCGACGCTTCTCGCCCGAGAGGAACGCGATGGAGGCAGGCTCGGCGATGGTCTCCTTCAGGTTCGCGTGCTTCGTGGCGCAGTAGCCGCCCGGGATATCCACGTCGGGCACCGTGGAGACCTTCCACGGGCACGCCTTGCACTGTTTCTTGCGGACCTTCACTGGTAGTGGAGGACCTTCCGCATGACCTGAATCCGGGACGAGCCTTTGCACTTGTAGCAACACTGAGCCTTATCGTCCGACGCCTTCGCCGGTTCGCCCCAGATCGTGAAGCCGGAGCCCTCACACTTGGTGCAGGTGATGTAGACCATCTTGCCCGGCACGTAGTTGGTCATC
>JAJDDX010000006.1 GCA_029260055.1 Phycisphaerae bacterium
GGTCCAACTTCGGCGCGGCGGTTGCGTTGCAGGGCGATCTGGCGGTCGTCAGCGCGCATCACTTTCAGTTAGATCCGTTCGGGCGCGTCGGCGCCGCTTTCGTATTTCGGCGCGACGCGTCAGAGTGGTTGCTCGAACGGACGCTCTTCCCGGTCGACCTCGAGGATGAAAGGTCATTCGGAAGTAGTCTGGCTTTGGATGGGACGACCTTGCTCGTGGGCGATATCGGCGCAGACAATCCGGCAGGGGCCCATGACGGAACTGTCTACGTGTTCGATCTGGCTTCCGCCGACAACTCGGACGTGACCCAGCTCTTTCCAAACCAACCATCGTGCTTCTTCGGCCGAGACGCGGCCATTTACGGCGAGTGGGCGTTGGTCGGAACCGGATGTAACGACGGGCCCGCCTATCTGTATCCGATCCGCCGGCAGAGCGCCGATTGCAACGCGAACGGGATCAACGATGCCTGCGATCTCGACTGCGATTTCAACGGCACGCCGGACACCTGTGACGGGTTTGGCGACTGCAACGGGAACGCTCTTATCGACTCCTGTGATATAGCCATCCAGCATAGCGTGGATTGCGACGGCAACTGGGTACCCGACGAATGCGACCTCACCGACGGCAACGCCCAGGACTGCAACACCAATTCGATCCCTGATACCTGCGACGTGGCGACCGGTTTATCGCGTGACTGCAACGCCAACACGCTGCCTGACGAATGTGACATCGCCGACGGCGCCAGTACCGACTGCAACGGTAACCGGGTGCCCGACGAATGCGACGCCGACTGCAATGGCAACATGGTTCCCGATGGCTGCGACGTCGTCGCCGGCACCAGCGCCGACTGCAACGCCGACGTCATTCCCGACGAATGCCAGCCGGACCAAGACTGCAACGCCAACGGGGTGACGGACATCTGCGATATCGGCTCCTGGGACGCGATCGACTGCAACCTCAACCTGAGCCCGGACGTCTGCGACATAGCGGACGGAGTCAGCTTCGACGACGACGGTAACGGGATTCCGGATGAGTGCGATCGCCGCCCGCTGCCCGACGCCGCGTTCGACATCGACGGCACGGTTCGGACCTGCAACACCGACGCCGACTGCCTTGTCGGCCTCCACCCCGACTCGGAGGTGTACTGCATACCGGTTCCGCTCGAGCTCGCGGCTCTCGGCACCTGTTATGTCCAGCGTAACAAGTACATCTCCATCGATCCGAACCTCACAACTCCGTCGACACAGACCGCTCGCCGAATCAGCCTGGTGCTAGACGATGGCGGAACAGCCATCCTCGGTTGGGTCGGACAACCCACGGCAAGCTCAGCGAACGGCGAAACTACGCCGCAGTGGCTCTCCCGCATCGACGGATTGCCCTATTACGAAAACTGGGGCGACCTCGACACGATCCACGTCGGTGACTGCGAGATCGTGCCAGGGCACGCCTTTCGTGTGCAAGCCATCGCGAACGGCGCGGACATCTCTGACGATGCCAACTACTCCGCACCGCTGGAGTTGCGTACGGTCGCGAACTACGGTGATGTCGTCGGCTCGTCCGTAGGCCACGCGCCGGACGGCGTAAGGAACTTCAAGGACATCAACGCCGTGGTCAGGGGGTTTCAAAGTCTCCAGACCGTGTCCAAGGTCTGGCTCGACCTTTACGGAAACTTCCAGGCGCCGTTCGTACCGGACTTCTCGAACGTCAGCCACGTGGACATAAGCGCTGTCGTGAACGGCTTCCAGGGCGGCTGGTACCCGTGGTTCGCCCCGCTCGATTGCCCGGATCAGATCAACCCGTAGGCGCGGAGGCCGCCCCAATGCGGGCGCTAGTCGACATCGTTGACACGCGATACGCCGCCCGGGATCATGCGAGCCGGGCTGGAGATAGGCTCGGGAGATTCGTCCGAGCCGGTTCTTGTACGTACAGGGGAGCGAGTCATGGCAGTTGATCCGATTCCGGATGGGTTCCACACGATTACGCCGCACATGGTCGTCCGCGGCGCATCCGAGGCGATCGAGTTCTACAAGAAGGCGTTCGGCGCCGAAGAGATCATGCGCATGCCGGGACCGAACGGCATGGGCGTGATGCACTCGGAGATCAAGATCGGCAACTCGATGCTGATGCTCGTTGACGAAATGCCGATGATGGATCGCTGGGTCTCGCCCGCCAAGCTCAACGGCACGACCGTCGCGCTGGCGATCCACACCGACGATACCGACGCCCTCTTCAAACGCGCCGTCGACGCCGGCGCCACGGTAACCATGCAGCCCATGGACGCCTTCTGGGGCGATCGGTACGCCAAGGTGGCCGACCCCTTCGGCCACGAGTGGGAGATCTGCACGCACCAGGAAGACGTGACCCCGGAAGAGTGCGCCAAGCGTGCCGAGGCCTTCTTCGCCAACATGGGCCCCGGCGGCTGCAAGTAGCAACGAACGTCCGCCAGCTTCCACCTGCGGAAGACGGCTGACCCGTCACGTGTGCCACCGCTCTCGAACGGTGTCCGGGGCGGGTGGCATGGGCAAGCAGCAGCTTGCCCGTGTGTAGACCGGAACTAGACCCAGGTCAGATCGCATGATCGATTACACGATTCGAGGATTCCGTAGCGTCGAGGACGCCCAGCCGCAGTACGAACTCTGGCTGCGAGCCACAGCCAACCTGCCGCGCGCGTGGCGATCCAGCCTCCGCAACGTCGAGTACCAGCTAAGCCACGGACCGAAGTATCCGAACTGCCGCCTCTACGCCGAGGGTAACGACGGCGAGCTGCTGGGCTACATAGGCGCTCATCCACCGTTCGAGTGGATCGCCTCACAGCACGGTCCGCCGGCCGACTCGTTCGGGTGGGCCATCCCCTTCGGCTTCCCCTGGACCGATCCGCTCGACGAGTCCCTCGAAGCCGCTTTGTACGACGAGATGATCCGCGTCACACCCGAGACCTTCGCCGAGTTTCAGCGTGACGTCTACATCCAGCGATTCCGCGAGTCGTGGTCACAGCACATCGCACGCATCGAGCAACGTGGCTGGCAGCAGCACTCCCGCATCCCGCTGCTTGGTCGCCAGATAGATGATCCTGGACCAATCCACGGCGACCTGACCGCCGTCACGCGCGACGACCTCGCACTGATCAGCACACTGTGCGGCGTGGACGACACATCCGCCGACAAGCCGTCCACCAGCGACCTCGAACATCGCTGGGACGACGGCTGGATCGTCAGTGATACCTTCTCGCGGCTGGGCGAACGCGGCGCGTTTGCGTTGGAGCAGCGCGGCAAGTGGGCGGTTGTGACGGTCTTCGTCGCCGAACCGTCCGCCTGGGACGAGACGCTTCGCGCTGCCGCCTCACAAGCCCGCACACTCGGCGCTTGCGAACTCTACTTCACGATCGAATCGCATGACGTGCTCCGGCGCGACGCCCTCGAACGACGCGGCTTCACCGTGGTCGACGCCGGCGTCTACTATGTCCGCGACGCGGATTGAGCGGCAAACACGCCGAGAGTACCGAGCAAGCTAAAGGCCAACGCCCGGCGCATAGCTGCAGGCTGAAGGCCAACGCCCGGCGCATGGGTGCAGGCTGAAAGCCTGCGCGACAGTAGCCGGGGGTGCGGTCGCCGAAGGCGCACGCACCCCCGGAACGCGTCGCCCTCACGTGGAACGACCCTGAAAGGGTCGAACAAGTTGAACCAGCTCGGGTGGCATGGGCAAGCAGCAGCTTGCCCGTGAGATGGGCGTTGCGCGGCACACTTTCCACTGCTCGAGAGCAGTCGGCAGAGCCGCTCCGCCTACAGCCCCAGCTTGTCGCGGAGGTACTCCAAACAGCGGGACTTGTCGATCCGCTCCTGCGAGGCGTCATCGCGGTCGCGCACGGTGACCGTGCCGTCTTCCTTCGACTGTCCGTCAATCGTAAAGCAAAACGGCGTGCCGGCCTCGTCCATGCGGGCGTACCGCTTGCCGATCGACTGCTTCGCGTCGTACTGGCACGGTAGGCTCTTCTTGATCTCGGCGAAGATCGGCTCCGCAACCTCCGGCATGCCGTCCTTGGCCACCAGCGGAAAGACAGCCGCCTTGATCGGCGCCAGTCGAGGATGGAACTTCATGAACTCCGGGCTCGCACGCGATTCGTCGAAGCTGTAAGCCTCGGTGATCGTCGCGAGGGTGAAGCGGTCGACACCGGCTGACGGCTCGACCACATGGGGCACGAACCGCTCCTTCGTGGCGTCGTCGATGACCGCGTATGCCTCTTCCTTGCCCTTGGCGTGCTTGCCGTGCTGATTGAGATCGTACGACCCGCGATGGGCCACGCCCTCCAGTTCCTGCGGCTCGTCGGAGAAGGGGAACATGTACTCGATGTCAGTGCAGGCCTTGCTGTAGTGGGCCAGTTCGTCGTCCATCTGCTCCCGCGGGCGCAGCTTGTCGCTCTTGATGCCGAGTGACTCGTACCACTTGATCCGCACGTCGCGCCAGAACTCGTACCACATCATCGAACTGTCAGGGTTGCAGAAGAACTCGATCTCCATCTGCTCGAACTCGCGCGAGCGGAAGGTGTAGTTGCGCGGGTTGATCTCGTTGCGGAACGCCTTGCCGATCTGCGCGATACCGAACGGCACCTTCACACGCGTCGAATCGAGCACGTTCTTGAAGTTCGCGAAGATCCCCTGCGCCGTCTCGGGCCGGAGGTAGGCCGTCGAGCCCGCGTCCTGCAAGGCCCCGACGTGCGTCTGGAACATCAGGTTGAACTCTCGTGGCTCTGTGAGGCTGCCGAGTTCGTCGCAGTTCGGACATTTCAGCGCCGCCAGGTCCTGTGCGGCTGCGTCAACGAACGGGATGGCCTCTGCTACGTAGTCACCGCCGCCATGCTTCTTGCTGAGCTTCTTGCCCTTGTCCGCAGCCACCTCGATCGCCACAGCGGACGTATCCGCCTCGACGGAGCAGCACGCGAACGGGTCGTCGCCTTCTCCGCGGCGCAGCACCACGTGGAACACCTGATCCGCCCGAAAGCGCGACTTACACCCATCGGCCCTGCAGTCGACCATCGGATCGCTGAAACCGCCGACATGCCCTGACGCCTCCCACACCTTCGGGTTCATGATGATCGAGCAATCCACACCGACCATCTGGTACTCGACGCCATTAGGCCCCGGCGGTGGGTTGTGGACCATGTCGTTCCACCAGGCGTCCTTGATGTTGCGCTTCAGTTCGGTGCCCAGCGGGCCGTAATCCCAGAAGCCGCCGATGCCGCCGTAGATCTCGCTACTTCCGAAAATGAAGCCGCGCCGACGGCAAAGAGCGACGATCTTTTCCATGGTCTGTGCGGTGCTCGTCATCGAAGGTACTCCAGTCGTGTTCGGTGCCGGTGCATCGGCCCGCCAGCGACCAGCCTTGAGGGTGCAAGAATCACTCGAGCGTTTCTCGGATCAATGTAAGCGCCGCCCCCTGTGGCGGCGTCTGATACTCCCGGATGCCCGGCGCCGCGGACAAGCCCGGACGCTACGTGTCGAGCGAAAGCGATTGAACGGAAGCTCAACGCCCGGTAACCGCAGCGCTTTGGAACCTACGGTCTACGGTCTGCGGCCTGCACTGGTGGTCAAGCCACCAGCGGCACCCGACTCGCCAACCTGCGTGAGCCGCGTCGCTACAGCCCCATGCCGAACGGCGAGCTATCCTCACACTCGTCGTCCGACGTCGCCGGCGCGGCGGCCGCCTCGTTCAGCGACACCGCATCAGCGGGAGCCTCTTCCGGCTCGATCAGGGGCTCAGGCTTACGCTGCTCGGCAATAGGTCCCGGCCCGAACGCGGGTTCCGGCTCGACCTCGGGTCCCGGTCCAAACGAGGTTTCCGGCTCGTCCAGGGGGCCCGGACCGAATCCGGGTTCCGGTTCGACTACGGGCTCGGGCTCGCGTCGCTCGGGCTCACGCGGCTCAACAGCCGTAGCCGCAACCGTCTCTTCTTCAGCGGGGGCCTCGCTCACGGGCTCCGG
>JAJDDX010000051.1 GCA_029260055.1 Phycisphaerae bacterium
GGCTGACTTGATTACGTTCGACCCTGCGGGCGACCCGACGCTCGCGTCGACGCATTTCGCAGCCGTTCCCGCTCAGGCGTGTGCCCGCTGCCATCTCTGGTCGCGCGGCAAGGGCTATCGCGGAGCGGTCGGCGCCGAAGGCGTCTACCGGGCTGACGGCTGTGCGGCGTGCCATATGCCGTACGACGACGACGGACTGTCCCGCAGCGCGGACATGACGATCGATCACGCTGAAACCGGTCATCCGAGATTCCATCGCGTCACCAGGAAGATCGAGACTGACCAGTGCCTGCACTGTCACCATCGCGGCGCTCGCATCGGACTGAGTTTCACGGGTCGAGCCCAGATGCCACCGCGATTGCCGTCGGGTCCCGGCGTGCCGGGGACGACCGACGTGCGGTTCAACGGCAACTACCATTATGTCGACGCGGAAACGAATCCGCGGGACATTCACTCCGAACGCGGGCTCCACTGTATCGACTGCCACACGAGCCAGGAGGTGATGGGCGACGGCAACATCTACGGTCACATGGACCAGGCGACCAAGATCGAGTGTCGCTCGTGTCACGGTACGCCGGACGCGGGCGGCTCGCTTCAGGACAATGACGGGCGCGCTTTGTGGAACCTGGGCAGCCTCGACGGAGAGGTGCTCCTGATGTCAAAGATCGACGGAGCCGACCACGTCGTGCCGCAACTCGTCGACATCACCGATCCGGCCTCGCCCAAGTACAACTTGCAGGCGTCGTGCGCGATGAACGGCAACCACATCAAGGCCGAGGGTGGGCTCGAGTGTTACGCGTGCCACTCCTCGTGGGTGCCGAACTGCTTCGGGTGTCACTTCGAGCGCGACGAGCAGCAGATGGGCCAAAACCTGATCACGCGGAACTACGAGGTCGGCAAGGCATCGACCAACAACAAGATCTACGAGTCGCTCAAGCACTTCTCGATGGGGCCGAACCGGGAGGGTAAGATCGCGCCGTACATTGTCGGTTGTCAGACGGTTGCGGACGTAACCGCTCCCGACGGAAGTAAGATCCTCGACTTCGTGCTGCCCGGCACGGTCAACGGGCTATCGGGCCAGGGCTTACAGCCGGTCAACCCGCACACGGTGCGCACCGTGGGCGAGGTGCGCACGTGCGCCGAGTGCCATCGCTCGCCGCCTTCGCTCGGGCTCGGCTCGGGCAACTACTCCGTCGCCCGCGACTATGCTTTTGCAGCCGCTGACGCCGGCGTCCACGTATTCAATCGCAAGACCGATCCGACGGACCCCACGCCGGTGGCGATCATTCCGATCACGGGTGCCGTGGCGATGACCTCGGTACCGAACGTTGTTGAAGGTGTCGCGGACTACCTGTATGTGGCGGCGGGAACCGGCGGAGTGGCGATCTACGATCTTCGGTTCAGCATCCCGACCGCACCGGTCACGACGATCCCGGGAGTGAACGCCATCGATGTAAGCCGCGTGGCGAGATACCTCTACGTGGTGGACGAAGGCGTCGGCGTTCACATCTACGACAACCAGAATCCGCAAGTAGTCGATCTGGTGGCGACGGTGCCGACTCCCACGGCGCGGCGTGCGGTGCCTTGGGGCATTCATCTGTTCGTAGCAGCCGGCAGTGCAGGGCTACAGGTCGTCGATATCTCGGATCACACGGCGCCTTTCGTTGCGGGCTCGCTGGCCGGCATGAACGCGGCGGACGTGACGCTGTACGCCCACATGCAGATGGGGCCGGCGTTCGCTTCGCGAGCCTACGTGGCTGATCCGGAATACGGCGTGCGCATCGTCGACCTGCTGCCGGACTTCTCGACGCCGAGCCTGGCGGGCGGTTTTCCGCTTGTCGGTGCTTCGGGGCTCGATACCTACACGCGTTACCTCGAGGCCACGGCGACCGTGCCCTCGCGTGAGCATGACTTCCTCTACGTCGCGGCGGGGGGGGCGGGGCTCTACGTCCTTGACATCACGGACCCGGACGCGCTCGTCCAGGCGGCTGCGGTCACGACGCTCGGCGGTACGGCGCTCGATGTCGACGTCGCCAGTGACATGAACCCGCCTGGTGTGGACGACTACGCGATGATTGCCAACGCCGACCTCGGTATGCAGGTCGTGGACGTAACCGATCCCTACAATCCCGTGGTTCTTGCGACGGTGGCGGCTGCCGGTGCGAATCGAGCGCTGGTCGAGGTCCAGCAGTTGGATCGCTTCATTGACGAGCAGGGCAACCCGCTTAAGGAGAACTCGCATCCGGGCGTCGGGCTGCTTAGCCGCGCGGACATGGTCCGTATTCTCAGTTGCGACATGGAACCGTGTGTGGTCGGTGCCTGCTGCGTTCCGGATGGATCATGCGTGCCCGCCTACGAAACGGATTGCACGAGCAACGGCGGGAACTTCGGCGGGGTTGGCTCGACCTGTGCGGATGACGAAGACGGCGATACCGTCACCGATGCATGTGATAACTGCCTGGGCCTTGCGAACGCCGATCAACTCGACTCCGACCTCGACGGGGCGGGCGATGTGTGTGACGTGTGTCCGTTTGACGCAGATGACGACGGGGACGGCGACGGGCACTGCGCCGACGTCGACAACTGTCCGCTCACGCCCAATGCTGATCAGGCTGACGGCGACGAAGATACGCTCGGCGATCTGTGTGACAACTGTCCGGCGGATGCCAACGTCGACCAGGCCGACACCGACCTCGACGAAATGGGCGATGCGTGCGACAACTGCGAGTTGTACAACCCGGATCAGACTGACTGTCAGCCCGACGGTGTGGGCGATGTTTGCGATCTTGCCAACGAGACCAGCGAGGACTGCAACACCAATGCCATTCCCGATGAATGCGACATCGCGGATGGCACCGTCCCCGATGCGAACGGGAACGGTGTCCCGGACGATTGCGATATCGCGCCGCCGCTTGCCGAGGACAGCTTGGGCCTCACATGCTCAGGCCCCCAAGACTGCAGTGCGCCCGGCGCGGTTTGCGTTAACGGGTTGTGCTACGTCAAGAAGAACCGCTACGTCTCGTTTGCCCCGAATCCCGAGAACGCGGGCAAGTTGACCGCTCGCCGCGTCAGCTTGTTTACCAGCGGAGGCGCGGCGGTGGTGCTCGGTTGGGTGGGGGCGCCGATCGAGGTTGCGGTGACGGGGCCGGAGATCAGCCCGCAACTGACCGCACGGATCGTAGACGCCGGGCAGCGCCACTACCGCGACTGGGGCGTGGACGATCTCGGCGAGCCATGGACGTCCGCTACCCTGCACCTGGGTGACTGCGAAACGTCACCCGGGCACTTGTATGTGATTGAGACGATCCGGGAGGGATTGAACGTCGACGACCCGACCGCCTACTCCGCGCCGCTGCTACTTCGGACCCTCAACGACTTCGGTGACGTAGTCGGCGGCTCGGGCGGCCTGCCTCCGGACGGCAACCGCAACTTCAAGGATATCTCCGCCGTGGTCCGCGGGTTCCAGGGTATACAGTCGGAGCCGAAGGTCTGGCTGGACCTTCAGGGCGGGTCGGCAAACCCGGAGATCCCGGACTTCTCCGACATCAGCTTCGCGGACATCAACTTGGCCGTGAGCGGGTTCCAGGGTGTTGGCTACCCGTTCGCCGCACCGTGTGATTGCCCGGGACAGAGTTGTCCGTAGTGGGAGGGCGCCGCTAGCAGCCTGTTGAAATTCACTCCTTTCTGGCACGCGTCTTGAAGGAGTTGTTGGCATGGTATTAGCCAGGAGGGCGTGATCATGTCGATGGG
>JAJDDX010000052.1 GCA_029260055.1 Phycisphaerae bacterium
ACCCCCATTCATGGCCGGGATTGACCAGTTCAATGCCGATTGATCGTGCGTTGATGTCGCGCGCACCGGCCCAGAAGGCCGCGCCCGCATGCCAGGCCCGCCGGTCTTCCTCGACAAGCTGAGACACGGCGCCGTCCAGATCAATAAAATAATGGGCGCTGACCTTAGAAGCGGGGTCGCACAGACGCGCCAAGGCGGCCTCGGCTGTCGGCATTCCGGTATAGTGCAGCAGAAGCAGATCAATGGGCGCCGCGCCGCGGTCGTCAAAATTCGGGGATGAGGTCTGGCGGTGTGAGGGCATGAGAGCGCTCTTGTGTGAGGCTGAAGGCATAGCTGTCACCAGTAATTTTATAATAGTCACATATACATAACACAAGTGACGCGCAAAAAATTAACCATGAATAGAAGTCTTTTCTCTCAATGGTTGGCCTCGCCCCTGGGACAGAGTAAAGTAAGGCTCTTAAGGGCAAGGGTGCTGTGGGGGCAAATGAGAAAACCGACTCTTTATCACGCGTCATCGTCGTTCGATTCGCAGATTGTGCGGTTATCACTTCGCGAAAAAGGTGTTTCATGGAAAAACCGCAAAATTGACGATGAACTGAGCCACCAAAACACACGCCCGAAATATCTGCGCCTCAACCCTGAAGGCAGCGTGCCGACCTTTACCCATAAGGACATTACCCTTACCGACGCTATCACCATCGCGCTTTATATAAATAATAATTTTCCCGGCCCCTTGCTGGTGCCGACGAACAGCAAAGATCAAAAACTGATGGAGCAATGGGTAACCCTGACGCATCAGTTTCCTGATCGCGAGCTGACCCTGGGCGGCCTATCGGGCCTGTCCGAGAAACTGGCCTTGAAACATCTGGAAAATCGCAAAACATTGCTGCTATCTCTTGAACAGAAAAATGAAGACCTTTCTTCCGCATACAAAGCATCCTATGAAGAGGCGCTACGGCGTCAGGCTCTCATCGGCGACAGCCACGCTCGAAACAGCGCCGTTATCCGCGTCGATCAGATGCTGGAGATGGCTGAAGAAGCGGTGAAGCGGTCGGAATGGCTGGCCGGACCTGAATATTCTCTGGCCGACATCTGCTGGACCGTGATCCTGACGCGTCTCGATTATTTGGGTCTGCGGGAGTTATGGTCACACACGCGGCCCAATCTGACGGGCTATTATGCTCGGGTCCGTGCGCGGCCCTCTTTCCGCAAAGCCCGTATACCCGCCACAGCCCCCAAAGGCGCGCCCCTCAAGAATGTCCTGAAAGCCTATTGGTGGGCGCGCGCGGTGGTGTGGCTCATGATCATCGGCCTTGTCGCCGCCGCCGGTTGGGCGGTACTGGACTATATCTAGAACGGCGCTATCACGGAGCGAAGAAAAAATCATCCGCATGGAGATCGGTTGCGGTGACGCCCAGAAGGGTGATGGTGTCGCCACCGCCAAAGTCTATCACCGCGTCGGGCCCGACCTGGGTAGTCGCCGCTTGAACTTCCGAAAAAGTATCGAACGCCGCTCCTATTCCTAAATCCAGCACATCGTCGCTCGCCGCACCAGCGACAAAACCAGTGATCGTGTCCGCGCCATCGCCAAGGTCATACACAAAGGTGTCGTCTCCGTTATTACCACTCAGCGTATCACTGCCCAAGCCACCCTCCAGCGTGTCCGCGCCACCGCCGCCGACCAGGCTGTCATCGCCGCTTAAACCCAGCAGGCTGTCATTGCCCTGATGGCCAATAAGCGTATTGGCCGCGCCGTCGCCCTCCAGCGTGTCATTAAAGTCCGTGCCCTTCAGCCCTTCAATGGAGGTGTAAGTATCGCCTGCTGCATCGCCCGTGTTGGCGCCGGGCGTGGTGAGAGAAGCATTCACAGGCGCAGAACCTAAAATTTTGTAGCTGGCAAAATCAAAGTCCGCACCGCCGTCTAGGCTGTCAGCCCCCGCGCCGCCGTTCAGCGTATCGTCGCCAGCGCCGCCCACCAGCGTGTCATCGCCTGCAAAGCCGAACAGCCAGTCAGCGCCGGAACCCGAACCGCCATTGATGGTGTTGGCCACATCATTTCCGCCCAGAATATCGTCAAAGGAAGAGCCAAGCATGTTCTCGATCGATGTAAAACTGTCGCCCGCCGCATCGCCGGTATTCAAAAAACCGAAATTCTGCGTGGCGAAAACACCTGCCGCTGCAGTAGCGTAGCTCGCCGTATCTGTCCCCCCGCCGCCATTGATTGTGTCGCCGCCCGCGCCGCCGATTAGCGTGTCATCGCCCTTGTGCCCGATCAGGGAATTGGCCCCAGCATTTCCTTCAAGCGTGTCATTAAAGTCCGTGCCTTTCAGTCCTTCGATTGAGGTGTAGGTATCGCCAGCCGCATCGCCGGTATTGAAGCCGGGTGCGGTGAGCGACGCCTTCACGGCAGCCGTCCCCAGAACCTTGTAGCTAGCAAAATCAAAATTGGCGCCGCCGTCAAGGCTGTCCGCGCCAGCGCCGCCATTCAGCGTGTCGTCACCTGATCCGCCAACCAGCGTGTCGTTGCCCAGAAAGCCGAACAGCCAGTCAGCGCCGGAACCCGCACCACCATTGATGTTGTTGGCCAGATCAGTGCCGCCCAGGATATCGTCAAAAGACGAGCCCAGCATGTTTTCAATTGAGTCGAAACTGTCGCCCGCCGCATCACCGCTATTGAGAAAACTGAATCTCTGCGTGGCGAATACCCCCGCCGCCGCGTTGGCGTAGCTCGCCGTGTCAAGCCCTGAGCCACCGAAAAGACTATCTACACCCGCACCGCCAAGCAGCGCGTCATTCCCTGCAGAACCAAATAAGAGGTTGGCCGCAGCGTTGCCCTCCAACGTGTCGTTAAAGTTGGAACCCCTGATCGCCTCGATTGCAGTGTACGTGTCGCCTGCCGCATCACCGGAATTGGTGCCGGGACTGGCGAGAGAGGCGCTTACACCGGCCGCGCTCGATGCGTAACTGGCAGAATCAAAACCTGTGCCGCCATCGAGGCTGTCCGCCCCCGCCCCGCCAATCAGCGTGTCACTTCCCGCAGAGCCGGATAAGAGGTTGCCCCCGCTATCGCCCTCCAGCGTGTCATTAAAGCTGGAGCCCATGAGCCCCTCAATGGCGGTGTATGAATCACCCACCGCATCGCCTGTATTGGAGCCGGGCGAGGCGAGGGAAACATTCACACCGATCGTACTCGATGAATAACCGGCAAAATCAAGACCTGTACCGCCATTCAGGCTGTCCGCGCCCGCGCCGCCATCAAGCGTATCGGCGCCCGCACCGCCGACGATCGTATCATTGCTGGCGTAACCGAATAAATGATCGGCAAAAGGGGAACCCGTGATGTTGTCAGCACCAGCAGCGATCGTCGTTAGAAATCCATTCGTGTCCAGAGCATCAATAAACCCACCAGCCGTCGCGACACTGATATTCCCTCCAGTGAGGTTAAACACCAATGTTCCCCCGTCCTTCTGCTGCCAGCCGGTGACCGTCCCCCCGGTGGGATCACCGAAGGCGTCATAGGTAAACCCCACGCCGGTGAACGTATCAATGGTTCCGTCCAGCTCATCTATGACAAATTGTGTTGATGTCGCCCCCCCCAGGACATCGCCATCCCGCAAGCCTGTGAGATCCAACGTCGTGAAATCTATGGGAAAAACAGTCCCGGAAACAAACGTAACCATGGTGAACCTCACCTATATCAACAAAAGCATAAATTCCCCAAAACTGTAGGGATATATTGTTCAATAGGCAACGGTAATGTGGGCAAAACCATATGCACGTTAAGCATAGTGTCGCATGCGCCGCGAGGAGCTTTTCTATGTCGTTTGCTAATTAACCGACTTCACCTTCTCGCGGTGGCCTGCCAACCACAGCCAGATCACCAGCGCCAGGGCAAGCGCCACAAGGGGAAACAGCGCCATATTGATGGTCTGCCACCCGGCGATGTGAAGCAGCTTGCCCGATGACAGGGACGCCACCGCCACAGTTGAGAACACCAGGAAATCGTTGAGGCCCTGCACTTTGGCTTTTTCCCCGGCGTGATAGCATTCCGTCACCATTGTCGTGGCGCCGATAAAACCAAAATTCCACCCGAGCCCTAGCAAAACCAACGCTCCCATATAGTTTTGCAACTCAACGCCCATCAACGCCACGATGCCGCAACCAGCCAGCAGTATCATTCCGGTGGAAATAATCACCTCTTTGCCAAAACGGGCGATCAGGGAGCCGGTAAAGAAACTGGGCACAAACATCCCCAGCAC
>JAJDDX010000053.1 GCA_029260055.1 Phycisphaerae bacterium
AGGCCATGACCCTCGGTGACAGACTGGTCATCATGAAAGACGGACTCGTCCAACAATGCGGAGCGCCGCTCGAGCTATACGACAAGCCACAGAATCGCTTCGTGGCTGGGTTCATCGGTACGCCGCCGATGAACTTCCTCGAGGGCCGTCTCGAGCGCGACGGTAGCGCAGTGGCCTTTGCCGGCGCCGCGGGTGACCTCTCGCTGAGCGATGCCCTCTCCAAAACGATGAAGCCCCACATCGGAAAAGAGGTCACGCTCGGGATTCGTCCTGAACACCTGCGCCTGAGTGAGAGTTCGTCCGACCGCATCGCTACGACCGATGTGCGCAAGTCCACCGCGACCGCCGGTTCTATTCAGACCACGGTCACCGCGATCGAACCGCTTGGCTGCAGCCTCAACCTGCATCTGGCCGACCGCGCGGGCGCGCCGATCGTCGCACGCGCGTCGGCGGCTGCGCGGATGTCGGTTGGAGATCCCGTCAGCCTCGTCGTCGACACACCGTCCGCCCACTTCTTCGCTTGTACCGATACCGGCGAACGTCTCAACTGAGGTCGACTGCCAGGGTCTCGGGAGAACCCCGCAGGCCGTATCAGGTGTGTGCCGGCGCACCGCAAAATCGCCGTAACTCATTACCCCGCAAGAACTACCGACGCTTGGACTCGAACCAAGGACCCCCTGCTCCACAGGCAGGTGCTCTAACCAGCTGAGCTACGTCGGCATCGCCACACAGCATATCTCGTTTATCGACATTCGCAAGCGTTTCGCGCGCCAACACGTGCCGGCGATCGGCTCCGCCGAGCGCTGGAATGCGCCACGGAACCAGCGCTCCAAACGTTGGATCCGCGCGCCGGCGAGACTGCGCGCACCGCGCAAACCACGCCGGACACGAGCCACCTTCTTTCGAGCATGCGGCGGCACGGACGCACCGGCCGCTTCTCGGACGTTGGGACCCGGCGATCGCCGCCGCATGGACCCTTAGGCGGCGCGGCACTTGCCGAATCCGCAGTGCCAATGTGGCAGAACGCGACGCTGCGCCACGAGCCTAGCCGCTATAACTATAGCATATTAAAGCACTTACGGGACTCCCTGGCTTCGGAACGGGCCATGCATCCTGAGCCTTGCGGGCGGACCGTGAATCCACGTCCGCCGGAAAGGAGACACGCACATGATGGACCGTTTCACGATCAAAGCAGCCGAGGCATTCGAAGCGGCACGCCGCGCCGCCACCGGAGAAGGGCACGCCGAACTGACGCCCTTACACCTGCTCGCTGCGCTAATCTCATCCGACTCATCGACGACTAGTGGCCACGGCGACGGCTTCGTCGCCCCGCTGTTGGAGAAGACCGGCACCCATGTGCCACAGCTTCGCTCCATCGTCGACTCGGAACTGTCGAAGCTGCCGAATGTCTCCGGCGGCACGCTCGCGCCCAATCGCGAGTTCCAGGAAGTCCTCCAATCCGCCCACGAGCGGGCGGAGGCGATGAAGGACCAATACGTCTCCGCCGAACATCTGCTTCTGGCGTTGACCACGGTTGCCGGCACCGCAAGGGAGACCCTTTCGATCTGTGGCGCAACCGCGGACGGCCTGCTGGCGGCGCTCAAGGAGCTGCGCGGAAGTGCCGCAGTGACGTCACAAACTCCGGAAGATACTTACCAAGCGCTCGAACGATACGGGCGCGATCTGGTTCAGCTTGCACGACAGGGCAAGCTCGACCCCGTCATCGGGCGCGATGAGGAGATCCGCCGCTGCATGCAGGTCCTCGCCAGACGCACCAAGAACAACCCCGTGCTCATCGGTGACCCCGGCGTCGGCAAGACCGCCATCGTCGAGGGCCTTGCCCTGCGCATCCTCGACGGCGACGTGCCCGAAGTGCTCAAACACAAACGCGTGGTCGCCCTCGACATGGGCGCGCTGATCGCCGGGGCGAAGTATCGCGGTGAGTTTGAAGAACGTCTCAAGGCCGTCGTTCGCGAGGTCGAGGAATCAGCCGGGCAGGTCATCCTCTTCATCGACGAACTCCACACCGTCGTCGGCGCGGGCAAGGTCGAAGGCGCCGTCGATGCCGGCAATCTGCTAAAACCGGCGCTGGCACGCGGTGAACTGAGGTGCATAGGGGCGACCACCATCGATGAATACCGCCAGCACGTCGAAAAAGACAAGGCACTCGAAAGACGCTTCCAGACGATCTACGTCCGCGAGCCCACCGTCGAGGACACGATCGCCATCCTGCGAGGCCTCAAGCCACGATACGACACGCACCACGGCGTGCGCAATCAGGACGCCGCCCTCGTCTCAGCCGCCACGCTCTCGCAACGCTACATCAGCGATCGGAAGCTTCCGGACAAGGCGATCGACCTCATCGACGAGGCCGCCTCCTGCCTGCGCATCGAAAACGAATCGATGCCGGCTGAGCTGGACGAGCTTCGCCGACGCATCATGCAACTCGAAATCGAACGCGAGGCCCTCAAGAAAGAGAAGGACGAAGGCAGCCGAAAGCACCTCGACTCAGTGGAAAAGACCCTCGCCGAACTTCAGGAGAGCAACACCGCACTGACCGCGCAGTGGGAGAACGAGAAGCAGCAACTCGAAGCCATTCAGTCGGTCAAACGGGACGTAGAGGCGAAGCACGCAGAGTTGGAGGAAGCCCAGCGAACCGGCGACCTCGAACGCGCCGCGCGCATTCAGTATGCCGAACTCCGCGAACTCGACGACCTGCTCGCAAAACGCGAGAAGGCGCTGACCGACATGCACGAAGGCGGCGGCCTGCTACGAGAGGAGGTCACCTCCGAAGAAATCGCCGAAGTCGTGAGCAAATGGACCGGCGTGCCCGTCGCCCGCATGCTCGAAGGCGAGAAAGAGAAGCTCATCACGATGGAGCGGCGCCTGCACGAACGCGTCGTCGGCCAAGACGAGGCTGTGCGAGCCGTATCCGACGCCGTACGACGTAGCCGCGCCGGGCTCGGTGATCCCGACCGCCCCATCGGCTCGTTCCTCTTCCTCGGCCCCACCGGCGTCGGCAAGACCGAACTGTGCAAAGCCCTCGCTCAGTTCATGTTCGATGACGAGGCGGCCTTCGTGCGCATCGACATGAGCGAGTTCATGGAGCAGCACAGCGTCGCGCGGCTCATCGGCGCTCCGCCGGGATACGTCGGCTATGAAGAAGGCGGCCGACTCACCGAAGCGATCCACCGCAAGCCCTACGCAGTCGTGCTCCTCGATGAGATCGAGAAGGCGCATCGCGACGTGTTCAACGTGCTTCTGCAGGTGCTCGACGACGGACGCCTGACCGACGGCCACGGCCGCACCGTCGACTTCAGAAACGCGATCGTCGTGATGACCAGCAACATCGGCAGCGAGTTCATCCAGCAGTTGATCGCCGGCGGCACGTGCGAAACGTCCGCAGCCGACATCGAGATCGAGATGAAGGTCAAGCAGGCACTCAAGGCGAGCTTCCGTCCGGAGTTCCTCAACCGCATCGACGAGACGATCATCTTCCATCAGCTTTCGCGTGACGATCTGCGGAAGATCGGTGGGATCCAGTTGCGGCACCTCGCGGACCGCCTGGCCCACCGCGAGATGACCTTCGAGCTTACGGACGCGGCAAGGGAGAAACTCGCGACGGACGGCTTCGACCCGTCGTACGGTGCTCGACCGATCAAACGGCTGATCCAGCAGGAGATCGAGAACCCGCTAGCCCGGCGCATCCTCGAGGGCGACTTCGTCGCCGGCGATCACATCGTCGTCGACGCCCGAGGCGAGGTCTTCACATTCGAGAAGAGCGGCGTAACGGTCGAAGTGTAGGTAATATCGACCCCAAGTCGGTGGCATGGGTCCCGGCGCGCCGGGATTTGCCCGTGGAGCGCAGCGCGCTGGCTTGGTCCCTGCCGCGAATGGGTGGCATGGGCAAGCAGCAGCTTGCCCGTGGAGCCCCTGGCGGGGGGCACCGGTGGCTTGGCCACCAGTGCTCGTCGGGCCAAGCCCGACCTACGAGTTGCAGCACCACTCGAGAGCGGTGGCACACCGTAACTCAACTCGACCGCGGCAGCCGGCGACCTGCCCGGTCACTCACCCTCGGACACACCCGCGACGACCCGACGAAAGACGACGATCGGCCCTTCCTGCAACTGAAGCCAATACGCAGGATCACCGGCCAACTCGCGGGCCTTCTGCGGCAGGCCCGACGCGTCCCACCGATCACTGCGATCGATGATCACATAGTCGGCACCCTTCATGTCCGCCTTTGTGTAGATGTGCGCGTAGTCAACGAAGTGGGCCGCCAGTCGCTCCGTCGCGTGGAGGGATTTGTTCCTCGGTATCTCCTCACGCAACCGAGTCACCGTCGCCAGCCGTGGATCGGGAGCATGAAACGGAGCGTGAGCTGCATACAAATCGTATGACTTGCTTAGCGGCGAGAACCCGAACAGATAATGCCCCCACCCCGCCCCCACGAACATCGCCAAGGCAACACCACGGGCAATCGCTCGGCCATCCTTAATGCGCCCGCCACGCAACCAATCCACCACCCGAGGCGTCGAAGACGCCAACTGGCCGTCACCCAGCGTCGCAATCCCCGCAAAGAACAGGAACGGCAGCACCGTCGCCTGATGCCAGAACTTGATACTGAGCCAATCCGAGTTCCGCAGCAGGAGGATCAACAGCAGCGTCGGCACGGCCGCCAACGACACGCGCCAACCACGCAGCGGCGTTAGCGCCATCGGCGCCAGCAGGATCAGCAAGAAGTAGATCGCCTGGGGCCGCACGAGACGACCGAATAGCAACCCCGGGCTGCGAAACGGCGACAGCGCCACCGCGGCGAAGCTGCTCCCCAGGTCGCCGAACTGATCGACCCGTTGATAGCTGTCCGTGGCTGCGAAGTGCGGGATGAACACCGACACACACAACACGACATAGACAAGCGACACTACCGCAATCGAGATCCCCAGCTTACGGCGTGCGGTGAACAGAGCGAGGTAGACGCCCCAGCCGAGCGTGGCGGCAGCCGCCGTCTCCTTACACAACAGAATCAGCACGACGAAGACCAGGCAGGTTCGCCAGCGGCCGGTCAGCCCGGTGCTGATCATAAGCGCGATCAACGGGATCGCGAAGTAGATCCACTGAAAACCGTACGTGTGCGAATAGACGAGCCGGCTCTGCGACGGCAGCAGTAACCACGCACACCCGATGAGCCACCCGACCGCCACCGATCCCGAAAGCCTGCGTGCGAGGTAGTAGGCCGGCAGCGCCGCGATGTGGACGAGCAGCGCGCTGCACACCATCAGGTAATACGGCGAAGGCCAAAGCCAGTACCCCGGCACGAGCAGATAGAGCATCGGCACGAAGTGCCAACCGAGGCGCGTGTTGTCGAAGCTGTCGGAGCGCAAGCCGCGGCCGGCAAGGACGTTCTTGAGTTCCTCCGTGAAATGCCCGAAGTCGGCATGGCCTAAGGCGAAGTGCTCGAAGAAGTTGATCTGAAGCCGCGTGTGGACGTACGTCAGCACGATGATGAAGACGACGAGCGACGTGACAGCCGCAGCGTGGAGCGACCCCGCATCCCCTGAAGCTTCCCCCCTTAACAAGGGGGGACTGAGGGGGGTTCCGCCTGCCGCGCGCACAGGCCACCGCAAACCCGACCGATACCCCGTCCACGTCAACCCCAGCACCATGAGCAGGACAAGATAGAACGGAGGCACGACATCCACGAACGCATAACACGCCACGGGCACTGTCAGCACCAACGGCCACAGGCATCTGCCCAACGTACTCCAACACAGTAGACGCAAACCGGACCAAGCGGCCCACAACGCCGGCACCACAGTCAGCAGGCACAGCCCGACCAGGTACATTACGGTAAGCGGGTATCGCGGCGACTCGACGCGCTGCGCCGTGTAGTTGACCACGTGGAACTGCAACGGCTGAAGTGCCCACACCGTCGCAATGAACGCAACCACACCTGCAACGGCCCCGACCGCGCCGAACGCGGCCTTCGGCTTCCTTCCGTCTGCCGAATCGAGTTCGAGCATCTCGTTAGCCATACTCGTTGCGTCTCACCCGACGTTCGTCCGACTCAACCGCGCATCCCGTCATCATGTGTCACCGGAGGTCGAAAAGCCTCCCGCCGCGCCAGCCAACCCGCCGCCACCAGTCCACCGATCAAGTTGAAGACCAGATCCAGCAGCGTATTCGTGTATCCGCCGACACCCGTCTCAGGCATCGCGACAACCGCGATGAACTCGATGATCTCGTTGATAGCGCCGAAGCCCGATCCCATCAGGACCACCAGGAACAGCAGCGTTCCGATTCGCTCGATGCCGTCACGAAGGAAGGGCCGCAGCAGGTGATGACAAAGCAGCGTCGCGATGCCGAAGCCGAGCATGTGCACGACCTGATCGTAGCGAAGGATGTGGTACTCGGCGATCAGCGGAACCAGGATCACGTCGTATAGGACGCCGTCGCCGACGCGCACGTTCCCGCCGGCCATGTGCATGATGCCCCAGGCCGAAAGCCCCCACAGAATCGGCAGCCCGAACTTGATGCGCCGCTGCTTCCACAGAATCCACGCCCCAACCACCAGGATGACCGCGACATATAGCAGGAACTCGTAGTTCGCCCGCCCTAGGGCGATCCACGTGAAGAAAGGCACGTAGATCAAACTGACGAAAAGAACCGGCAACTCGCGCTTGGTCAGAAGCATGGCCGCATTGTCGCGACCGTACGGACGTTGGCAACTCGCCGACGGGCGAGCGCAACTAGAAAGGCAGGCGGTCCGCGTGCGGGCGCCTCCCCTCCTTACCAAGGAGGGGTCGGGGGAGGTTCCCCGTTCGGCTTACACGCTTCGCCGGGTACGCCAAACGCAGCCTACATGGAAGCCCTCGCGCCCACGTTGCGTCGAAAGACCAGCGTGCCGGCCGCGAGAACCAGCAGCGCCATCACAGCAACGCCCCATTCCGAGACGGCGGGAATCCCCGCCGCGCACGACTCGGGCACGCCGCAGCCGCACTCGCCCGGATCCGTCTTGTCAGGATCGGCGGGACATCCGTCACCGCAGGAACCGTCAAGCCCGTCCATATCGACATCGCCTTCGCACACGGTATCGAACGGCATCGGCGCACCGCCTGCAAGCTGACACTGATCTATCGCCATCACCGAGCATTGCCCCGTCGGCAGGCAACACGCCGTGTCTTCAAAGACGCACCAAGACCAGCCGTGATCATCCTCCTGGTACGATACGAAACCAACCGTACCGTCATCCGCAACGTCGAGCACCCACGTGCGGTCGCAGTCGCAACCATCGAAACAGTCGTGGAAACCCGCGAGGATGGTGTAGCGATAGTCCGTCGCGAACACGACGATGCTGATCCGGTTAGCCCAACCGACAAGGTAGTCCGGCTCGGCATAGCGTACGTCAGCGAGCGCCGCGAACTCCGGTCCGATCACGTGTGCATTGAGGTTGTCGCAGAACGTCAGCAGGTGGATGTCCAGGCTCGGGATGATGATCTCGTCATTGGTCACCTGGTAGTAGTACTTCAAGGCCTCGTAGTTCGGCCACGGCCCCGGCGCCTCCAGCCGTAGAACGAGCTTATTCGGCATGTAATCCGGCTCGTCCACGACCGCAGTGAGAAACGGGTAGGCCTCGCGGATGAGTTGGAGGTCGCGCAGGATGCGATCGTACTCCGCATCGGGAGCACGTAGCGTACCCGCAAAATGCATCGCAAGTTGCTCGGCCTCGGCGTCGAGACGGTGCGGGCCGTAGTCGAACATGTCGGGGGCCGTTTGGCACGAAGTGCCCGCACGGTCGCCTCCCGGCGCGCCATCAAGGCTCTCGGACGTGCCCTGAGCCACGGCGTTCGAATCGACGACCTCGTCAGCGCTCCGCGCCGGCGAGGCCGCAGCGACAACGACCGAACTCAACGCGACGAAGAGCACCCAGTTCATGGCGGACTTGCGGAAACCCAACATGACTTCCTCCCTTTCTCCGAGAATCGGCAGTCACCAGGCCTCAAGCTCCCATTGTACGCCATTGCATCACAGGCTCCAATCGAAAAACTACGTGAAGGCCGCGTCGCCCCCCAACGCCGCCCGGCCCGGCGAGTGCCGTTGCGCCGCTGCAGCCCGAAGGGCTGAGAGACAGTAGCCGTGGGCAAGTCCGCCGGAGGCGGACGCCGCCCACGGTTGCGGAACCCCCAACGCACCAACCCTGACGGGGTCGAACAAACCGCGCCGCCATCCGGTCCGCTCGTCCACCGGTAATCTCGCCACAACGGGCGCCGGGTGCCACGGACAAGCGGAGCGCAGTTTGTCCGTGCGGCGTCGATCATACAGACCCCCCTCAGTCCCCCCTTGGCAAGGGGGGAAGCCCAACTCCCGTCTGGCGTCCAATCCTATTTGTCTTTCCGGCCGCGCCTTCCCGGCCGATAGCCGCTGCTCGAAGCTCGCCGCTGACGACGGCCGCCCTTGCCCGGCGTCCGCTGCGCGGAATGCACGTGGTCATCACCGCCGGCGTCGCGCTCGCCCCGCCGCTGAGCGTCAAGCGCGGCCTGCGGCGCCGCACTCGGGATCAGCGCGTCGCACCCGTCACCGATCAGGTCCCGCCGATCCGCCTGGATGAGTGCCTTGCGTACCGCAAAGTAATTCTCCGGTTTGAAGAACTGCATGAGCGCCCGCTGGAGCTTGCGATCACGAAGGAACTTCGCCACGTAGACCGGCTTCATCGTCATCGGGTCGAGCCCCGTGTGATACATGCACGCGGCAATGTCGAACGGAGCGGGGATAAAGTCCTGCACCTGGTCGGGTCGATAGCCGTTTTGCTTCAAGAAGACCGCAAGCTCCACCATCGCCGCCAGCGTGTTGCCCGGATGGGACGAGATGAAATAGGGGACGAGGTACTGTTCTTTACCGGCCTTGCCCGACGCCTCGTCGAACTTCTCCGCAAACGCACTGAAGTCCTCGATCCCCGCGCGCTTCATCAAACCCAACGTCTCGGGGTCCGTGTTCTCCGGCGCGACCTTCAGGTGCCCGCCGACGTGATGCGCAGCCAACTCCTCCATGTACTCCGGCGACTTTTGCGCAAGGTCCATCCGCACGCCGCTGGCGATCAAGACTTTACGAACGCCCTTCTGCCCGCGCGACTCACGCATGATCTCGACCAGGTCCGAGTGATCAGTGTCAAGCAGCGGGCATATCTTCGGATGCACGCACGAAAGGCGTCGGCAGATCGCCTCGATCTCGGGCCGTTCGCAATGCATGCGGTACATGTTCGCAGTCGGCCCGCCGATGTCGCTGACGATCCCCTTGAACTCCGGATCGCGCCCCATCGCCGCGACCTCGGAAACGATCGACTCCGCACTGCGCGACTGAATGATCCGCCCCTGGTGCGTGGTGATCGAGCAGTAGGTGCAACCACCGAAGCACCCGCGCATGATCGTCACTGAGTCCTTGACGACGGTCACCGCCGGAATCGGCTCGGTATAGCTCGGGTGCGGTTTGCGCGTATACGGCAGTCCGTAGAACAGGTCCATCGCCGTTTCCGTCTCGGGCAGGCGCGGCGGATTGCACACGACCGCCTGGCGATCGTGATACTGCACCAGCGTCTTGGCGTTGTACGGGTTCGCCTCGAGGTGAATGCGACGCGTCGCCTTGGCAAACTCGCGGACGTCCGCCTTGACCCGCTCGAATGTGGGAAGCTCAGCCACGCCCTCCCCCGCCGGTGGCGTATCCTTGGCACCCATCACGTAGGCCACGCCGCGCATGTCACGAAGATCAGCCACCGTTTCACCCGCATCCAGCCGCCGCGCGACCTCGACGATCGTCGACTCACCCATCCCGAACACGACCATGTCGGCCTTCGAATCGAGAAGAATGGACCGCTTGACCGTGTCGGACCAGTAGTCATAGTGCGCCAACCGCCGCAAGCTCGCCTCGACGCCGCCCGCGATGACCGGCACACCCTTGTACGCCTCACGCGCCCGCTGACAGTAGGGCAACGTCGCCCGGTCGGGCCGCAAGCCGATGCGACCACCCGGCGAATAGGCGTCGTCGTTGCGCACCTTCTTGTTGGCCGTGTAGTGGTTGATCATCGAGTCCATGTTGCCGGCGCTAATCGCGAAGAAGAGTCGCGGCCGACCGAACGTGCGCCACGGCTCGCACGAACGCCAATCCGGTTGAGAGAGCATGGCGACGCGAAAGCCGCAGGCTTCCAGCACGCGCGAAAGAATGGCCATCGCAAAACTCGGATGGTCGACGTACGCATCGCCCGTGACGAACACGATGTCGACCTCATCCCAGCCGCGCTCGACCATCTCCTCGCGAGTCATCGGAAGGTGTCGCGGCGGACCGCTCGGCGATTTCAGCTGGCTCGGCCCCGTCGCGGAAAGCGACTCTTCGACGCGCAGTTGGACCAGGCGATTACCGCCGTCTTGCTTCCCCCCTTGATAAGGGGGGACTGAGGGGGGTGGCACGCTCGGCGAGGCCACACGCGGAGAGGGTGTCTCTGTGGTCATGGTTAGCTCTCGATACCCATCCGTCCGCTCGGTCGATCGCGACGCCTCACGTGGGCCGCGCCGGAATCCGTGCTCGCGAAAGGGCTCCTTGGGTCAATCACCGGGTAACCCCCGGCTGACGAAGTGCGGGTATGCTACACGATGACGCGCTCGCCGGAAAGAACACCGCCACCGCCCGCAGCGCCCCCGGCACAGCCGCGCCTGGTATGACAGCGCTAGGATCGCGTCGGCAAGTGTATCGGGGGTCGTTTTCCGGGCGTGCGAGCAAGCAGAGCGCCGGGCGCCAGCCCGGTGACATGACCGCGGGCTTGCGCCACGCGGCTCTGATCACGGCATAGCGCTGTCATAACGGCAGCCTGTTGAACGGCTCGCAGGCCTCGGGTTCGACGTAGCGTCACCCCTTGTGGGGGACGAGAAGCGCCGGACGCGCCGCCTACATGGAGCGACGCTGCGCTTTTCCAGCATGCTGCCAGGTAGAAACCCTACACCCGGCCCGAACGGCGCGTCATCCATGTCGCACCGCTATCCGCAGCCGGCACCTCCTGCTTCCCCCTTTGATAACCGGGGACTGAGGGGGGGGCACCCTGCGAGATCGCACGCCCTTCGATATCCCCACCTTTTTCTCGCGCTCGTATTTGACCCTCATCGCCATCGACGCTACCATTATTGGACCCAACTGAGACCACACTGCGCGGGGAATGTGCGTCACTCGCAATCTGGGCGATCTCAGTAGCGTCGATCTGGATACCGGAAAGCGGGTCCCGAGAGCCACTTCAAGGGGGTTTCAAAATATGAAGGCATTCGCTAGTGCCGCATGCGTGCTGCTCTGCGCCGCTACCGCCCAGGCGGGAGCCGTCCTTCAGGTCGACCTGTTGACCCCACCGCCGCACCCGAACGGCGCCTACGACCCCGGCCAGGTCGTCGACTTCGGCGTCTCGATCTCGACCAATAGGAACTCGGCAGTTCAGGTCCGCTGGATGACCCTGGACTTCCGTGCGTCATCACCGGAGCTGGCATTCCTCGGCCCGGACGACTACGACAACGGAGAGCCGGGCCAAGATGGCATCCCCGAGTTCGTGTTCGACTTCTCGACGCTCGTTTCCAGTGCCTTCTACGGTGTCTTCCCGAACTACCGTTGCCCGGACCTCATCCGCATCGGCTTAGGACCCGCGGGGCCGGGGTCACTGTTAGTAGTCCCGCCTGACAGCCCACTGCACGTTGGGGCCGGGCAATTGCGGCTTCCCGAAACCGCCGGAACGTACACCCTCGATGCTCTCAATCCGACAGCACCCAGTCGAGGAACCGCGCTGCTACTCGGAGTGACGTTTCCGTCAAGCTGGACAGCCGGCGCCGGCGACATCACCGGCAACTCGCCACAGCTAGTCGTCGTACCGGAGCCGGCTTGCGCGGCACTATTCATGACAGGAATCGCGATGGCATTCCGTCGTCCAAGGACCAACGGCCGGCTGCGTGGGTCGGGCTCGGCCCGACGGAGAGTAGTCAACGGTCCGCTTCTGTCGGGCGAAGCCCGACCCACTTGGTTCGAAGGAGGCAACATGCCATGAAGTCGATCGTCGTAGCGTCGCTCATCGTGCTCGGCATCGCCTCGAGCGCCCGAGCCGGTGCGGTCTTCGAACTTGACGTGCTGACCCCGCCACCGCACCCGAACGGCGCCTACGACCCGGGGCAGATCGTCGACTTCTCCGTCTCCGCCTCCACCGACCTACCGGATGATGTCCATGATATTCGCCTGATCACGCTGGACTTCCAGGCGTCATCGCCCGAACTCACGTTCGTCGGCCCGGACGACTGCAACATCGGAGCGCCCGGCCAGGACGGCATCCCCGAGTTCGTGTTCGATTTCTCGACCATCGAAACGGGCGCGTTTTACGGGCGGTTCCCTAACTTCATGCGACCGAACATCACGATGACGGGCCTGCTTCCCCCCGCACCCGGTTTCCTGCTGACCATTCCGAGCAACGGCTCGCTGCTGCTCGGGACGGGGCAAGTTCAGCTCCCTGAGGTCGTCGGAACCTATACGCTGGACGCGCTCAACCCGGCTGGAGCCAACGGCGGAGCGAAGCTCCAGTTCGACTTCAGCAACGTAGTGACTTGGACAGCCGGCAACGGCGAGATCACGGGCAATTCGCCACTACTCGTCGTCGTGCCGGAGCCGACATCCGCGGCGTTGTGCATCGCGGGGATCGCCCTAATGCTTCGTACGCGGCGCCGACATGGCGGCCGCCGACGCTGGTCGGGCTCGGTCCGACGCGGCTCCTCCAAAGGAGGTTTGGATTCATGAAGGCATTCGCAAGTGCTGCGTGCGTGATGCTATGCACGGCCGCCACCGCCCACGCCGGAGCCGTCCTCGAGGTTGACCTCCTAACGCCGCCGAACGTGCCGGGTGGCTATCTCCCGGGAACCGTGGTCGACTTCGGCGTCTCGATCTCGACGGACCTCGGGCAGCCCGCGCAGATTCGCGGCTTGACCCTGGACTTCGGCGCGTCAGACCCGAGCCTGACCTTCCTTGACCCTCACGGGTGCTGGGGTTGGCCACCCTGTACGCCGGTGTTCGTGTTCGACTTCTCGAGCATCCTGGCCGACTTTGCGTACGCCCGATTCCCAGTCTACCCACGACCGAACATGACCCATACTCTACTGGAGCCGATCCCAGGCTTTGTCCTGACGATCCCGGCGGACGATCCGCTGTTTCTCGGCACGGGGCAGGTGCTGCTCCCGGCGATGCTCGCAGAATACACGCTGGATGCACTCAACCCCACAGGCGCGAGCGGCGGAGCCATGCTCAGCTTCGGTTTCCCCGAGTCGACCACCTGGACCGCCGGTGGTGGCGAGATCACCGGCGACCCGGTTGTCATCACCATGGTACCCGACCCGGCCACGGTAGGACTCCTCGCGATGGGAGCCGTCGTTTGCACTCGCCGTCAGCGTCGCAGCAGCGGGTACCGGTAAAGATGTGACGATGAGGTCGGGCTCGGCCCGACCCGGAGTAGTCCGTTTCCGTCGGGCACCGCCCGACTTACTTTTCTTGATGGGGGTTAAGGTCATGAGGTCATTCAGTTGTGCAGCATGCGTCGTGCTTTGTATCGCAGCCACCGCTCACGCGGGCGCCGTCCTTCAGGTTGATGCCCTGACGCCACCCGACCAGCCCGGCGGCATGTACAGCCCCGGAGCCGTGGTCGACTTCGGCGTCTCGATCTCGACCGACGTGGCGCAGGACATCAACGTGCGCGGGATCGGCCTCGACTTCCAGGCCTCTTCGCCGGAACTGATCTTCCAGGGCCCCGGCGGCAGCCCCGACTTCGCATTCGACTTCTCGACAGCAGGTGGCGGTGCCATGTATGCGGCGTTCCCGGCCTACATGAAACCGGCCGCAACCTATATCGGCGTGAGCGGACCGCTGCCCGGCCAGACGCTCGTCATCCCGACGGGTGGCACACTGGCACTCGGGACCGGACAAGTGCAACTCCCGCTCGCCGGCGGAACCTACACCGTGGACGCACTCAACGCGGTCGGCGCGGGCGCGGGCAACGGGGGCGTGCTCACCACCTTCTTCGCCAATCCGACGGAGTGGACGCCCGGCAACGGCCACCTCACCGGAGTCCCGGCGCTGTTACACGTGGTACCGGAACCGGCGACCGTCGGACTCCTCGCCATCGGCGCCGTCATGTGCGCTCGCCGCCGGCGACGCAGCCGCCGGTAATGCCGGGGATGGGGGGAGGCAGGTCGGGCTCGGCCCGACGAGGCGTAGTCAATGGTTCGGTTCCGTCGGGCAAAGCCTGACGTACATGTATCGAAGGAGAATGCACGCCATGAAGTCGATCGTTGCCACGTGGCTCAGCGTAGTCTGCATCGCCTCGGCCGCCCACGCCGGCGCGATCCTTCAGGTCGACCTGTTGACCCCGCCAACGTACCCGAGCGGCGCGTACGACCCCGGGCAGATCGTCGACTTCGGCGTATCCATCTCGACCGATCCGCCGGAGTGGATTCAGATTCGCCTGATGACCCTGGACTTCCGGGCGTCGTCACCCGAGCTCACGTTCGTCGGCCCGGACAACTACAACATTGGAGCGCCCGGCCAGGACGGGATCCCCGAGTTCGTGTTTGATTTCTCGACGATCTTAGGCGACTGGGGGTACGTCAAGTTCCCGAACTACGCCGTTCCGAATGTGACGTATACCGGGTTGGATCTTCCCCTCCTCACCATCCCATCCAACGGATCGCTGCTGCTCGGATGGGGGCAGGCGCAGCTCCCCGAAGTCGTCGGAACCTACACGCTGGACGCGCTCAACGCCGCCGGAGCGACCGGTGGAACCAAGCTCCAGTTCGACTTCAGCAACACGGTGACATGGACGGCCGGCACCGGCGAGATCACGGGCAATTCACCCCAACTCGTCGTCGTACCGGAGCCCGCTACCGTAGGCCTCCTCGCCGTGGGTGCGGTCATGTGCGTTCGCCGACAACGACGTCGCGACAGGTACCGGAAGAGACGCAGCAGCCTACCCGAGAAGAGGTGCAAGTCATGAAACCGAATCTAGGAACGCTGTTCATCGCTCTTTGCATCGCCTCGACCGCCCGCGCCGGCGCGGTGCTCCAAGTGGACATCTACACACCGCCCGACACGCCCGGCATGATGTACAGCCCGGGGCGCATCGTCGACTTCGGCGTCTCGATCTACAGCGATCCACCACAGCAGATCGAGCTTCGCCTTTTGACCCTGGACTTCCAGGCTTCGTCCCCCGAACTCACGTTCGTCGGGCCGGACAACTTTGCCATCGGGCTCCCCGGCTCGGATGGCATTCCTGAGTTCGTATTCGACTATTCGACGATCACGTTCGACCCCGTGTACGCCAAGTTCCCGAACTACCCACAGCCGAACATCACGTACACGTTGTTGGGACCAATTCCGGGCTTCATGCTGGTGATCCCGGAGAGTGGATCACTGTTTCTCGGGACGGGGCAGGTACAGCTCCCGAGCAGTGTGACCACACCGACATACATCACGCTCGACGCGCTGAATGCCGATTCCAACGGACCCCACAACAGCACGCGGCTGGACTTCGGTTTCGTGGATCGGACGACGTGGTTCGCGAACGAGGGCGATATCACCGGGAACTCGCCGGGGATGCTGATCGCTCCGACGCCGTCGGCGCTCGCCTTGATCGCATCGGGGGCCGTCCTTGCCTTGCGTCGTCGGCGCACCGGCCCGGTGCCGCAAGAGACGTAGGTCGGGCTTGGCCCGACACCGGTGTGGCGGATGACGTGGCGTCGGGCGGAGCCCGACCTACATGTGCCGAAGGGGTTTCCAGCATGAAGTCCAACCTCGCAGCCCTGTTCATCGTGCTCTCTATCGCCTCGACCGCGCACGCCAGTGCGGTGCTTCAAGTCGACCTGTTGACCCCGCCGCCACACCCAAACGGCGCGTACGACCCGGGGCAAGTCATCGACTTCAGCGTCGCCGTTTCGACCGACCGAGACGTACCGACGGAAGTCCGTGAGGTCTTCTTGGGTTTTAGGGCGTCGTCACCAGAGCTGACACTCCTCGGCCCGGACAACTACGATGGCGCGCTTCCCCAGCCGGACGGGATTCCCGAGTTCGTGTTCGACTTCTCGACGCTCCTGGCCCCCTACGCCATAGCACAATTCCCCAACTATCCGTACCCCTGGCATGCCTACACACTCCTCGCTCGGTGCCCCGGCTTCTTCCTCGTCATCCCCGCTGACGGTTCGCTTCTGCTCGGTACGGGGCAGGTGCAGCTCCCCGAAGCCGTCGGAACCTACACGCTGGACGCACTGAACACCGAAGGGCCGAACGGCGGAGCGAAGATCGTGTCCGATTTCACCAGCACGACGACCTGGACAGCCGGCGACGGCCAGATCACGGGCAATTCGCCGCAACTCGTCGTCGTACCGGAGCCGTCCGTGACCACGCTTCTCATCACAGGTGTCGCGATGGTGCTGCACCGCCGACGCACCAGCCGGCGACGACAGAAGAGTCGTTGACGTAGGTCGGGCTCGGCCCAATGGCCCTAAGCTAGCGTTCTGGTAGCCGAGCGGGTTGTTGCACGTGTCCGTTACCGCGGTTGCGAGGTTGATCGGAGCGTCGCGGATAGGAGCGGCCGGGGCGTTTTC
>JAJDDX010000054.1 GCA_029260055.1 Phycisphaerae bacterium
TGTGTGACGAAGCGGGTGACGCGTGCGTCGAGTGTCTCACCGATGCCGATTGTGACAACGGCGTGTTCTGCGACGGTGCTGAAGCCTGCGTGGGCGGTGCTTGTGCTACCGGCAGTGATCCGTGCCCGACGCAGCAGTGCGACGAAGCCGGTGATGCATGCGTCGAGTGCTTGAACGACATGCATTGCGACGACGGGGTGTTCTGCAACGGTGCCGAGACGTGCGCGGGCGGAAGCTGCCAGGGTGGGGGTGATCCTTGTCCCGGCGAGCTGTGTGACGAAGCGGGTGACGCGTGCGCCGAGTGTCTTGGCGACGCGGACTGCGACAACGGGCTATTCTGCGACGGCGATGAGGTTTGCGTCAGCGGTGTTTGCCAGCTGGGCGCTAGTCGCTGTCCGGGCGCCTTTTGCGATGAAGCAGCCGATGCATGCGTCGGCTGTTTGAGCGACAGCGATTGCAGCGACGGCGACTTCTGCAACGGCGCTGAGGTTTGCGTCGGTGGCGCTTGTCAGTCCGGGGCCGACCCGTGTCCGGGCGAGTCGTGCGACGAGGTGGGCGGTGTCTGCGTCGAGTGCCTCAACAACGCGGATTGTGACAACGGTGTGTTCTGCGACGGCGCTGAAGTCTGCGTGGCTGGTGCCTGTGCGCTCGGCAATGAGCCTTGCCCGACGCAGATGTGCGACGAAGCAGGCAACGCCTGCGTCGAATGTTTCAACGACGTGGATTGCGATGACGGCGTGTTCTGCAACGGCGCCGAGACTTGTGCCGGCGGAAGCTGTCAGGCCGGCGGCGATCCGTGTCCGGGGCAGGAGTGCGATGAGTCAGGCGATGCCTGCGTCGAATGCCTCAACAACGCGGATTGCGACGACGGCATCTTCTGCAACGGAGCCGAGACGTGCGCCGGCGGAAGCTGCCAAGCCGGTGGCGATCCGTGCTCTGGTCAGACGTGCGACGAAGGATCCGACGCCTGCTTGGACGGTTGCGTGACCAGTTCAACTACGTGGAGCAACTCCCCGATCGCCGCTCAGATCCACGCGTTTCCAGTGGAGTTCGATGCCACACCGAGCGCCGCAGGCATGGACGGTGTGACCACGTTGTCAGCCGGCGAAGTCGTTACGTTCGGGGACGCCGCCATCCTCGTACGCTTCAACCCCACAGGCAGCATCGACGCGCGAAACGGAGACATCTACACCGCAGATACGGTAGTTCCTTATGCAGCCGGAACGACGTATCACTTCCGATTGGTGGTGGATGTCCCCAACCAGACGTACAGCGTCTACGTAACGCCCGGCGGTTCAAACGAGCAGGCCGTTGGGACCGACTATGCGTTCCGCACGAGCGCGGGTATGGTAACACAGCTCGATCACTGGGGCGTCTGGTCCGCCGACACCGGGTCTCATCAGGTGTGCGACTTGGTGGTCGGTCCACCGATCAACGACGCGCCCGTTGTCGATGCCGGCTCCGACCAGGCGATCTACTTGCCGGATGACACTGCGAACCTGGCCGGCGTGGTCACCGATGACGGCCTGCCGGATCCGCCTGGGACCGTCTCGACGATCTGGAGTGCCATCAGCGGGCCGGGCACGGCGACATTCGGGGACTCCGCGGCTACGAGCACCACCGCGACGTTCTCGGTCGCGGGCACCTACGTCCTGCGCCTCACCGCGGACGACGGCGAGCTGACGAGTTTCGATGAGTTGACGATCACGGTTTCCCCGCCCACACCACCGCAGCTGAGCGTCAGCCCCACTTCAATCGACTTCGAGTCGGACGCGTTCGACCGTACCTTCGAAGTTTGGAACTCCGGCGGCGATAACCTAGAATACTCAATTACCGTCGATTCCGCCTGGCTAGCCGTGTCGCCGTCCGGCGGCGACAGTTCCGGCGAGCACGACATCATCACGGCGGCGGTCAGCTGCGACGGCCTGGAAGACGGAGTGTATCAAGGCCAGATCACAGTCAGTGCTGCGGCGATCGGGGCAGTTGTGCCGATCCTGGTGACAATGGGGTGCACCCAGAGCGGCGACGGCTTGACGCCGATCGCTCGCTGGGATGTGGTTCCCTATCAGCGACTGAATGCCGGAGAGACGTTCAAGGCCGGCGTGGTGGCGTTCTCGAAGAACGGCATCGAGAAAGTCACGTTCACGATAAGCGGGCAGGGATATTCCGGCCCGGCGTCAATCGACGTGACGCAGACGACGTACAACGATCGGACGGACGTGCACGAGTACTGGCTGCCGATCTCGGTGAGCAGTTTTTCGAGTGACGGGCCGATCACGGTAGAGGCCACCGTGCACGGAGCCGACGGCGGAGTGCGAGACAAGAACACGGGCGGCGGTGGCCAGGGTCTCGATGCTCTGCCGCTCGTGGTCAACCCGACCGGCAGCTTGCCTCAACCCGAGGCGTGGGTCGACGTGAACGGCAGCGATTCCACAGGCCAGGTGAACGTGCCCGGCAGCCCTTACCAGTCGATCAGGGCTGCGATCTTCGGAATCAGGGACTGGCGGGACGCCCACGGCTACGGCCTGAATGCCGATGGTGGGATCGTTCGCGTGAATCCCGGCACGCACTCATTCACCGGAGGCTGGTATTCCGGCCAGGCCGTCGAGTGCGATGACGAATGGCTGACGGTCACGGCGGCGGCCGGTGGCACACGCGCCAACACCGTGGTCACGGCTCCAGGTACGATGTACGACGTGGAGAAGGTGGCGATCAAGGGGATCACGCTGCAGCGACTGGCGGGTTCTTCCTACATCATCGAATGCGGTAGCTCGCGCATGGACTGGGCGCATGTCTGGGCCGATGACTGCGACATCAGGGGGTCGGACCGCTGGGCGACATCAGCCCATCCCGCCTCGCCCAACCCTCAGTCGAAGTACTGGACCAGTTCCTACGTATACAATGTGCGGTACGGTAACAGTCCGGGAAATACACGCACGACGAAGATCGCAAGAGGCCTGACGCTCGAGTCGATCGGCGACGACGGATTTCAGGGGGTCCCGTTCATTGTAAACTGCACCCTCGACGGATTGGACCCGGGGAGCACCGGGCGCCATGCCGACGTATGGGAATCTCCTCCGCACACTTCGGCGGTCGGCATGCACAACTGGATAGTGTACGGCCTGCGCGCGACGGACCTGCATTACCAGGGTTTCTTCGGTCGCCTTTCCAGCGCCGAATCCGACTGCCTCGCCTTCGTCAACATGTTCTTGGAGCTGCGCGCACCGATCTATACCGGCGGGGGCGGCAGCGCTTTGTACGGCAAAGTCGACCATCTCTTGTTCTGGAATTGCAGTTTCATCGGTACGGGCCATTCGCATTTGATGCACATTGGCTGCGGTACTGACGGCCTTGACAAGACGAACTCGTCGTGGCGCGGCAACCTGTGGCAGGAATGGTACTCCAGCGAGATGGCATGGACGCAGGCTGCGGACAGCGACTTCTACGACAATCACTACATCCAGGGGGCTGCCATGCCCGACACGGGCAGCACGTCCAGTTCCGGCGACCCGGGTTTGACCACCGATACGGCGCATCCTGATTTCGGCCGACCTGTGGGACCTTCGTCCCCGTTGGTTGGGCGCCTCAGCGCGCTTCTGTCGCCGGTGGATGCATCCGAGCGGCAGCGCAGCGCACCGGCTGACATCGGCGCCCTCGAGTATTAGGGGTCGCAGGATCGAGTCGGGTCGCGCGGCGGATAGGAACGGGAAGGAGGGCTATACCTCGCATCGGAAGAGTGGGCGCGTACGTCTCCTTGTGTGCACGCCGTCCGCGCCGTAGCCGATGCAGTCGATGGCGGAGAAGATGCCCGAGTTCAGGAGGTACGGGTAATCCTCCTGGGCGGTGCCCGCGTGGCCCTCGAAGTAAAGCACCTTCTTCGTCAACTTCCTGATGGTCGCAACGATGCCGTTCGTCGACGTGAGGTGCTTGACCAGGGCGAAGCAGAACACCGTATCGTGGGGGGGCACTCCGGTTAGTTCCTCGTTCAGGTCGTGGACAAGGAACCGGCAGGGGGAGCAGAAATAAGCGTTGAGCCGAACCGCGCAGCTCGCAATCTGGGGACTCAGCTCGACGCCGATAACAGCCTTGGCTCGTTCGCCTGCGAGGTAGCAGGTGGCTCCGTAGTTGCATCCCAGATCGAGCACGGTCTTGTCCGTGAGATCGGCAGGCGATACGCGGTTTATCCGCTGGAGCAGGTCGCGCCGGCGTCCCTTGACGAGTTCCTTGCCTCGGAAAAACAAGCTCTGGTAGGGGCGATTCAGGCGTTTGGTCCCGAAGAACTCGTCTGGAACCGTCACCGCCGTACGAAGGAACTGGGATGCGGGGATGAAGACCACACGGAGGCCGCGTCGCTGCTTGAGTGCGATGGCGGCGCGGTGGTTTCCCTCGACGATGATGACCCTGCCATCAGGCCGGCGGCAGACCACGACCGGCCTCGTCGCGGGTTTCGCATTCGAGCGACCGTTGCCTCCGAGCGTCTCGTACAGGCCCAGGAACTTCTTGACCTTGTCCTCTCGGCGTTCCTGAGTGTTCTCGCCAGGATAGTAGTAATCCCAACTGGCCTTGAGATACTGCAGGTACGGATTATCGTCCAGCGGCGACGCGAGGTGGTCCTGCAATAGTCTGTAGTGAGGGGACTTCTTGAGCGGGATCGTGTGATACTGGTCGAAGCGTTCCTCGAAGAAGGACTGCGTACCGACATGTTGTTGCCCGAACAGCAGCTCGCCCACGCTCTCGCGAGGGAGCGTGCGTCTTCCGATCATCGAGGTGAACTTGCGGTAGACAGTCCTGGGAAGTTGCCTCATCGGGTCCTCCTGGACCTGTGCGCGCCACTCGGGGATCCGGTGGCGCGCGTAGGAGCAATCGCTTCAGGGCCATGCGGTGGCGGCGTGTCAGGCTGAGCGGCGCGACCGTCCCGTGCCCCGGGAGGCGGATCCTGAAGGATGTGCTCTTATTCCACCGCGAACCGGCCCGCCGCCACGTCGCTGCCGAACGCTTCAATCCGTCCTTGCAACTGCTCTATACGCCGATTCGCCGTGGTTTCATCGCTCAACTGAATGCGTTTGGATTTGGCCGCTCTGGCCAACTGCGTCGCTACGCATTTGCGCAGCAAGCGCCCCTTCGCCAAGGTAGCGAAGCCGGTAAACTCGGCCAATCGCCTTGCCACCAGGATGCGATGCGGTTCATAGGGCATATCGAGGGATGAGCACCAGTCACGCCATTTGAAGCTGTCGATACCTCTGCTGGATGTCACCGGGATCCACGGTACGCGGAGAGCATCCGCGACGATGGCCCCGTGCATCGCTTCGGTGATCAGGAGTTCGCTTCTGCCTATCGCTTCGAGTACCTCCTCGACGCCGTCCTGTGGATCGATGTACGCGTACCCGAGGTCGTCGCACACTGCCCGCCAGAAAGATCCGTGCAAATAGGCTTGCCCGACATGGGGCATGTAGGCGCACGCTATGTTCCGGGCGGTCTGGGGCGATCGAAGCAGGCGAATGAGGAACGCTCCGTCGGTAACGGCCTTGTCTGCATCAAGGTGTAATGCTCGCGCGGACAGCGGGCCGCGCACGCAATAGATGTCCCATGACGCATCGACGGTCGGAGCGTGCCCCGCGCGAACGCCCGAACCGAATACGACCGTCCGCCGCGCCGCCGGTAGGCCCGCGGACAGGATCGTCCCTATCCCGATGAAGAGGACGCCGGGCGCGTCATCGAAGACGTCGGGAAGCAGCTTCTTCCAGAGCCACTCGTTCAGGTCGTCGCCGAAGTTCCTGACGCCCGCCCACGCGCCGGAGAACTTGAAGTAATAGAGCTTCATTGGGTGATTCCGCATCGAGCGCGAGGGGTAGGCTGCACTACATCCGGGAGGAACGCCGCCAGCCTGCGTGCCGCCACCGACTCGTCGTATTCTTCGAGGAACCGCCGACGCGCCGCGAGCCCCATTTCACGGCACGTTTGAGGTTCACGAATCAGATCTTCTACTGCCCCAACGAGTCCGACGGTGAGCGCCGCAAGCGCATCGGCATAGGTGTGGTTGGTAGAAGGGGTAAGACCACGGATGCCGGTCCAGCGCCGGTCCCGATCGAGAGGCAATGGGATGAGCCGGCCTTCCATCCCATCGCGTACGAGTTCCGGAAGCGCGAAGATGTTGCTGAGGATCACCGGAAGTCCAATGCCCAGCGCCTCGAGGACCGCCCAACCCAGGGATTCGTCCAGCGTCGGAAATGCGAACGCATCACACTGCGATAGTTTCTGGAATACTTCGGTATTGGGAAGAGATGGATGTAACTCAATCCAGGAGGCGACCTCGAGTTCCCTCGATATGTCGTTTTGTATTGATTCGGGAACGGAGGCGACATAAGTGCTGGCGTTGCTCACGTCACTGATGACCAGCAGGCGAACATCATATCCGCGCTGGCGGAGGGTCTTGGCGGCCCGGACCAGTGCGGGTCCTCCCTTCCGGTAGAAGCTGCGTCCGACGAACCCGAGTCGGAAGAACGGACGCTTGTCGCGCGTGTAATCGTGGTGGGCCTGAAGGGCGCCGGCTGGGACGTGGACCCCGCCCGTGAAGACCTGCACCTTCGGCTCGATCCGATCCAGGTATCGATCCGGAACCCGCGAGAGAAAGTGCTGCCTAGCGGCCTGGCTCATCGGAAGCAGCAGGCGACATTGATCGTCCGCCATGCGTCCGTATGCGTAATCGTAGGCGGTCGGATCTACTCGGCCGAAATAGCGGGGGAACTCCATCTCGAAGCTGGCCATCCAGGGCACATCGGTCATACAGACGCGGCTCCAGAGATGGACTGCGTCAACGGCCGGCTTCGTCAGGAACCAGCATGCGTGGTTCCAGTAGGAAGGCGCCCACGGCAATCGATGCAGCGGCAGGCGCCGAACACTCCGGTAGTTGATTCCGTAGTCGGCGACGGGCAAGCCGTGGCTTACCCGCCTCGTGCCGTAACAGGTCGTCGGATAGCCGATCGTCAGTTGCCGCATGTCGCACCACAGGGGTATATGCAATTCGGCCTTATTGCCTACCGTCGCCACAGGAGTTGGCGCAGCAGCATGCCTGAAAACAGAAGATTCGTGACGAAGTAGCGGCGCCACATACGGCGCGGTTCCTGCTGCACGCGGTACAACCACTCCATCCCGAGCCTCTGCCAGATTGGCGGGGCGCGCTTGACCTTTCCCGCAAAAACGTCGAACGAGCCACCGACGCCGTGGCACACTGTGGCGCCCGTGCGACGGCCCCAATCCGCCAGGAAGCGTTCTTTGCGCGGCGAGGACATGCCGACGAACAGCAGATCGCAGCTCGTCTTCCCGATGGCCTCAGCTACGTCTACGAACTGATCGTCGCGGAAGTACCCGTTACGTCCTCCCGCGATTTGCAGGTTGGGGTACATCGAGCGCACCCGCTCGAGCACGGCGGCAAGCACTTCTTCCGTTGCACCCAGGAAGTAGACCGAGAACCGCTGCTCGTCAGCGGCCGCCAGCAGCTTCTCGAACAGGTCTATGCCGGTCACGCGCTCTGGCAACGGTCGACACAGGATCCGGCTCGCCCACACGACGGCCATTCCGTCGGCCAGGACAAGATCAGCGCCGACCACGTCATCGCGCAGCAGCGGCTGGCGGTGCATGTTCACGATTTTAGCCGCGTTGACGACACTGATCATCAGTCGGCGGTGCGACTGAATGGCCCGCCGGCATAGACCGAGCGTCTGTTCCATGGTCACGGCGTGGACCTTGACGCCGAACAACTGTACGGTTGGCGTGGAATCAAGGGTTGGTTCCATACGGGTCTCCAGCATGGGTGGTTAGCCCACGATGTCTCGCCCGTGTCCTGACCGTTTGACGAGTGAAACGGGCAAGTCCTATGGGTTGGCTGCCAGTGCAGGAGCTTGGCGCGGTAGATGGCCGTGCCGGTCCTGTATGGCCGTGAGCACCTCAACGGCCTTGCTTCTCCACGAGTGTGGTGTCACACGCTCGCGCCGCATGGCCGCCGCTTCGGAGGAGGTGTCGTCAAACGCCTCGCGCACCGCCGCGACGAACGCGTCGGCGTCCTCTGCGATTCGTACCAGCCCCTCGTATTTCCGCAGCTCACCGAACGGTGTAGCGACGACCGGTTTGCCGAGCGCCAGATACTCCTTGAGCTTGATGGGGGTCATCGCGTCGATCCATCGGTTGCGGTTGAATGGCAGAATGCACACGTCGAAGCATTTGCCGTAGTGCGGTATCCGCTCATAAGGCTGCTGGCCGACCATCACGACGTTCGGCTGGCTCTCCAAAACCGAGGTGTCGATTGACGGTTGTCCGACAAACGCAAAGGTGGCATCGGGCAGCTTCCGAACCACGTCCGCCACCAGTTCCATGTTGAATTTGTGGCTATCGATGCCTCCGAAGAAGCCGACGATTCGGCCGTCCACTTGGCGCAGCTCGTCGGGTATCTCCGGGGCGTCTGCGGCGGAGGCGAACAGGTCATAATCAACGCCGTGCTCGACATAGATCGCGTTGCGGCACTCGTTCACCTCGTCCTTGTAGAAGTCGTAGTTCGAATAGAAGGTCACGTCGGCTTCGCGCTTGAGCCTGCGATCATAGCGCGTGATCTGGGCGACATCGACACCGGGATGGTCTTCAAAGCGATCAGTCCGCTGGTATACAAGTGCTGTCCGAGGTAGAGCCAAGGCAGCGTCGCAGGCGGCGGGGCAGTTTACCCATAGCAGGGGTCGCTTGAAGCGCAGGCGGCGGGTCACAAGCCGCATCTGCTCGCGCAGGAACCGCGCGTTGATGGGGCGGGCCAGTGAGAGGTGATGCACGGGCGCTGTAACCGGCGAGTATACCCAGAAGTTGTCCTCGATGCGGACGAGGCCGCGCATGATGCTCTTTGCCTTCCGGAGGAGTCGCTGCCAGAACATCGCGCCTTCCGAGACGTTGAACTTGCGCATCACGACGGAGTTTACGTAGATGACGCGGCCGTGCCGGGCATACTGGCGCATGAATTGAATGTCGCAGTGTCCCCGGTTGTGATACCACCAGTCCTCTCCGCCGAAGCACACGACTTCCGGAGGCCACGCGACCCCGTCGGGCTCGTCCGAATGCGTACACATAGCGCCTTCCTTCTTCATTACAGCGGATCTTGCGCCGCAGTCGCAGCGCAGGGAGCTTGCTGACATCGGCGGCTTGAATGCTCCTCGAATAGCTTCCCGAGGCGGCTCACCTCCGTCTTCAGGAAGTGCCGTTCGCGTACCAGGCTCTGGCCGGCGACCCCCATTCGATGCAGCTCCTCGACCGGTGCCTGAATTGCCTCTTGGATTGCCCGGGCGAGTTCCGTTGCGTTCCCTGCCGGAACGAGCCAGCCGTTCTGGCTGGGCCGCACCAATTCGGGAATCCCGGCGACGTACGTACTGATCACGGGTCGCTGTAGTGCAAACGCCTCCATGATGACGACGGGCAACCCTTCCGCGAGACTTGGCAGCACCAGCGCGCGAGATGCGAGGAGGTGGCGGCGCACCTCGGCTTCGTCGAGGTAGCCCGTCACGGTGACACGATCCGCCAGACCCGCCGCGGCAATCCGATCTTCGAGCGCGGATCGCAGTTCGCCGTCACCAGCCAGAACCAGTCGGGCGTCAACGCCGGCGGAGACGAGCTGGGCCATCGCATCGATAAGCAGCAAGTGTCCCTTTTCCGGGCTGAGTCGGCCTATGCAAACGACGCGGTTGGCATCGGGAGCAATTGTGCTCGCGGCATCGAAGAAGTCGTCCCCGACGCTGCACCGTACGACGTGGATCTTCGGCCAGTCTTCGAGGGATGACCAACGGCGAAGTTGCCCGGCCGTGTAGTCGCAGACGGCGACCGCGAACGCTGCGTCGGCGACCTTGCCGCGTATGTCCAACGCAACCGGCGCGTCGAAGAGGTCTATTCCGTGCACGGTGAAGCTGAAGGGAGGACCACCGAGGCGTCGGATGAGACGGGCGACGGTCGCGGCATTCGTGCCAAAATGGGCATGCACGTGCTCAATCGAGTCGTCGCGCAGGACCTGCGTCAAGTACGCGGCCTCGGCCAGGTATGCGATGTGCCGAAGCAGCCCTCGGTCACTTCCCCAGCCCAGGCGCAGTGCCAGCGCGAGCGCACGGAGGAACATCAGCGGCCGCGTCACCATGGTCCGAAACTGTCCGAACAACAGTTGGCTAAGCGGTTGAGACAGGCAACACAACGTCCGCTCTTGTTCGGCGCGATCGACGGGGTCGACCGATTGCGCGTCGGCTGCACGGATGGCCAGGCGGCGGACGGTGTGTCCGAGTCGCTCGAGTTCCAGAAGCTCACGTCGGATGAACGTGTGGCTTACCTTGGGGTACTGGGTTATGAGGTAGCCCAGGCGAATCGTTCACGCCTCCCGGTTGGAAAGAGTACGCATCGCGTAGCGCTGCCGTGCAGCCCGTAAGACCGGCAGAACCCTCAAGGCACCGCCTCCTCGACGTACGCGCCGCGTCGACGTTGGTCATCCCGTGGAGGCATGGTTGCCTCCGGCGCTGCTGCAGGGGCCCCATAACGTTCGTCGAAGGGAACGTGGATGCCGCGAGCAACCAACGTGGCCCTGTCTGAGCAAGGTTGCCAACCCAGGACCGTCTTGGCTTTGGTGCAGTCGAAGAGTGCTTTGGCCGTACGAGATTCCCAATCGCGGTAGCTTGGCCGGCGACGGCCGGGGTGGCGGACCAGCACCTTCACGAGCCACTTGAGCGTCTCGGCCGTGAAGTAGCGCCAAATCGGTGTCGGGAGAACCTGGAGCTTGACTCCCGCATGACGTTCCAACTCTTCGAGGAACTCTCTGGCGGACAAGCAGGGATCACCAATGAGGTTGAACGATTCCCCCTCGATTCCCGGAGCATCCAAGCCCG
>JAJDDX010000055.1 GCA_029260055.1 Phycisphaerae bacterium
AGTGATGATGGTTCTGCTTTTTCTAATTCAATTTTTTGCATTATTACTTCAGTAGGTTGTCCTCTTATCCAACCATCAACACTTACTGTTGAGGTAAATTCTTTTGAGGTTGGAGAATGTAATGCAAGCGCAGCTCCTGTAAACTCAAAAGATCCAGATTTTTCTTGCAAATTAATTAAGGATAATCCATAAACTTTTTTTCCATCAACAGTCCAAGTTGGCTGTCCTTTTGAATCTTGAGGATTAATTTCATGTAAAACAACTACCTGAACAGGTGAACTTGAGGTAAATGTCATTGAACCATCATACAAAGTTCCTTCATTTGGAGAGAGAATTAGTGCTAATTGATGATTCTCATGTCCTTGTCCAGGATCTTGAGAAGATGTTATAGTTTGAGTGAAATGAATTTTTTTTCTTGAACCTGCATCTGCAAACTGATCAGATATTGAAGAAAGTGAAATAAGACCAATTGCCAAAAATCCAATTAATAAAACAGCAATTAGTATTTTCAATAAATCTAATTTGGTTTATGCCCTTAAATGATTTTGTCTCAATTGATTTTATCTAGTTCAAATGCATCATGTAATGCTCGTACTGCTGCATTTGTATCAGAATTTTTTACAACAAATGCAAGATTAAGTTCAGATGATCCTTGAGTAATCATGGATACATTTACTTTGTTTTTCTCAATTGCACCAAAAACTTTAGAGGCAACACCAACAGTTCCTCTCATTCCTGAACCAATCAATGCAATTATTGCAACATCTGTAGTAACATCCAATTTTTTGATAATTTTTCCTAATAATTCCATCTCTAATGCACCAACTGCCTTATCAAGATCTGTATTTTTTACTACAATTGTAATGCTTGATTCAGATGGATTCTGCGAGATCATCATTACGTTGATTTCGGCTTTTGCTAAAGTTGCAAATATTTTTGCTGCAGTACCCGGAGTTCCAACCATACTACCGCCTTGAACATCAATTAATCCGTTATTTCGTACATTACTTACGCACTTTACTGTATTTTTTATAGCTGAAGAAGTTGATGCGGTAACTAGAGTTCCTTCATTTTTGATATTGAAAGAATTTCTGATCTTCATTGGGATTTTCTTAGTCATTAAAGGCTCAAATGTTCGTGGGTGTATTTGTTTTGCACCAAATAGAGCCATTTCGACTGCTTCAATGTATGAAACTTCTTTGAGCAATTTTGCATTTTTTACAATTTTTGGATCTGCAGTCATTAAACCATCTACATCACTCATTAGCCAAATCTCATCTGCTTTTATGCAAGAACCAATAATTGTTGCAGAATAATCAGAACCGCCTCTGCCAAAAGTAGTAACATGGCCATGTTGATCAGCACCAACAAATCCTCCAACAACCGGAATTGTTTTCTTTAAAAACAAAGCATCTACAGTCTTTGATACCCTCAATCGTGTTGTATCAATGAGTGGTTTAGATTCACCAAAATTAGAATCAGTAACGATTCCCACTTCTTTGCCAGTAAGCGAGACTGATTTTTTTCCTGAATCGTTAATTGCCGATGAAACTAATTTTATCGATAGCCTTTCTCCAAACGAGAATAGGTAATCCATTGTTCTTGGAGTAACTTCCCCTAGTAACACCATTCCATCAATTAGAGCAACAAGTTCATCAAAGTCCTCATCATATTTTGAGAGTAATTTTTTTCTTATGTCAGATTTTTTGATAGTTTGTTTAGCTAATTGTTTATGTCTATTGGTAATTTTTGATGCAAGTTGTTCAGCTTTAGATTTATTTTCTTTTTTTATTGATTCTGAAATTTCTATCAAATCATCTGTGGTTCCACTAGTTGCAGAACATACAACAACAATTTGATTTTTCTTTGATAATTCATTAAGATGTTTAGCTGCTGCTTGAATGTCTTTTGCGGCAGAAATTGATGTTCCACCATATTTTATTACAAGTCTCAATTCAAAATACCTGAACTAGTTAATCTTTAAATGCTTTAACTTTCTACTCGTGGAGCCAGGTAAAAGTGAATTCTACCGATATTTGCTACCTTAAATTCAATTCTAAGAGGTTTTGCGCTTGAAAACTCACATGTAATTGAGCCTACATTGGACCCTACTGCTTTGACTACAGGATTCAGATATTCGAGACTGTATGTACCAACACTGTCTTCTTTTGAAGAAATTTCTTCAATTTCTTTATCATCTTTGTCTAGTTCAATTACAACTTCACCAGAATCACCTTTTCCAGAAAAGTCTCCTTTTGAATCAGATGTTTGTATAGTAAGATAATCAGATACAACCTGTACATCACCAAGGATTTTGTCAAACTTTGATGAAGTTAAAACAATTTTTGAATCATAGGGGATTTTTGGTAATGGAGTATCAGTTGCAGAACTTTCAATTAATCGCATTTTGTATTTTTTATTTTTTCCAACTGTTACAAGTAACATGTTTTGTTCGGAGATACTAATCTCAATACTGTCTTTTTTGTCTGCTCTTTTGATAAGTTTTGAAAATTCATCAATTCTTACACCAAATTTGATATCACTATCACACTCATATTTTTCAAATGCAGAATTAGGCCATGAAATATCAATCAGAGCTACATGCGAAGGATCCATTCCTCTAAAAGTAATTCCTTCGGCCGTTGCAACAAAAGTTGCTTCTTCAACAAGTGTAGATATTGCAGATATGATAGCTTTTAGATCATCAGATCCACTTGTTTTTGCACCAAAAGTCAAATCGATTTTCTTCTCTTTATGTTCCAGTTAAACCTTATGTGTAATCACGCCAAGTGTATTTGCATTTTTGGCAACGATAAAATCTTGTTGTAGGTTCATCTGCACTTCTAGTTTGAAACATCCAACCAACTGCTTCATCATGGCCACATTTTTCACAGTCTATCTTGACAGTTGGATTAGACTCTTCTCCTTCATCTCCTTCAAAAGCAAGTAATGAAAAATCAGGTTCTTCTTCAGCAGTAATTTTTTTTGTTGGATTAGCTTTTTTTTCATCAGTATAACCACATTTAGAACATTGAAGGCCAGATCCGCTATTTTTTAATTTGACCTCACATTTGGGGCAAAACTTCAATCTAATTTACCTTGATTTGAGAATGGAATAGTTTGTTAAATTCTTGAGCCATTTTAATGGCCGAATCTGTTGCTTTTTTAATTTCACCGAGTGGTTTTGAACTAGAATTAACTCTCATCCAACATTCGTTGGTAAGAGGATGCTTTACAATAACTCCTGCAAAATCAGTAGACGGTGCTTTTAGCAGTTCATGTTGAATTATGTATAAAATTCCAATATCAGTTTCAGTAATTGAAATGCTGATCTCTTTAGGCTCAGAACTGATCACTTGTGCATTCATGTATTCAGAAAAAGCACATATTGCGGATATAAATCATTATGAACGGTAACAATGGGAGAAAGCAAAATTTCAGTTATAGAGTTGGTAAAATCCAAGGATGAGTACTCATCTGATGAAAATATTGAGATAAATGTTCAATTTTCAGTCGAAGGAGACATTAGGAATGCCTTTAACGAGGCAAATTGGACTAAAGCCTACAACAATAACGATGTTTCATTTAAAATGAAACACGGTATAAAATTGACAACAGGCGGACTAAGAAAGAGGGAATTAGGACGAACCATTGATAGTTATAGAAAGGCATCAATATTTTGGACTCGAAATCCAAAATTAGTCAATCCAATGAAAGATAGACGAATTTGGGTGCAGATAGCCAAAAATTTTGAACCGTTTATCAGATTATCAGAGGAGGAAGTCAGACAGGAGTTATTTGACTTTAATGAAAAATTCGTATTCAAAGCATCAGATTTAGGAAAAGGTAAACACAAAATTGGAGCAGAAGCTTTTGCATCTTGGCAAAAACATGACTTTACAGAAACTGGAAGTGTCAAAAACAGCTCCAATGAAATTGAAATTACAATCAATTAGGGATATAAGGAACTTTTTCGGGCAATAGTTAATGGCAAAATATGATGGTCTGTTAGGGCAACCAATACTTGAAGTTGAAGAACCTGATAAGGAAG
>JAJDDX010000056.1 GCA_029260055.1 Phycisphaerae bacterium
GCAACGATGAGATTACCCTCCGGGTCGCGACGGCACTGGACCCCGCGTCCGACGAACCGTTTGGACTCGATGCCCAGCGATGGCGAGATTGGTGGCAGACGAAGAAGAGCCTCACCAAGGAGGCCTGGCTCGCCGATCAGATTCAGATCGTCCGGTCGCGGTTGACCACACTGCAGGATTCGCTGGACTCGTGCCGCGTCGAGTCCGAGCAACGCCAGTCGGCCGTGCTCCATCGCCTGAGAGACTTCCAGCGCGACGTCTACCGCCGCATGAATGCCGACCAGAAAGAACTCGCTTTGGTCGAGTGGCTCCGCGACCCGCTGCTCGAGGTCGAGGCGACCGCCCTGGACATCATCAAAGCTCAGATCGCCGACGAAGGCCAACGCCCGGAAGGCGAGGTGGCCACGGCCCTGCGCGAGCTGCTCAAGAGCGGCTCGGCGTCGATGCGGCGGGAAGTGCTGCGCGTGCTTCAAAACCTCAGTGGCCCCGCCGTCGTGCGCGACGTCCTGGCTCAGTTGGAGGTCGAACAGGACCCTGCCACCAGGCACGCCATCCTAAAAGCCCTCGGCAAGCTCAGTGATCCGGAAGCCGCTCCCGCCCTGATTCGCGAGATCGCATCTCCGCAAAGCCCAACCGAATGCGTGCGTGAGGCCGCGATCGCCCTGGGCCAGATCATGCCCAAGGCGGACGATGACAGCCCGACCGAAAGCGCTGTATCCGCGCTTAAGACGCGGTACGCGTCGACACCCGAGCAGGACCACCCGCTTCGCGCGGCCCTCCTTACTGCGATGGCAGGTGTCGCAAGCGAGGCGTTCTTGCCCGAGTTTCTGGCGGCGGTCGAGTCGGATGACGCGACGCTCCTGCGGCCGGCCATCGAAGGGTTGCGCGCCGTCGGCGAGACGTCCAAAGCCACGCGCTTCCGCGACCATGCCGCGCACCCGGACCCCATGGTCCGCCTCGCGGCGATTGAGGCTCTGGGAGAACTCGGCCGAGAGGAGGCGGACCTCGAGTGCCTCTTGCTTCGCCTGCACCCCACCAGCGAAAGCAACGAGCTGGCGCGCCAAGCTGCGTGGCGAGCGTTCAACGACTTCCAACACAGAAAGCCGATGGCCGAACGCGTACAGGCTGCCCAGCGACTGCGCGACCTACCCGACTTGGAGATCGCCTACCTTACCGAGCTTCGAGCCGGGCTAGCGAACGTAAACGGTGACGCCGCGCACCTTGCCGCGGTACTTCGCCGACTTGCCGACCTATTACTGCAGCGGCAAAGCCACGCCAACGCCTATCCTTATCTGCGTGACCTCTATCAACTCCATGCCGGAACGTCGGCGCCCGAAGCCCAAGACACGGGCGTCGAGTGGCTCGCAGCCGCGCTTCACGGTTTCCCGCTCCAACAACCCGGCGAGGTGATCACGCAGCTTCTTGCGGCAGACAACGGGGAAGCATCTGCAGGCAAGGTCGTCGAAACCGTAGAGCAGTACTTCGCTTCGGGTGAGCAAACGGCCACAGCCGATCGAAACGCGGAGCTGGTCGGGCATCTGAAAACGGTGGATGCGAGCCTGCTGCCACCCCGCTGGACCAAGCTTCTCAACGGCCTCGCAGAGCCGGCGCCTGCCGACACCCCGCCGCAAGGCGCCCCGTAGCGCGCCGGCCCACGTCAATGGATGGTCGCTAGCTCCGGGCGTGTCGCCGCATCCGAGCGAAACCAACAGTGCACGGAAGGAGCGTTCAACGTGGCGAGATGATCCGACGTGCGCGCGGCGTGAACAGCCGAGGTATTCGCCACCACGACTGCATCCGCGTCCATACGCAGTGCCTCGGCCAGCGTCACGATCGGCACGTCGCGGTAGGTCCGGCCGTATGCGGCGAATCGGTCATCACCGATCGCCGCGATTTCCACCCGGACCGCCCTCGCCGCCTGGTAGAACGCATATACATTCTTACCCAGGTCAGCCAGCACGATCCGCTCGACACCGGCGCCGGCAAGTTCAGCCATCCGGCTGCGTACGAAGCCCCACCCGAAGAACCGTTCGATCGCTTCGGCTTTCAGGCGGCGCTTCCGGTACCGCCATCGCTCCAAAACCCCCAGCCACTCGCCGGCCCGCAGCCCGCGACGGAAAGCGGCGGTGTGCCCTTCCCGTTCGGCAAGCCAACCGTAGCGCTGGATCGTCTCTAGACGATAGATTTCGAAGTAGGGCTCGTCCAAATACCGCGCCGCGACACGGAGGTTGTTGCGAATGTCCAGGTAAGTCGTTCGGTCCGTGCGCCGGGCGGCCTCGGTCTTGAGATGCTCCACGTGCAGATCGTCGAAAACCTCGACCCGCCAGCCACCCCCCACCAGCCGGAAGCACAGATCGTACTCCTCAGCTTGCATGAAGAACGACCGATCCAGCCCGCCGACCGCCCGCAGAGCGTCCGTCCGCAACCCTACCCCACAGCCGACAAACACGCCGGGAAGTGCCCCACCTTCTTGCCGCCCATCCGGAAGATGGACCGTGAACCCGGCGGCGGCGAGTTGCGAATCATCCTCGAAGCGGTCGAGCATGCGATCAATCGAGCCCGGCCGGGGATACGAATCGTCGTCCAGAAAGACGACGAACCGCCCGGTTGCCTGGTCGACTCCGAGCGCCTTGGCACAACTGCCGCGGTTTCGGCTCAGGCGAACGAGCGTATCCACCGCCGGTGCGATCGTGTCCGCGGTGCCGTCCGTCGAGGCGTTGTCCACCGCGATGATCTCGTAGGCCTCGCGCGGCAGCCCGCACTCCGCGAGGCGCGCTAGCGTATGCTCCACAACCGCTCGACGGTTGTGGGTCGCCATGACGAAACTGACCTTCGGACGATGCCCGGCCATGCCGCTCACGAGCCCTTCTCTTGAGACTAGTCACGGTCACGAACTACCCTATTATCGGTCGCAGCCGCGGGTGGCTTCATCGACATGGCCAAGTCGCACCGCCGCCGCGAGCTCATGAAGGCAGGCTTCGATCATGCTCGTTGACGCTGCCTGCAGCGACAGATAGCATCGCATTTCGTCGACGCGTCGCCGGTCGATAGGGTTCGAGCCGGCGCCGGGTCGAGCCGCTTCGCCCGATAACACAAGGGACCACCGGACCGATGGACAAGCGCGTGGGACTCCTCGGGGGCAGTTTCAACCCCGTCCACAACGGCCACCTGATCATCGCCCGAGCCGTCGCCGAGACACTCGGTCTCGATCGCGTCATCCTCCTGCCTACCAAACAGCCTCCGCACAAGCGGGCCGGAAGCCTGATCGACGCGGAGCACCGAATCGCCATGGTCCAACTCGCGATCGAGGGCGAGCCGCTCTTCGAGTTCAGTGACGTGGACGCGTCGCGGGCCGCCCCGACCTACACGATCGACACGATAGCCCACATCCGCGGGGAATTGGGCCTGGACACCGAACTGTACTGGATCATCGGCGGTGACTCACTCGCAGAACTCGCCGCGTGGTACCGCGCCGGCGAGTTGGTGGACGCCTGCCACATCGTCACGGCTCTTCGCCCCGGCACCGACACCATTGACTTCACGAACGCCGCCCTCACTGCCGTATTCACTTCCGAGCAGATCGCGCGTCTGCAACAGGGAATACTGGAAACCCCCATGATCGACATCTCGTCAACGCAAGTGCGCCGGCGATGCGAGGCGAAGCAGTCGATCCGATATCTCGTCCCGGACGAAGTCCGTAAGTACATTAATCATAACGACTTATACCAATAGGGGACGGTGCCGGATCCCTGTCACTTTTGACGGACAGAACACCGGCACGCCACCGTCGGCAATTCGCCTTTTTTTTCTTGCCTACGTCCGAAAGCGCGGCCTACAATTACCGTTATCGGGCGCTGCAGCGGGAGAGGCAGCGACGGATGGATCTTGAGCGCGATCTGTTCGGCTAAGGCGTCGTGACAATTCTGCGTGCGGTATGTGATGACAGTGGTAAATGCATCTCCTCGGCTACAAGCTTCTCCCCACGACCACCCACTTGGCGCGCCCGCCGCGCCGGCAAGAGCCAGTTCCCACCAGCACACGGGTGACATTTCTGAAGCGTGTTCCGTCCGGGTAGCATGCGCCGAAACCTAGCGCACGCGCGGTAAGAGTGGCGAGATCGGGGCGCAGTGGACACGGGGTACATCAACTTCACGCGGACTTCCCGCGCTCGTTCCACATCAGGAGGGACTCAGTGAACAACTCACGCGAGCGATCGGTCTGTTTCTCCACCATGGCTGTCTTCGCAGTCGCGGTCATCGGATTGACTACACCCTTGCGAGGCTCGCCGCCCGCACCGACGGGAGCGGACCCAGCGAACGCCGCGAATCCGCCCGGCGCTAGCGAGGCCGGTTCCGGTTTCGTCTCCGAAGGTGATTCCGCTGAGAGCATCGGGATGGGCACCGCGTTCATCTCGGGGCGCGCGCCGATCGGCGCGACCGTGGCCTCGGCCACCGACGGCAATCGCGGCACGGCGGCACCACGCGGACGCGTCGCCGGAACCGGGACGCAGTGTACGTGCGACCTAGACTGCGGCGATGGTAACGCCTGCACCGACGACTACTGCAACGCCGTGACGGGCGCCTGCGACCACGTCAATGCCAACGCCGGCACGCTCTGCGGCGGCACCAACTTCTGCAACCAGGACACTTGCGACGCCGTGGGTGGCTGCACGGGTACCGGTGGTGGTTCGCCCTGCGACCTTTCCGAAACCTGCAATGAGGCGACCGATCACTGCGACAGTTGCGCCACCGCGGCGGAATGCACCGCCTACACCGATCCGATCAACTGCCGCACCGGCGGCTGCGTGGGCGGTCGTTGCGAGGGCGTATCGGATTGCACCGATGATGAGTTCTGCGACACCGACGGCATCGCCAACGGCATTTGCACGCTCGACACGAACGGTCGTTGCTGTGCGGACATAAACACATGTGCCGCGACCGCGCTGGCCGACTGCGGCGCCGGCAGCGGCAACTACGCCCACCAGATGCCGTTTAACGATTGCACCTGCCCCAAGTACAGCAGCGGCATCAACGACAACGCCGGCGCCGACCTCATCCGGCGGCTCTCAGCCACCGAGCAACCCTGCACGCTGTTCAATCGAGTCGGCGATGACTACGCAGTCGCCAACGGCTCCTACCTGTTGCTCGATACGTTCCGCTTCGTCGGCGGTATCGACATCGACGGCACCGGCGACGGTACCGTGGTCTTCGAGTTCTACGACGCCTCGACGACGCCTCCGATCCTGGTCTTCGCGACCGCCGTTCAGTTCGACCCCGCCGCCGACCGCGGCGACCAACTCTGGCAGATCACGCTGACCACCCCGACGGTCATTCCGCCGGTGGGTTACTTCGTGATGCGCCCGGGCGCCGGCTCCGGCGAGACGGTCAACCTCCTGTCGGCAAACGCCTTCGGCATGGAAGGCCTGAACGATCCTACCCTGATGTGGGCCAACGACGGCCCGCGTGCGTACCTGTCTCCGGACGATCCGGACATCATGGCGTTCGAGCTTGTCGGGACCAAGATCGCCGATCCGCTCGGCGGTTGCTGTGATCCTTCCGATATCGCTCCCTGTACGGACACGACACAATGGGTCTGTGACGAACTGGGCTTCAACTGGGTCGAGGGCGTGCTGTGCGTCAGCGATCCCTGCGGAGCGGGTGCGTGCTGCGCCGGTCCGGTTTGCACGATCACTTCGCAGGCAGGCTGCGGCGGCGACTGGGCCGGTCCCGGTACATCCTGCGATCCGAACTGCTGCACGCAGCCCGCGACGGGCGCCGACATGTGCGACGGCGTTACGGTCCACCAGATCGTCGTTCCAGCGATCGGCAGTCCCGCGGTCGTGACCACGATCACGGGTGATGCCACGAACGCGACGGACGGCATCTGCGGCGACGGCGCCGGCGGTGGCTCCGGCACGCCGTGCCGGACGAACAACGCTGCCGGTTGGACGTGCGACGTGCCCGGTGAGACTTGCGAAGCCAACGGCGAATGCACCGACTTCTCGAACGACCCGCTCTGGTGGGAAGCCTTCCACATCGACGCCGGCGCGAACGTCACCATCGACTACTGCTGCACCTTCCAGGGCGAAGGAGAAGGCGGCACGAAAGAGGTCCGTTACATCGTGCTCTCTGACGGCTGCGACCCCGCCACGAGCAGTTGCGGTAACTCGACGTTCCGCTCTGCGGACATGGGCGGCTGCGGCGACGGGAACCCGAGCGACATCTGGAACGAACTGCCGGCCGGCACGTGGTACATCCCGATCTACGCGGACAACCACTGCTCCGGCAGCACGGTGAACTGCTTCGACGACGCCGGTTGCCCGGCGGGCGAGACGTGCGTCAGCGGTGCAACGCCGTACCAGTTGCACATCACCGTCGAGCCGCTCCCGCTCGGCGGTTGCTGCACGATCGCCGACGGCGTGACCCAGGGTCACTGCGTGGGTGGTGTTCAGGCCGGTCAGGCCTGCCCGCCGGCCGATTGCACCGGGGGAACGTGCGTCATGGAGATGGCACCGATTTGCACACCGCTGACGGACGCGCCGACTTGTGCCGCACTCGGCGGTATCTCGATCGACAACACGACCTGCACGGGCGCTCCGTGCGACTTGGGTTCGTGCTGCGTCGGGGCAGAGGCGTACTGTGAGGACGTCTCCGCGGTCGGCATCACCTACTTCGACTGCAACCTGCTCGGCGGTCAATACTACGGCGGCGTCCGCTGCATCGCGGACGACCCATGCCCAGCCTGCGTCATCGGAGATGCGGCTCATTGCCAGCTCAACGACGGTGGCTTCATCGTCCAGAACGACCGCATGCTCGGCGTACGCTGGGCCGACGACTTCATGGCCGCCACCAGCGGCCCGATCGATCACATCTGCTGGTGGCCTTGCTGGTACAACCCGAACGTACCGGAAGAGTGCTCAGCCCCGGGCGAGCATCCGCCGGACGACTTCATCGTCCGCTTCTACGCCGATGCGGGCGGTATCCCGGGCGAGGAGATCGGCCCACCCGGTGGTCAGGGCCTGCCGCCCGACATCACCACAGTTATCGAGGGCTCTCGCTGCTCGGTCTACTCAGCCACGCTGGCCACGCCGCCCATCGTGACCGCCGGTGAATGCTACTGGATCGAGATCACGGGCATGGGCGACCCAGCGACCGGCTGCACCGTCTACTGGCACAACAACAACAGCAGCGGTAACAGCTACTCGCTGAACGACCAGGACGGCGTCTACAGCGGCGACGACATTCAGACGTCAATCGGCGACGAGGCCTCCGACATGTCGTTCTGCGTCGACTCCGGGATCGTTCCAGGCAGTTGCGAACACCGCGCCGTGTGCTGCTGGCCCGGCCCGCCGTGGTGCGAAGATGATGTGCTGGCTGACGACTGCATCGCCGGTGCCGGAGTGTTCAAACCGGGCGAAACCTGCGGCCCGGCGACCGGCTGCCATCCGCTCGCGAACTGCAACTGCACCGATGAGCGCGACCTGAACTCACCGGGGTACTGTAATGGCGGCGGCATTCCCTGCTCGTTCGACTTCTCGAATGAGGGTTGCTTCGACCCTCGCCCGGGAGGCGTCAATTGCCAGGTGACTCCCGGCGGTCCGATCGAAGCGAGCGAAATCGGGAGCACAATGTGGTACACCTGGACACCCGATGCGAGCGGCCCGGTGCGAATCACGATGTGTGACGATGCCGACTACGACGCCATATTGGCGGTCTACGAAGGCGGGACCGAGTGCTCCACCTGCCCGGTGAATGAGGCCAACACGCTGGTGTGCGGTGATGACACCTGCGGTATCACCGGCGGTCCGCCGGTCGTCGAGTTCGACGCCACCGGCGGGGACTGCTACTTCGTCAGCGTCGGCGGCTGGAATGGTGAGCAGGGCAGCGGCGTGGTCACGATCGAGAGTGCCGTCCCGAATTGCGGCCTGTTTGCCGAAACCCCGCTGCCCGACGCGCGATTCGGGATCGATGAAAGCGCCAACGACACTTCGCTATCGTGCACGACCACGGCAGACTGCCTGGTCGGCATCAACGCCAACAGTGAGGTCGAGTGCATCGCCGGTACGTGCTACGTTCGTGAGAACAAGTACCTCTCCGTCGATCCGAACCCGGCCAACGCCGGCACAAACACGGCGCGTCGCGTGAGCCTGGACCTCGGCGGTGGCGCGACCCACGTCCTGGGTTGGATGGATACACCGATCGTCAGGACGATCGCCGGACCTGAGGACCCATCGCAGTTGCAGTCGTTGCTGAGCGATGTTCCGGTCTACCTGGACTGGTCCACGCTCGATTCGGTGCACTTGGGCGACTGCGAGATCTCGCCCGGCTACGCCTACGTCATCGAGTCGATTGTCGACACCTGCGACATCTTCGATGAGTCGGCCTACTCCGAACCGTTGACCCTTGCGACGGTCGAACGCTTCGGCGACGTGACCGGTGGCGTCGTGCGTCAGCCTCCGGACCGGAATCGGAACTTCAAGGACATCAACGCCGTCGTGCGCGGCTTTCAGAGCGTCCAGAAAGAGCCCAAGGTCTGGTTGGACCTCCAGGGCTCGCTGGCGACGCCGAGCATTCCAAACTTCTCGGATATCAGTTTTACCGACATCAACCATGCCGTCGCCGGTTTCCAGGGCGGCGGCTATCCCTATGAGGCACCGTGCGATTGCCCAGGCCAAGCTTGCCCCTAAAGAAGGAGCCAGAACAATGCGGCATCTCGGATCGATCGGCCGAAAAGGCACAACCACCCTCGCGGTCACATTCGTACTACTGGCATTCAGTGCAGCGCGAGGCGATGTATCGCCCGATGGGGTAAGCGAGGTCGGGCCGGCCGACCTCGACACCGCACACGTCGTCAGCTCTGACCGCGGCGACCTGTCGAGTGCCGCGGTATCGGCACCGGACACACCGGCTTCGAGCCGACCCGAATTCACCGAAGCCTACATCTCAGGCCGCATGCCGGTCGGCGCTGTCGTCGATGTGGCCTCCGACCGCAAACGCGGCACGGCTGGTCCCTTCGGTGGCGTAGCCGGCGGTGGTGCCGCGTGCACCTGCGACCTCGACTGTGCCGACGGTGACGCTTGCACGGACAACGCGTGCGACCCGAACACGAACCTGTGCTTGGCTCCGACGCCCGCTTCATTGGGTACGCTGTGCGGCTTCGCCACCAGTGGCAACTGGTGCGAGCAGGACACGTGCGACGGCGGCGGCGTCTGCGTGTTTGTCGGACCGACCGGTACTGACCCCTGCGCGGGCGTGGCCGGTACCGTCTGCGACCCCGCCAACCAAGTCTGCAACAACTGTGGTGGTGGATGTGCTGCGCAGACCAACGCGATCTTCTGCCTGACCGGTGCTTGCATGGCCGGTCGCTGCCAGGGTGAGTCCGATTGCACCGTGGACGAGTTCTGCGACACCGATGGCATTGCCAACGGAACTTGCGCGCCGGACACCAACGCTCGTTGCTGTGCGGACATCGAGGTGTGTGCCGCGACCACGCCGGCTGCCTGCGATAACGGCGGCGGCGCCTACAGCGGTAATTACGCCCAGCAGATGCCGTTCGACGACTGCACCTGCCCGAAGTACAGCTCAGGTATCAACGACAACGATGGCGC
>JAJDDX010000057.1 GCA_029260055.1 Phycisphaerae bacterium
CCCCTTCTGCCCCCCCCGGCAAGGTCGGAAGCTTGGAGCGGCCGCGTGCGACCGCTTCGGCCTCATCCGACACAGTAGTTTCGGCTTGCGAGGACTTCGAGTCATCGAGCCGGCCACGTAAGGGTCCGCCGTGCGGACGACGGAGCGCATGGGTCCGCACAGCGGATCCTACCGGCTTGTACGCGCCCTACGAGGCTACGAGATGTTCGACTTCGATGCCGATCGCGATGTCGATCACGTTGATGATGACGAGTGCCTGGTGACCTTCTGGGGGCCGTGAACTGAAGAAGACGTGCCACGACCATCGCAATGGAGCCGTTTGGTGCGGCAGGTACTCACCCTGTGTGTCTGCAGGCCCACCCTGCACGACAATCGCCCTGGGCCGAGGAGAGGAAACGATGATAAGGCGAAACTTGTTCATCTCGCTGGTAGTCTTCCTTACGTTGTGGGTAGCCGGATCGGAGGTTTACGCAACGGACGTTTCCGGGGACCAGACCGGCGTTTGGAAGCTTGACGAGAGTCCCTACCTGCTGGTGGGTGATGTCCGTGTGCCGCCGGGCCAGACCCTCGCCATCGAACCCGGCGTGGTCATCCGCGCGCAGGGTCACTATCGAATCACGGTGGATCAGGGCACGTTACTCGCGACCGGCTCGCCTGGCGCGCCGATCCTGATGACGGCTGCCGACCCCATCACAGGTTGGCGCGGCATCCGCCTCGAGACGGCTCATGATGATACCGTAATCGAATACTGCGTGGTCGAATACGCCATAGCTACCGGAGGGTTCCCGGAGGCGAGCGGCGGCGCGCTGATGATCGAGTACTGCTCGCCGAGGGTCTACAACAACGTCTTCCGCTTCAACAGGTCACATGCCGAGTACGAAAACGGAGCCGGAGGGGGGATCTTCGCCCAATACTCATCCGCGGCTATCGTCAACAATCTCATTACGCAGAACTCAGCCGATAACGGTGGCGGCATCTTCTTGAATGAAGCCACCCCCACGATACGTGGGAACGTGATCACCGAGAACTCCGCCGCAAGGGGCGGCGGGATCTACTTAGGTGCAAGAAGCGCACCGCTTATCGAGTACAACATGGTTGCGCGGAACGAGTCGTACGGCCAATATGGGGGAGGCGGAATCAACTCGTGGACCGATTTCATATTCTCCGGCACGTTCGCCACGATCCGCAACAACGTGATTGTCTACAACACGTCGACCCAGGCGGGTGGAGGCCTGTACTGCCGCTACGATCGGGCGGTGATCACGAACAACTTGATCGCCTACAACTCCGCTTCGGAGGGCGGGGGTATTTACGCGCTCAACTTATCCGCGGAGGCGCCACAGGTCACCAATTGCATCATTTGGGGAAACGCCGCCGCCACCGGTAAACAAGTTCACCTCGAGGGAGCAACCGGCTCGGCGATTTCGATCAAGTACAGTGCGGTAGAGGCCGGCTGGGCAGACACGGGCAACATCGATCAGTTGCCGGCCTTTGTCGACGTCGACGGGCCTGATGACGTTCCAGGCAGCGACGACGATGACTTCCGCTTATCACCTCTGTCGCCGTGCATCGACGCAGGTGATCCGGGTTTCGCTGCCGATTCGAACGAAACCGATATTGACGGCAACCCGCGAATCGTCGACGGGGATGACGACGGGAGTCCAGTCGTCGACATGGGTCCGTACGAGTTTCAGCCCGCAGTGGTTCCCGCGCCGGTTCCCGCCGTCAGCCAGTGGGGCCTCATCGTGATGGGGCTTCTCGTGCTCACGGCCGGCACGCTCGCGTTCATCCGGGGTCGGCCGGCAGTGGTGCAGGGTTCGCGGTAAGCCTCGCAATAGACTTGTGTGTGGCAAGAGAGCCTATCCACGTAAGGTCCGCCGCGTAGCCACGTAGGGTCCGCTGTGCGGACGACGGAGCGCATGGGTCCGCACAGCGGATCCTACAAGTTGCCACAGAGGGCCGTCACGCCTCCGTAACTTGGCCGGTCAGCGTGTGGGAGGCTCGCCGACGCACCGGTACGATGTGGCGACGCTTGACACCGGGGCAGGCGCCTTCCCGCAGGGCCGGAGATTCAACGATGTACTCGAACCGAAGCCATGCTCGCCGCCTGTTTATGGGCGCGCTCGTCTCGACTGCCATGTGCGCTGCGGTCGGTTGCGCCTCGTCTGCCGACGGCGGCAGGGGCAGAGAGATCATCTACGTCTTCGAGCCCCTCTCCGAGGAGGAACTGGCGGCTGTCAAGTATCCGAACCTGCGCAGTGAACTGCTCGATATGGCAAGAGAAGATCAACTCACCCGCACGGGGCAACATCCGCAGAGCGGTGACAGCCGTGAGCAGATGGTCGCGACCATGACCAGCGTGGACCGCGCGAACACGGCCCGGATGCACGAGATCGTCGACGAGGTCGGTTGGCCGACGATCAGCATGGTCGGCTCGGACGGTGCGCAGTCGTCCTGGTTGCTCGTGCAGCATGCCGATCTCGATGCCGCATTCCAGCGGCGATGTCTGATGCTGATGAGGAAGTCGCGTTTGCGTGGCGAAGTGTACGTGGGGAACCTCGCCTACCTGACGGATCGCGTGCTGGTCAACGAGGGCAAGAAGCAGGAGTACGGGACGCAGTTCCATACTGTTCTCGGCAAGCACCAACCGCGGCCGATCCGCGATGCAAAGAACGTCGACGCCCGCCGGAAAGAGATGGGCCTATCCACGCTGGCCGAGTATGAGAAGCTGATGAAGAGGTGAGGCAAGTCCTGACCCCGCCGGTCGGCGGGGCCATTCAGTAGCGATTCGGTAGGGTCCGCTATGCGGACCACAAGGGATCCCGGTCCGCACAGCGGACCCTACGGTCTGTGCGGGCCAGAAATCGCATGGGTCTGCGACCGTGGGGCTTTGGCCGAGCCAACCTGCCGAGCGTTCTAGTGGGTGCTATCGTCCTTCATACACCACAAAGATGGAACGTGGTGCGAGGCGTTCGCGACGTTCAGTGTATGTGTGTGGCCCAATTCGGCGTGAGTTGATTGGTGCACGGCCCGCAGAGCCGGGAGCTGCTCCATCAGGACAGCATTCCTTCTCCAATGTCGCGCCTCTTGTTCCCGACGATCGCGGTGTATTGAATGGGCTGACGGCTGGTCCCGACCCGGTGCTGGTAGCTCTGCGTCTTGCGAACCTCAAGTGTCTTGTCGGCCATGACTGATTGGATGAGGCGCGCGAAGCCGCCACTATCGTTCCCATCGAGGAAACTCGATTTGATGTTGAAGGCGATCCAGCCGCCGGGCTCGATCAGATTGTAAGCGTTGGCGAACGCCTCGGTGGGAAT
>JAJDDX010000058.1 GCA_029260055.1 Phycisphaerae bacterium
GTGGCAGGCCTCGTGCTTCGACCTACGCCACTTTCCGGGTGCGGATTGCTCCTCGCCCCCGTGATGCTGGGCACAGGTCGGCGTGACCGGCGGGCGAGGCGTTTACGGAATGTCCGGGTCCAGCGGGGCGGAGTCGTTGGCGTCTAGCAGGCCGTCGTTGTCGTCGTCGGAGTCGGCGTTGTTGCCGAATCCGTCGCCGTCCGTGTCGATCGTCTCGGCCGGGTCGGTCGGGAAGGCATCCGCGTTGTCGCCCACGCCGTCGGCGTCCGTGTCCCTGCTCTCGCTCGGGTTGGTGGGGAAGGGGTCGAGGTGGTCGGGCACGCCGTCGCCGTCGAAATCGAGCAGGTTGACGTTCGGTGGTGAACAGGCGCCGAGTAGCCCGCTAAGCGCTGCGCAAGTGACGAGCGAGACGAGCCACCGCCAGGTCGTCGAGCCCGCTGCGTATCGTCGCGTGACCGGGGGCGACGTGCTGAGGCGCGCGTTTCCGGCGGTCCGCGTGTGAACATGTCGGTTGGCTGCGACGTAATGGAACTTCATGGCGCCGAACTCCGGGGCAACACGTATCATCGATGATTGTATCGGCTGCGACGTGGCGGGGGTAGTGAACCGGTTGGATTCCGGTTGGAGCGGCGTTGTGCTAGCCTGCCGGTTGGTCGTGGCGCGGATGGGCATTGGACGGTGCGAGCGTAGGGTGTTGGAAAGGCATTGGGACGGTCATGTTGCGGCAGTATCTGGAATTGCCCAGGTCCGTCTACGTGCTGGCCATCGGGATGTTCGTCAACCGGGCGGGCACGATGGTGTTGCCGTTTCTGACGCTGTATGTCCAACGTGAGCTCAACTTCAGCGCGGCTCTGGCGTCCTGGGCGATGGGTGCCTATGGCGGCGGGGCGCTGGCGGCGGCCCTGATCGGCGGGCATTTGGCCGACCGCATCGGGCGGCGGATCGTGATGATTACGGCCCTGGTCGGTGGCGCGGCGATGCTGCTTCTGCTGAGCCGGATGACGCACCCGGCTGCCGTGTTGGCGTCGGTTTTCGTGTTCGCGATGGTGGCGGACATGTACCGTCCGGCGGCCTCAGCGATGATCGCCGACCTGGTCAAGCCGGAACTGCGCTCACACGCCTTTGGGCTGGTCTATTATGCGATCAATCTCGGGTTCTGTGTGGCGGCTGTCGTGGGCGGACAATTGGCGGAGCACTCTTTTTCGCTGCTGTTCTGGGCCGATGCGGGTACTTGCGCCGCCTACGCACTGATCATTCTGCTGGCGATTCGCGAGACGTTGCCGTCTCGCGCGGGCGCAGACGCTCCGACGGGTGCCGTGACGAGTGAGGCGGCTGTGGTGCCTCTTGGGGCGGCCCTGAGTCGGATCATGCGGGATCGGGCCTTTGTGATCTTCGCCATGGCCTCGTTGCTGACGGCCACGGTGTTCATGCAGTCGATGTCCACGTTCCCGCTGTACGGGCAGGCGCTTGAGAAGTCGGCTGTCGAGGGGACGGCGGCAGGGTTCGGCATCGAGATGTACGGCTGGCTGATCGCCATCAACGCGGTCATGATCGTGTTAGTCCAGTTGCCGCTGACGTCGTTTCTGACCGGATTCAATCGCGGCACCGTTATCGCCGTGGGCGCTTTGATGGTTGGCGTCGGGTTCGGGCTGAAGGGCTTCGCCGTGCTGCCCTGGCACTTCGCGCTGACGATCGTGGTATGGACGACCGGCGAGCTGATGCAGGCACCGTTCATGAACGCGGTGGTCGGCGATATGGCGCCGGTCAACTTGCGTGCGCGCTATATGGGTGTGTTCGGAATGAGTTTTTCTTTCGCGATGATGGTTGGCGTGCCGATCGGCGGGATCGTGCTGGACCGTCGCGGCGGTGGCGTGCTGTGGGCGGGGTGTTTCGTGTTGGGACTGCTCTCGATGGCCATGTATCTGTCGATCCGCAAGCAGATGGCGGTGCCGCAGAGCACGTAGCTTTCGGCGCGTTGACGCGCGGAGTCCGGGGTACTTCTGCGAGCCGCGAGGCTTGAATCGAGTGAGACGATGATCTACGACATATCGCCGCCGATTACGGATGATCTCAAGGTCTGGCCCGGTGACACGCCGCCGACACGCGAGGTGCTCTGCGACATGGCGCGAGGTGGCAACCTCACGCTGTCGACGTTGCGCGCGACCGCGCACTTAGGAGCGCATGCCGACGCGCCGAGCCACTACGGCGCCGACGCGCCCGCTATCGATCAGCGGTCACTCGCGTATTACCTGGGCCCTTGTCAGGTGATCACGGTGAAGGCCCAGCCGCGAACGCGCATCGAGCCGAGTGCCATTACGGTGCCCATCACGGCCGAGCGGGTGCTTATCCACACGGGGACTTATCCGGACCCGCACGTATTCAATGACGACTTCGCGGCGCCGGCGCCCTCGTTGATCGAGTGGCTTGCCGACAGCGGAGTTAGAACCGTGGGGATCGACACGCCGAGCGTCGACCTGTTCGATTCGAAGGATCTCGCGTCGCACCTCGTGTGTCTGAATCGCGACATGGCCATCCTGGAGGGCCTCGTCCTAAGTGCTGTCCTTGACGGGACTTATGAACTGATCTCGCTTCCTCTGCCGCTCGTGGGGTTCGACGCGAGCCCGGTCAGAGCGGTCCTGCGCACGCTCGATTAGCGCAGTGTCGAGTGCCGAGGTCTTGGCACGGCAGGGTCGGCGCCGGGCCGGACCGTCGAGGTCTATTGGACGGCTGTTCGGCCGCCGTCGATGGGCAGGTTGACGCCCGTCAGGTACGAGGCTTCGGGCGATGCGAGGAAGGCGACGACGTGGCCCATTTCGTCGGGTGTGGCGAAGCGGTGCATCGGGATCGCGGCTTTGGCTTCGTCCTCGATCTCTTCGAGCGTTCTGCCGAGTTTGTTCGCTTTCTTCTGAAGGAGCGAGGTGAGGCGAGCCGTTGCCGTGAAGCCCGGCAGCACGTTGTTGACCGTGATCCCGAACGGAGCGAGTTCTCCAGCAAGCGTGCGTCCCCAGTTGGCCACGGCGCCGCGCGTCGTGTTGGACACCCCGAGGCCTTGGATCGGCAGCAGCACGGAGGTCGAGATGATGTTGATGATCCGCCCGTAGCCCGCGTTCCTCATGCCGGGCACGATCGTCTGAACCAGAAGCTGGTAGGCGAGGACGTGCTTGCTCAAGCCGGCTGTCAGATCATCCGTGGTGGCGTCCATCAGTGCGCCGGAAGGCGGCCCGCCGGTGTTGTTGATAAGGACATGAAACGGGCCGTTGGCATCGATGTCCGACCTGACGCGATTCTTAACCGCCGCGGCGTCGGTGAAGTCCGCCACCAGGTGGCCGTGCGCCTGACCTTCAGCCGTGTCGAGTTGCGAAGCGACTTCCTTCAATGCCGGCTCGTCCCGCGCGACGACCGTGACACTTGCCCCTAGGCGCGCGATGGCGTGTGCACATGCCCGCCCGATGCCCTGTGAGGCGCCGCAGACTAACGCTCGTTTGTTCGAAAGGGCGGGTGTCATAGGCATCTCTCTCGTGATCGCCAGGTCGAGTCTTCCCAAGGTCCGATACGGTTTGCGCGGCTGAAGATTGGACGCGCTTGGCGGGCATCCTATGAATCCGCGGCACCCGCGGCAAGTCGGCTCGTCGGGCGGGCAAGGCGGGCCATCTATAGCGATTATGCAATGTATTCCGGATAGAGTCGGTCGCGCCCGCGAGTACTCTGCGCAGGGCGGCGGTCGAGCGTCAGGG